>DMST01000155.1:3035-13441 GCA_003454975.1 Cytophagales bacterium | reverse complement strand
AGCGGGCCTTTATGGGTCTGGCTCGGACGGGCGGCATTGCCTCTAACGGCAGTGGCGACTATGTAATTGCTGTATCTACTGCCGAGAGCGTGCGGGTACCTCACAACATGGAGGAGCCAACCTACTCGCCTACCCTACTACACAACGATGCTATGTCACCGCTATTTATGGCGACCATCGAGGCTACTGAGGAAGCCATTATCAACTCCCTGTGGGCCGCTGAAACAGTAGAAGGACACCGGGGTACTATGGAGGCTCTGCCCACGGAGGAGGTGTTGCGAATTATGAAAGAATACAACCGGCTGGAAAAGGAATAGTGTATGCTACCCTGGCAAACTCAAAGAATCCCTAATATTGGTTGAGCAGACCACTCTACGCGCTTGAGTATCGAGATCCTATACATCATCGGAGCCGTTCAAGGCTTTTTTTTTTCAGGCCTTCTATGGAACAAGAGTAGCAAATCCTTCGGTGATTATGTGATGCTTACTTGGTTTCTTTTGCTTACCATTCTACTAGCAGCCTACAGTTTGGAAGTAATGGGTATTGAAGATCAGTATCCCCTTTTCTGGAGCCTGAACACCAGTTTGCCGATGCTGGTTGGGCCCATCACGCTCCTGTACGTGCTAGCCTACACAAAAAGAGACCCCAGAATCCGGCCCAGCTTTGTATTACATGCACTGCCTTATATGGCCTTCACCGTATTAGTTTGCATCAAAATGTTCGTAAGTCCGGAAAATACTACCCGAGCTACCATCACGCACATTGAGGACGGTAGAGATCCGCTTTTCTTTCTCTTTGAACAAATACGCATTGTGATTGGCCCCATGTACCTGATGGCGGCGCTGATACTTTTAAGAAAGCACGGGGAACGCATCCATCACTACTTCTCTTATACCGAAAACATCGATCTCCGATGGATTCGGAATCTTATTCGGATGTCGGTCCTTATTTGGGTAACGGTGATTGTGATGAACATCCTTTCCAATTGGAATACCTGGATTCCCTGGCGATGGGGAGATAATATCATTTACCTCACGGTCACCGTGACCATATTTGCGAATGGGTACTATGGCATAAAACAGCAAATCATTTTCAGCCCCGCAACGGAAGGAAAACCGAAACCGGCTATTCACCCCCCAAAGGAAGAAACCTCTTTAGAACCTGAAGCGACTCCTACCCAATACCTAAAATCCAGCTTGACGGATCAGGCTTCGAAACAGCTTTTGGAAGCCTTACTAAGCTACATGGAGGAAGAAAAACCCTATCTGGATGGCAAACTTTCACTAACACAGGTAGCAGAAGAACTCGGGATATCGGCAAATCACCTATCCCAAGTCATCAATAGCCAATTGGGCAAAAATTTCTTCGATTTCATAAACGGATACCGAGTGGCCTTAATGAAGGAGAAGCTTCAAGACCCGGCCAACCAACACTTAACACTCCTGGGCTTGGCCTATGCGTGCGGCTTCAACTCCAAAAGTAGCTTCAACCATATCTTCAAGAAAATGACGGGCCTGACGCCTTCTCAGTTTAAAAAAGCAAAGGGGGCCTGATTCTGTGGCCTTCAAAAGGTAAACAGCATCGAACAGTCCGGATGCCGAGGAAGGGGACTAAACTCACAGGGAAACGTCCAGACGTATAGGATTGGACGATTTTGAATCCTCTGTACGGTTGGTTTGTGGCATGAATGACTTCAAACCCCAGACGTTGCGCAGTGATACCCAATATAAAAGAATATATTACCTAGATTGGCTTCGAGTGATGGCCTTTGGCTTACTGTTTCTCTTCCACTCCTGGCGACCCTTTGACCACATGGAGTGGCACCTGAAGAATGCAGAACAGAGTACTTTCTTTGACGTACTCACCATATTTGCTCACGGCTGGCGCATGTACCTGATCTTCTTTGTATCCGGGGCGGGTACCTGGCTAGCGCTGCGCTCACGCAAAAGGGCCTTTTTGCGAGACCGCGTGAAGCGACTTTTAGTCCCCTACCTGTTTGGTATCCTCATCATCATTCCTCCCCAACGGTTTTATGAATGGATCCAGTTTCAAGGATTTGAGGGCAGCTACCTAGAGTTTTTGACCCTCTATCCTGCCTGGCAGCTGGGGAACACCATGGGAACCAGCCTGCTGTTGTGGTTTGGGCACCTGGGCACTCATCTCTGGTTTTTGCCCTTCCTGTTCGTAATGACCTTAATCAGTTTGCCTTTGCTCCGACGGATTCAGCAAGGAAAAGTGGATCTGGCTTGGCTGCAGTACATAATGGATAGAAAATTTGGAGTCTTCGCCCTGATTTTACCTCTGTTTCTTTTCCGATTACTACTCAAGCCCGTTTTCAGTGCCTATACCGACTGGGCGGATTTCCTGATATACCTTTGCCCATTTCTATACGGGTTCGTCTTCATGCAGCACCCTGGGTTATTGGAAATCATAAAAAAGAGAACCTGGCTCCTGCTCAATGCCGGAGTCGTAAGCTCCATTACGTTTCTTTATTTGGTGGCTCAGGGCGACCACATCATGCTAGCCTATTTGTTTCCTTCCTATTCGCTACTCCATCTGGGGCTGAGTGTACTAGCAGCTACCATCTCCGTGAGTTGGGTACTATTCTTCGTAGGGCTGTTTGCCCGTACCCTGGATTTTAATCACCGCCTGCTCGTCCCGGCCAATATCAGCATCTTACCAATTTATGTTTTACACCAGACACTCATCATTGTGTTTGGCTACTACATCGTCATTCTTCCGATGAACTTGTATCTGAAATTCTTGCTCGTGGTATTCACTGCCTTACCAGCTTCACTCCTGCTATGCCATGTCATCCGAACCAACAACCTTATCCGTTTCCTGTTCGGTCTTAAGCGCCTATCCCGCAGCCCAAAAGAGAATACGGTTTAGCGAGGTCTTTCTTCGGAAATGCCCCTACCGGCTGTTTCCTTCATTTACCTCCATCTAAACAGGGACTTGGATCTCCGTTTCTCAAATTCCTGCTTGAGTAATTTCCAATCTTCGTGATCCTTATTGATTTCGGCGATGCTTTTACCTAGCACATCACTTCCATTGGTGCCGGTTTTAAGCGATTCAATTTTAGCCAACCGTTTACTGAGATCCCGGCCTAGTTTTTTCTTCTCTCGTTGAAAAAGAGATGTAAGCTGTGCTTTTAACTCTTCAGGATATAACCGCGCGAGAAATTCGGCGCCCCCTCTCTGGTTTTCGTAATGAGGAGATTCAATAAGTAATTTCCAGAGACCTTTGGCATCCGCAGCGGGCTGCCGCACAAAGCCATATTCATCGCCCCAACCCTCGTCCCACATTGGCTCCTGCTTCCATTGGCAGCCCTGGGAGTCTACAAACAGTCCGGTGTCCGGAAGAGGCGATAAACCGAAATCTTCGGGGCTGTTCTTGTTGTACCGAAATGAGGCATAGAAATATTTCTCGTCAAGATTCATCATTTTCCAAGGCTTCGAAATAGGCATCATACTCCTTTTGAGCCTTACCAGCAAGGTATGGGTAAAAGAGTTGACAGCAAATCTGCATGTAGTGCAGCAGCTTGCCCTTGGGGTCACCGGCATAGAAAAGCTCCGCATCGATGGCCCAGGTGTTGTTGAGCATCTGCCCGCTCGTAATCAATTGATGGCGCTCGCGCTCGGAAAGAGAGCGGGCAAATACTTCCGACTGCTCGTATTCCTGCAGAAATCCCTTGGCTACTTCCCTATTCTGCTGACTAAACTGCACATAAAGCTCCTTTACGGCAGGGTGTTGGTCCAGGACATCGTACAAGTTGAGGTAGAAGAATTTGAACCGGTACTGCACGGCAAACATGAGCCGGTGCGACTCCAATAAAGACACGATACTATCCCGTTCTGGGGGAATTTGTTGTACCTGAGCGAACATTTCCCCCATCAGCTGCTGGTACAGCTCTGCCACAATCAGGTCTTTGGTTTTGAAGTGGTACCAAAGGTTGCCCACGCTCATCTCCAACTGTCCGGCAATGTCTCGCATGCTTACCCCTGTCACCCCTTCCCGATTAAACAACTGCCGGGCCGCATCCAGTATCCTATCGCGCGTCTTCATAACCCAAATGTATCAAATTAGGACGATCGTCCAAAAAATTGATTAGGACGCTTGTCCTATAGATTTCAATCTAGTACATTCGTCCTAAACCTCATTTAAATCCTCTTATCATGGATATCATCGACTTTTTCATCGGACTTACATTGGTAAATGCACTTCCTCATTGGGTATTGGGCATCTGGAAGGGCCGCATGTTTAGCGGCTTGGGTTTTGGTAACCGGGCCAATATTGGATACGCTATCATCAACTTTGGTATTTCATTGGGCCTGTTTTTATACAAATACGGCGTATCGGGCATCTCGGAGCAGGGCATGTTCGTAGGCGGTGCCTTTGTGGGGGTAATGTATTTCATCCTTGGCTCCTGGCTCTATCGGAAACTTCACGTGGCCTATTGGGCCAAACGAAATAGCTCGGCCGCATAAACCGCTGTGCGTTGACTGGCAGGGGGAGTTTAGCTACCTTAAATGTTCCTAATCCCTCTTGCCATGCAATACGATGTAGCCACCCCCACCGAATATCTGGATGCCCTGGACGCCGACTGGCGTAAAGAAAAACTGCTAGAGATAAGAAGTTTGATTCAAGAGAAAGGCACCCAATTGGAAGAAGCTATCCAGTACAAAATGCTGAGTTACACCGAAGCCGGCCATCCGGTGTTTCACCTTAATGCTCAGAAAAGCTACGTGGGACTATACGTGGGTACCATTAATAAAATAGACCCAGACCGACAGCTACTTGCCGGACTAGATATGGGCAAGGGGTGCATCCGCATCAAGAAGAAGAATGCTGTACTAGGCACAGGACTGGAGACTTTTATTGAGCAGGCACTAGCAATGGCACGAGAAGGCCAGGACATGGACTGCTAATTATAGCCCCTGTATATCAACAACTTATCATTTTTGCCTTACTAAAATTTTCTTGACTCTTGCGTTTTTACGCTTCAATGTTCTATAATTGTAGAACAAAATCTAGTCTTGTAGAACATGGAACTCACCAAAGCAGAAGAAGCCCTCATGAAGCTAGTCTGGAAACACCGCAAGGTGTACATGAAAGACCTCCTGGCGGCCTACCCTGATCCTAAGCCAGCGAAGACTACTATTGCCACGCTACTCAAGCGACTGCAAGAGAAAGAGTTCGTTGGGTACACCCTACACGGCAACTCTCGCGAGTACTACCCACTGGTAGAGAAGAAGGTGTACTTCTCCAGCCATATTGGCGGGCTCATCCGCAACTTCTTTGACAACTCCAGCTTAAAATTCGCCTCCTTTTTTACGCAGAACTCAAAGCTCAGCTATGAGGAGTTGGAAGCACTACGCAACATGGTAGACGAGGAAATGGAAAAGACCAAAAAGTCATGATCAGCTACGCCATAAAATTAATTCTCCTCTCTGCGCTTTTCTGGGGTATCTATCGGTATTGGCTACAATCCGAGGCCATGTTTCGGTTCAACCGATTCTACCTTTTGGTGACTCCCCTACTGGCTCTTTTGGCACCCCTTCTCACCCTAGAGGCCCCAGCGTTCTTCAACCTAACACCCGCCCCTTCCTGGGTACCTACACAAGAGACCCTTGTCGCAGCACCCACCTATACCCTAGTGGAGCCCTATGCTTCCACCTCTCAAACCCATCTTGTTCCTGTGGAAAAAACCTCCACACCCTGGGAGTTGATCTTGGGTGTTGGCTATGGGTTGATATCTGCAGTCCTGCTCATCTTTTCCTGGATGGGGCATTTCCGCTTTAGGTCTCGGGCGAAGAAGAACCCAAGGGTTAACCTAGGTGGCTCCACCCTAGTTCTATGTGATCCGGATATCTCCCCCTTCACCTACCTGCGGTACATTTTTGTGTCAGAAAAGGCCTACCGAGAAGGTTCCTTGGAAGAGGCTATTTTGCCCCACGAGCAAGCCCATGCTCTGCAGTACCACACCTTGGACATTCACTGGCTACGGTGCTTACAGGCTCTCTTTTGGTTCAACCCAGTCTGGTTTCTGTACCTGCGTAGCGCCCGGCTCAACCATGAATTTCTGGCCGATGCCAGTGCTTTGCAGCAGAACATTTCTACGAAGCGGTACCGACATCTGATTCTGGACGAAATTGCTAACCGGATGGTGCAATCACGGTCGGCCTTGACTAGCCCCTTTCATTTCCAGGCCACCCACAAGCGCTTGGATATGATGAACAAACGTACCCCTTCGGGCAGAAAACGGCGGAAACAGATTAGCTTGTTACCCGTAGCTCTGGTGGCCGTGCTCTTGTTTGCCAACTTCCAGGCGGCACCCCTTGCTACTTCTATTCCTCCAGAGACTGATATCCAGGATGGCCCCATTGGCCCCATGCCACAAACCAACCCGGCCTATACTCCTGGCCAGCTGCAAAATGAGTACGATGGCATTCTGAGTAAGTACTGGAAAGAAGAAACCTGGCCTATGATTCAAGCCGAAGGAATAGCTGAAGAGGATCAACTGCAATTATTGGTCTTGTTTCAGCAAATGGATTCGGCACAGCAAGCCCGCCAAATAGTAGGTGCCTATCGGCGGAAGGATGTCATTCCCGCATGTGCTAGCCCTACCCCGGATCAACTAAAAAAATGGCAAGTGGCCGATAGATACGGTATATGGGTAGACAATAAAAGAATCGATAACACCCAATTGCGCCGTTACCAACCATCAGATTTCGCCCAATTCTTTGTGAGCCTGCTTCATCCCACCGCCAAAAACTACGGCGATCATGAGTTCCAGGTGGACCTGATGACGAAGGAATATTTTGAGGAGACTTACCCATCCAATCCTGATGCGGTTCAACTCACCCTCAAACCACCCTCCACAAGTAGGATGGTAGTACCAAGAGCATAATTAAACCCACATATAAGAATGAACCAAGGAGTATAGGGAAGGTGATTTTCACCTTCCTTATCTAACCACATCCTTTCCTCAGAAACCCACAAAAGAAATCATATGACAACAAACCGTTTTTTACCCTATCGTCGGTCTGGCAAACAGTGGTATACCGGAACGCTCCTTGTATTGGCTCTTTTAGGCTTTGCTCAGTGTCAGCACCAACCTACGCAGAATCCACACGAAGTAGACGAAGCCTCCCCGATTACGGAAGAAACTCCCGCCGAAGAAGTCCCCGCTCCCTTATCGGCAGAGGAGTTGCAAAACCAGTTTGATGAGATTGTAGACCAGTACCTGGACGAAGAGTTCTGGCCCAAGACCAAAGGGCAGCACTTTTCCGAATCGGACAAACAGAAATTGTACACATTATACCAGCAAATGGCTCCTGAGCAACAAGCCAACCAGCGAGTGAAGCCCTACCGGCGGAAGGACCTTGCCCTTGAAAAACGGGTACCTTCCCCTAGTCAATGGGCAGAATGGAGCAGCAGCAATCGGTATGGCATATGGGTAGATGGCCTGCAAGTAGACGCAACACGGGTGGCGCAATACACACCCGATGACTTTGCTTTTTACAGGGTAAGTAGGCTTTTGCCCAATGCCAAAAATGCCTACCGGCATGATTACCAGCTGGATTTAATGACCCAATCCTACTTCGAGGCTTCAAACACCAAAAATCCCAACGAAATTTTGGTTGGAGTGCTGCAAGATCCGCGCAGACTCATGGAGAAATCAGGTGCATAATTAAACCCACATACAAGCAACCAGACAGGATAGAGGAGGCGAAATTTGCCTCCTTTGTTTGTTTCCTCCTGATGCTGAGGTGGGTGGTGCTACAAAACCCATACACCATTGCTTACTTAAGACAGAATAGCCTCTACCGCCTCATAGGCGCTTAGTCCGGCCCCATGCACCGTACTTTGGTCTGACTGGGAGTAAGCCTCTCCCGCAAAGTAGACCTTGCCGTCTACCGGCTCACCCAGAGTAGGCTGCGCCGAGTAGTCCTGATAGTGCGCGTAGGACCCACCAATGTACGCCTCGGCCGTCCAGTTTTGCACCACATGGCTCATGTAGTTTTCACTGGCCGCTCCATCATACATTTCATCCAATTCGGCCATGAAGTACTCAAAAATGGCATCGTCCGAACCCTGTTCAACGTATTCTGACGCATGCGCCCCTACGCAAAATAGCGCCAGCACATGATCGGAGGTATCCTTGCCAAAGGCCGCATTATAGATGGCCTTATCACCGTCCTCCTCGGTCAAGTATTCCGGCAGCGTACCATCTATGGTCATATCCGGGTAGAACTGCTCCCTAAATTGCACGAAGATTTTAAGGCCATCGGGCATCTCTACTTGATCCAAAGCCGATACTTTACCGGTGGGCAATGCCGGCGTAAACTGAATAGCGCTTTGCTTCAGCTGCGTGAGTGGCACCGTCAAAATCACCCGGTCGGCCTCATAGGTTTCACCCGCGAGGGTAGTCACCACTACCCCATCGCCAGAGTAGTCTACTGCCGTAATGGGACTTTCGTACGTGATGCGATCCCGTACTTGGGGCACAATGTATTGCTCCAGGTAATCGTACCAAGTAGTAGACTTGAATTTATATTCGGCATAAAAATGCCGTAGGATGTCTCGTTTTCTGAGTTCCTCACCGTCCCAAAGGAAATATGATTGTGGACGGTAGCGAATGGTTTCTACATCCGAATCCGCGGTACTGCCATCCCCACTCAACCGTGACATAACACTAGGATCGGTATGAATCCATTCCGCCCCCAGATCGATAGGAAAATCAGCGAAATCGTCGGTTTTCTTTACCCGACCGCCAAAGCGATTGCTGGCTTCCAGTATCTGGAAATCGATGCCAAACTGCCGCAATGCAAACCCAGCATGAAGCCCAGCAGAACCGGCACCGATGATGAGTACCCGGCCGCTAAAGTTGGTGGTAAACTCAGGATTAAAAATCCCGTCCTCCGCGCAGGAAGAAAGCAATGATCCTAAAAACGGGGCACCCAGGCCCAAAGCCGCTGTTCGGCGAAGAAATTCCTGTCTTGTCATGTATTGGTCGGTTGTCGTGATTATGTACGCAGAAAATCCAAGTTTTGATCTCTGCATTATGAGGTATACAACCAGGAGAGCAATTACCCCCAATAGCCAACCAGAATTTTTACTTTTTAGCCCTACTCAATCTTCCACTGATGGAAACCATGTTAACGCCCTGGTGTGGCTACTTGAATAACGAGAAATTATTTATGCCAGCAGGCAACCCATCTGACTATATGTACATCTACCTCCTGGATGTCGGCGGTTACTCCGAGCGAGGCCGGCTGATCATCCGGTAAAACCTTCTTTTTTATAGCTATCACCGTATACTCCGTAGGGTGCTTCACCCTACGGAGTTTTCTTGCACTATTCCAAAGCATGGCACTCCCAAGCTGGCCCCACACAAACCATCGGCCCCTTGCACCCCTATTTCATGGCAAACACATTGCCCCACTCCTAGCATTTCAGTAAATTCTCACACTTTAACCCATACCCATGCCTACCGTCCATTTTACTGCCAACCTCAAGCGATTCTACCCGGATCTGGTACCCTTCGAGGTGGAAGCCCATACCGTGGCCGAGCTCATCCACGCCGTGGAGGCAAAGCACCTGGGCCTGCGCGACTATCTCGTGGATGACCAAGGGCAGCTCCGCAAGCACGTCAATGTATTTGTGGGCAATACCCTCATCGCCGACCGCATCGGCCTGTCCGATGCGCTTACTGCCCAAGACGAAGTCTACATCATGCAGGCCCTTTCAGGTGGGTAATCACTGTTTTGAATGTAGGGAATGAGTATACCCAGGATGGGCGTATGATTCTTAGGTAAGGTTGAGAAGGCCAGTCAGGACTGACCGTCACACATTTTCTATTAGGACAATATCAAATTAAGGCATCCGCATTTTTTAAACATGAGCACGCACAACACCCTTCTTATCGGCACCCGCAAGGGGCTGATCACCTACCGCCGGAACGGTTCCGGCCAGTGGGCTTATTCGGACGTCCAGTTTCTGGGCGTTCCGGTCACCATTGCCACCTATGATCCCGTTACGGGCACTCACTGGGCCCTGCTCGATCACGGCCACTGGGGCTGCAAGGTGCACCGCTCCCCCAACGGTACGGACTGGGAAGAGCTAGAAGCCCCCAAGTACCCGGAAGGCACTGAGGTAAAGGAAGGCGTGCCGGCGGCTACTCGCTACCTATGGGCCTTCGCAGCGGGTGGTACCGAGCGGGCAGGTGAGGTCTTCATCGGCACCGAACCCGGGGGCCTGTTTCGCAGTACCGATAACGGGAATTCCTTCCAGCTCAACGAGCCCCTCTGGAACAACCCCACGCGCCCGCAGTGGTTTGGTGGCGGCCGCGACCATGCCGGTATCCACTCCATTCTGCTCGATCCTGACGATGCCAACCT
>DMST01000155.1:0-2977 GCA_003454975.1 Cytophagales bacterium | reverse complement strand
GGGTATGTTCGAGACTACCGATGGGGGCGCCACCTGGCACCCGCGAAACCGCGGCCTGCGGGCCGATTTCCTCCCCGACCCTAGCTCGGAGGTGGGCCAAGACCCGCATATGATTGTGTGGTGCCCGGCTGACCGGCAGGTGATGTGGCAACAAAATCACTGCGGCATTTTCCGCAGTACCAACGGCGGTGCCGACTGGATGGACGTATCCGAGCCGGAAGGCCCGGCCAACTTTGGCTTTGCCATTGCAGCCCACGAAACCAACCCCGAAGTAGCCTGGGTGGTACCCGGGGTTAGCGACATTATGCGTGTAGCCATAGACAATTCCCTATTTGTGTGCCGCACCGAGGACGGTGGCAAAACCTGGCAAGCACTTCGCCAAGGGCTACCGCAGGGTTCCGCCTTTGATATCACCTACCGCCATGCCCTGGACGTGTCCGGTGACCCGCTGGCCTTTGGCACCACCACCGGCAACGTGTATCTCTCGGAAGACGGTGGCGACAGCTGGGATCTGCTCAACCACAGCCTGCCCATGGTACACAGCGTAGAATTTGCGACTATTTAGTGGGCTCTCGTGTAAGTGGGGCTACACAAAAGAGCCCTTTAGCTAAGGCCTAGTTTTTTCAACACCGCAGGGCGGTAGCTTCGCCCAATGGGGATCAGGCCCGATTCATACTGCATCTGGTTACCGACCAAACCCAAGATGGGATCCAGATTGGCGACGTATGACTTATGGATTCGCAGGAAGTTGTCCGGTAGCCGTTGCTCGTAGTACTTCAGATTTTGCAGCTCCATGTAGTACTGCTCCTTCGTGAAGATCTTCACGAAATCCCGCTCCGCTTTTAGATAAAGGATATCCTGCAAGGGTACTTTCCGATAATCGCGACCCGTTTTCACAAAAATGGCCGGTGGCCCCTGGGCGGAGGGTTCTACCACAGCACCAGCCACCGTAGGCTGGGTGCCAGTGGGCCGGTTTACTTTCTGGATGGCGGCCACAAACCGCTCGAAGGAGAATGGCTTGAGCAGGTAATCGACCACCGACAACTCGAACCCTTCCAAAGCATAGTTGGCGTATGCCGAAGTTATGATAACCTGTGGGGCATGGGGCAAGGACCGCAAAAAACTGAGCCCGTCCAGTTTGGGCAAATGAATATCCAGAAAAATAAGATCCACCGGTTGGGCACTGAGCAGAGACATGGCCTCCAGCGCACTGGTGCAGGTGCCTACGTGCTGCAGGCCCGGCGCATCGGCCAGGTACGTTTCCAGCACGATTTGTGCCGGGCGTTCGTCTTCAATGATGAGGCACTTGATCATCCAGAGTTACGGATAAGTGGACGGTAAATAGCGTTCCTGTATCCTCTACCTGCAAGGTATGCCGGTGAGGATATAGTTTTTCCAGCCGCTGCTGGGTGTTGTGCAATCCGATGCCTCCCGTAGCCAAGGGTGGTTTGGGCAACCGCTGGTAATTATTGCTCACCTTGAATTGAAGGTGGGGGCCGGATAATGTACCCTGTATGGAAATGGAAACTGCTTGGTCCAGGGTATCCATGCTGTATTTGAAAGCGTTTTCCACCAAAGGAATCAGCAGCATGGGGCAAATCCAAACCATGGGGTTCTTCTCCGGTAGGGTTATAGTCACCTGCCCACGGTCTCCCAGCCGAAGCTGCTGCAGGCTGATGTAGTTCTCTAAAAATTGAATCTCCTGATCCAGCAGGACCTGCGCCTCTTGTGCCTCGTAAAGCATATACCGCATCAGCTCCGATAGCTTGAGGATCATTTGGGGCGTACCCGGATCCCCCTGCAAACTATGCGAATAGAGGGTGTTGAGCGTATTGAACAGCAAATGAGGATTGATCTGGGCCCGCAAAAAGTCCAACTCTGTTTTCAGCCGGAGAGCCTCCGCTTGTTTAAGGGCCTGGTTCTGCCGGAAGTACCGCTGCAAAATAAGGCCACACGCAAAGGCCACCAGAAACATGGCAAAATCGAAACCAGCGTACATCCTACTCAGGTAGTTGGCAGGGTATCCAGGACTCAGTACCGTAGTAATAATCTCAGAAAGGAATACGAGCCCCACTACGGAGCCTAATACCAATAGAACGTATTGCCAATACCGCTTGCGGTCAAAGAAAAAAGGCATGAGCACCAGGTTATGCACGTAGCCTAACGCCGCACATTCCAGATAGTACTGAAGGTCAGTGAGCATATTGGCCTGTGAGCCAAACTTGCCCCAGTTGATCAGAAAGGGAATCACCGCATAGCCGAGCCAAAACAGCACATTGAGCAACCAACGACGCGAAAGCAGTTTGTCTACGGTAGTCATGGCCTGAAGATGGTGCATTTGCCCTAGAGGAGAAAGTATTACCGACCATCGGCACGGTATGCCTGACCAAACGCCGTTTGGGTAGGACATTCGGTAATATCCACGGAAACCACCGAAAGTAGCAGAAAACGTGCGGGTGGTCGATGTTATTTGAAGCAGCCCACCGGGTGCAGTTAGTTGGGGGTACATCAAAAATGGCAAATGAAAATGCAACGCACCCCACTATTGATCCTGAGCCTATTGGCTTTACTCCACGGACCGGCCACCGCACAGTCCCTTTCTCTGAAGCGTTACGTACAACAACACGCTACCTCCTATGAGGAAGATGCCTTTCTAACGGGGTTCACCGACCCAAGCTTAGCCGAATATCAGGCGGTGTTTTTCGGCTTTATCCACGGCTCGGCGGCCCCACAAGAGGCAGACTACGTGCTGCTCGAATACCTGATAGGCCAAGGAACCCGGTACTACCTACCGGAGGTAGATTACTCGATGGCGTTCTTCCTCAACCGCTACCTGGCCCAACCGGAGGAGGAACTGCTGGATCTGATTGCGTACCACTACGCCAACAAGGGGCCCCAGGACGCCACCGTACAATGGCAGGAAAAATGGCGCCAGCTGGCGGCCTTGCAAGCCCGCCTTCCCTCCCACCGAAAGCTC
>DMST01000413.1 GCA_003454975.1 Cytophagales bacterium | reverse complement strand
GGCAGGCGGCGGCTGCTGAAAGCACACCAACAGATAGAAAAACCGTGCGCGCAAAGCCTCGGTAGGCAGTATATCGGCATCCAGCGGGGTCAGCGCCCCCGTTTCCTGCATCGGGCTTAGGTGAGACAGTACCGTCCAGTAGCCGTAGAATACCTGTAGGGCTTGCTGAACCGGAGGAGGATCACTACCCAGATTGAGTTGTTCGGGTAGTACAAAATCCCTGAGCACCAGCTTCTCCAAGCCATCCACCATAATAGTAAAGAGTTCGTCTTTTTGGGTTTGTTCGGCCAAAGCAATTAAGTCCAGCAGATGTTCGCGTACTTCTTCGCTAAGGGCTTTGGGGGCCAAAACCGGATACAGTTTGGCCAGAACTTCCTCGGGGCTTTTTTCTTTTACTTCTCCGTACCCGTCTTTTTCTTTCAAGTCTTGAAATGCTTTCCAGATGCGGCCGGCCACCAAATGCTCTTGCAAGGACTTGTGCAAGAACTCCAGGGCGTAGTTTTCGTCCTCTTGCTGCTGTCGGCGGTCCCGCTGCGCTACCTGCCGCATGTAGAAGGACATCATCAGGGCGCTGAGTACATTTTTGGTGTCCAGCCCAGTCATCCGCTTTTTCATAAAGCTTTGGGCTTCCGGGAAAGCCTCTAGCTCATGGCTCCGAATGTACTCAAAGGGGCTTTGGTAGATTTTGAGGGCAATAAAGGCCAGAAAATCTTTGAGATGGTGCGTCTTAAGATCCGTGTGCGCTGCCAAGGTTCCGTCGGTCGCCCATTTCCTTTCCAGCAGGGTCTCAAACAGTTTCTCGTACAAGGCACTTTTGTTAGGGGCTTCGCTTAGGTTGGTATCTACCTCGGCCAGCATGTAGAGCAAAATGGGTTGGTTCACTAGCTCGGCCAAATGGTGGTGCGGAGATTCTTCTCGCTGAATTTCCACCAAGTCTTTGAGCTTGAAGTTTTTGAGTTTGACAAAAGCTTTGAAGCGCCGCAGCCAGGTTTTTTGCTGTTCCAGGGTGAAAGCTTGCAGCCGGTGGATGGTAAACTGTTGGGGTTTGAGGCTTTGCAGGTTGACGTAGCCGTAGCGGGAGGTGAGTACCACTCGCATCTCAGGTGCCCCACTGCTGATCTGTCCCAGTTCCCGGCAAAACTCCTCGATGTTGCCCTTGGTGAGGCCCTCTTTCATAAAGAGCTCGTCCAAGCCGTCCAGAATCAGCACCGCTTGCTTGAGGGTTTTGATGTCCACTTCCCCCTCAAACAACAGATCTTCTTCTTTCAAATACGTAACCAAGGTATCCAAGGGGTCTTGCAGCAGGTTCTTTACGTTGCGCAGGTCGCGCAGCTTGACAAAGAACACCCGCTGGGCGGTCCAGCCCTGGGTGAGCACATCGTGTAGCAAGCGAGCGCAGAAGGAGGACTTGCCCTGCCCCGGATAGCCGAGCAAAAGGAAGATGCGGCCGTCTGGGTATTTCTGATCCAAAGGATTGCCTCCCTGCAACCAGTCCTTTACGTAGTCATGAAGATTCCCAGTATATTTTCTGCCATGGCCGATAAAGGGTTCTTCATTTCGGAGTATTTGGTGCTCTTTGAAATTCACTACCCGCTCGTCCTTTTCGTTGAAGCAGCCCACGTAGGTCCTAAAGTCCGGTGCTACGTAAAGATGGTTGAGCTGCATGGTCTCGTGTTGCCATACCTTCTCTTGGTAGAGTTGAGCCAACCGGGCTTCATAGCGTTGCCGGACCCAAACCTCCTGGAAAGGATGCTTGAAATAGGCCTCAATGGGATCGAACTTGCTCTGTCCCTTAACCCAAACGGAGGCAAGAGAACTTACAAATTGCTTCCGAAAAGCAACCCCTATGCGTGCCTGCATGTCCTCGGATACCTCCACTTGCGCTAGCCAGTCCATTAGGGCGGCTTCCACCTCGGCTATGCCGCTGAGCTGGTCCGGCTGAGCAAAGAAATCAGCGGTGATTTCTAGCTTTACTCCTTTCAGCGCTTCGGCCAGGCCCTCCGCAAACGCCGAAGGAGATATATCTCCCTGAGGAAAGGTTTCCTGATATTCCTCTAGTACCTGCTGTAGGGCATGCAGCGTAGCCTTGTAGATCAACTCGTAAGCCAGTCCCTCTGCGCTTTGCTCAATCTTTACTGCCTTCAGCACGCCCATGGCACTTTGTCCAGCCTTGGCCCATTTAGCCGGAGTGGGAGCCGCCTTGGCGGCCAATACGCCAAAGAGGCCTTTGAAGGCACCTATCAGGTCAAGCTTGAGGTTTTTGCCGCCCGTAAAATCAACGATCAGGGCATCGGGTGGGGAAGGGGTAGAGGACATGCGTAGTACTGCGGATTAGAATACGACCCAGTATACAAAAAAGGAGGGATAGATAGGACCGTTTTGAGTAAGGAGGGAAACCCCGTCGTCCGGCGAATTCCCAGCCGGCCGCAGGCCCTGGGTTAGCCCAAGTACTGCGGGGAGAAGAAAAAATCCTCGCCGCTACTCCTCCACCTCCCGCAGGTCGAAGAAATCAAAGTTGGCCAGGTTAAGGTTGATGTAGCCTTTGTTGTAGTACGGTTTGCTGTACACAAACACCGTAGCCTCCGGCCGGTGGCTCTTGGCGTAGTCTTTCAGCTTTTTGAGCAGGTGGCTTTTCCCGGACTGCTCTATTTTTTCTGCCCGCAGATACACCGAGGGTTTGATCTCTTCCCCCCGGTACAGCAAGTGCTGGGCAAACCGGGCTTGGTAGTCCCCGTTGGCCAGCTGGTTGATGAAGGCCTTGCCCCAATAGATGCGGGGATACCCCGAAAGCCGGTCCAGCGGCTGCTCGTTTACTGGGCAGAAAAACTCGCGGTACGCAATCGGCCAATTCGCCAGCTTGATCTTTTGGAGGTCCGGCTCGTCCGAGGCAAGGTCTAGCTGAAAGTAGCGGCTTACCAGGCCAGAAATGCTGTAGTAGTTGCGGGGGCTTTCTGTACCCCCCTTGGCCCGCCAGACGGCTACCGCCTTCTCCTTAGTTTTTTCGGCGGGCTCCGCTTCCGGTTTGGGCTTCACTTTCCTTTGGGTGGGCGTTGCTTGGGGCCGCTCCAGGTGAAATACATCCACGCGTTCGGATTTGAAGGGCCGTGAAGCTTCTCCTTTTCCTTCCCCCGCGCCGGCGGTGCTGGCAGCAGAATAGGGGCAGTTGGGCGCGTGCGGCTCTACCAGCCGGTAGTGTACGCCCCGCTTCATCTCCTGCCGCAGCTTGCCCAGGTTGACCGTTGTCACCCGCGCCCCACAGTTGGGGCACTCGAACGCCGTCTTATCCCGGATCCGTTGGTGCTGGTAGTGGTCATAGGCCTCTTCGGCATCCATGATTTCTTCTAGCTCCAGACTATACGCAAACTCCATATTCGGGTGTCTCCTTGGCTTTTTGATTGATGTGGGGCGGACTGCAATATGCACTTCAGAATTGGAAGAGTGTACCCTACAAGAAATCTTGGGTAAACATCGAGTGGGGTGCGGATTTGGTATGGTGGCAGATTCAGAAGGTACGACTACTTCTCAAACTGGAAGGATAGAAATGGCGGGATATGCCAGCTGGTAATTCCATGTGGTTACTCGGATTTCAATTGCCTAGGATCACGGCTATTGTGAAATAGGTTGGATATAATGACACGTTTATTCCTTTCGTCAATGCGAAAGATGAAGCGGTAAAATTTCTTGTAGGTAGTGGTTCGGTAAGTAAATCTTTGTTAGGAAAGGCTCTTGGCAATGGGGTATACACCAGGGGCCTCAGCTAGCTGCTCTCCGTACAGAATAAGCTCTTCTCGTAACCGATCAGCACTTAGAGGCTCTAGTTTGACGTACTTGATGTAATCATAGATTTCCTTCAACCTTGTTTGTGCGGTTTTTGTCAACACCGTGGAGTAGGATTCCTCACCAAGATTCGGCATCCTTTTTCAACTGTTCGGTGGTCAGAAATTCACCAGCTTCGTATTCTGTTTCGGAACTTTTTAATTGCGCTAATAATTCCTCCCAACTCATAGGCGGGCCCGGCAACATATAATTTTCCGAGGCTGATGACTGAGCGGTCTTAAAAGAAAACTGATTACCTTCTTGGGTATACTCTACTTCAGGATGCTTGCCTAGCTGAGAGAGCACATTTCGCACAAATTGCTCTAGATGATCTCCTTCTACTGTGATGGTAAACTTTGCCATAGTTCAATATACTAATTTCCTCTAGGTAGGTTGTCCTTCTTGCCATTAGACCCCACTTGCGACAGCTTTACTGGCGTGGAACTTAGTTCGGGGACGCCCAGTCCGGGCGCGCTACGGATCAGGTGGTGGGTAGGTTGCCTCCTTGAGCAGGGTTCTCGGTAGCTAGTAACTCCATGGCCTTGGGCGGGACGCCCCTTCGGTGGTTTAGACACGGGCGGGACGCCCGCGGTAGTTTGTAGTCTACCCTACCAGGGTTGCTGACCACCCCCAGGGGCAGGGTTGAGGGCGGATTTTCCGTGAGCGATAGAGCCATTATTTGAGCTCCTCCTTTGGGTGGCTGTGGATTCCCCGGACTTCGAGTCCCAGTTCGGTGAACTGCCTCAGTCACCGGGGAATGAACTCGAAGCCACCCAAAGGAGAGCGAGTGGTGAAAGCGCGACTGCCAGGATGCTTTGCTCCCGGCAGGCACGGCCAAATGATTTTTTTGATCCACTCAGGCATGATGAGCCCAATTTAGGTTCTGGTAAAGCTCTTCCTGTTGCCAGAGGGGTGAGCGAGACGCTCACACAGGAGGTAGGTCCGAGGGACCAACCTCCGCAAAGGCTTCGGTTGCCAAAGGACCCTCAAACCAGTATTAAGTATCACTCCTGCTCATACTCCATACTCGCGCTCACACTCAAAACTCCTCACCTTGTGGGTACGAACATCCGGTTGATGGGGCGGATGTCGGCTCGGGAGAGGTGCCAACCCAGGGCGCTGGCCATGGCTCGGATGTGCGCCCACTGGCGGGATAGGGCATAGCTGAGGAAGGCTTTGGGGTAGGCAATGCCAAACAAGTAGGCCAGCGCCAGGAGGTACTGCATTCCGCGCTGGTTGCGGCGCACAAAGAGGAGGCGGTTGCGGTGGTAGAAGTAGGCCTTGAGGGTGCTGCCCCGGCCGGTGGAGCTGCTGCCCCGGTGCCAAATGCTGGCATCGGCCTGGTAGTAGGCCACGTAGCCGTGGCGCTGTAGCTGCACCGTAAAGTCGTGCTCCTCGTAGTACAGAAAGTAGATCTCGGGGAGGCCGCCCAGGGTATCGATGATGCGCTTGCGCACCAGCATGCAGGCCCCGTTGGCGAGTCCGGTGACTCCCGATTTTGCGTATTGTTCACCGTCGCGCTGCCGGTAGCCGTACTTCTGCCCCCGGCTGGTGATGGGGTGGATCTCGGAGGTGCCTGCGTACTGCACGGTGTTTTGGTGGTCTACAAAGTAGATCTTGGGGCTCACCACGCCCACCCAGGGGTCGCACTCCAGGGTGTTGACCATGGGCTGCAAGAAATGGGGATCTACCAGGGTGTCGTTGTTGAGCAGGAGCACGTACTTGCCGTTGGCCATGCGAAACCCCGCGTTGTTGCCGCCGGCAAATCCGGTGTTTTCCTCTAGCCGAAGGAACCGGATGTGGGGAAACTCTGCCTTGAGCCGGGAGGCGTCCCCTTTCGTAGAGCCGTTGTCTACCAGGATCACTTCCAAGTTGGGATACGTAACGTGGGAGAGGCTATCTAGCATCTCGCGGGTGAGTTGCTCTTGGTTCCAGTTGACAGAAACAATGGATACCAAGGGCCAGTCGTTGTTGAATGATTTCATACTTGCTTTAGTTTTTGCCACCGTGTGTTGATGAACAGGAAGGCGAATGAGAGATACATAAGGGGGCCGGTGGGCGGTGCGCCGAGGACGCCGTTGCCGTAGCTGGCGAGCAGGATGCCCACTACGCCACAGTAGAGGGCCAGCAGGTACTGCCGGGTAGGCCCTCGCGGGGTTTGCCACAGCACATAGCCCCCCCAGCCGAGCATAAACCCGAGCCACCCGAAGTAGAGAGTGAGCCCAATCCAGCCCGTTTCGGCCCATATTTTCACGTACCAGCTATCGGTGGGCGTTTGGGCCAGGAAGGTGTTGGGACTGAAACGTAAGCCCCAAAAGCCTGCCGTGCCGATGCCACCCCCGATGGGCCGCGAGGCCAGGTAGGAAGCCAGGCTGCGCTGGTTCTCCAGCCGGGTTTGGAAGCTGGCGTCTTCGGGATCGAGCGCGGTGCGCATGCGCGAAATCTGTGGAACCCCCTGACCGATGTAGGTGTACTTGAGTCCACAAAAGACCACGAGGCCAAAGACCAAGCCCACGGCAAACAGTTTGAGGTTGCGGGTGAGCAGTAGGAAGGCCAGCCCCCCGGCAGCGGGTACGGCCAGGGCACCGCGGGTGCCGGAGATGAGCATGCC
>DMST01000137.1:12105-19187 GCA_003454975.1 Cytophagales bacterium | reverse complement strand
CGGTCCTTATTCTGGGTAGCGCCCTTTCCTACGCTACCTATCTGGTAGGCAGTGGGCGGCTGCTGCCACTCTTCGGTACGGGGGCCTTTACCAGCTACTGCATGATTGTGAGTTGTAGCTGTGTGCTCATCCACTATGGTCTTACGGACGGTAGCAACCTGCGCAGCTACCCAAGAGAGGTATACGGTTTGGGTTTCGCCATGAGTATACTGGCCACGGTGGTGCCTACCTACCTTATCTCAGCGGCCATCAAAAAGCTAGGCGCTTCCACCTTCTCATTATTTGCCGGGCTAGGGCCACTGTCTACCATTTTCCTGGCCTACATCTTCTTAGGAGAACGGCTCACTTTTTGGCAGTGGGTCGGCTCGGGTATAGTCATCGCGGGTATCGGCCTCATCAGCCGAAAGAAGAAATTAGAGAAAAAACCCGTTAGTTAGAAATCTTCTGGTAGTACGTATCGCAACCATCAAAGGGGGTACCGTGGTCCAGGATCACACGGTCACAGATGTACAAGGGGCCCAAGTCCCAGCCGGGCTTATCGGTAAGCAAGTAAAAAGAGTTGCCCTGTACCACCTCCAAGACCCACTCAGCAGAAAAAATCTCCGATCCGTCTTCCTCTACCACAAAGGCACCGTCTGAGGTAAAGATGAGGTTCACCACGGTGATATCCTCTGAGGATTCCTGCAGCAAATCTCCCCAAGGGCAATCTTGGTAGCGGCCCTGCCAGGTTCCCACAAGCAAGCTACTCACCTTGGCATGGTCCCAGGCTGAGGCTACGTGGCAGTCCCACATGGTTTCGGCATCCTGCAATTCCTCCACCGGAATCAACTCTACGGATTGGCAACCCACTACCGAGAATAGGAGAAGGAGGCAAGGAAGTACGGTCTTCATATACATTTAGACCCTAAAGTAGCTGAAAAAGCAGGAGGGTTTGGCGTATTGGCGGACAATCAGACCCTTAACGAAGTTTCCTATAATAGATATCACAACCGTCAGTGGGGGTGCCATTTTCCAGCATCCATCGGTCACAAAAAAGGAGCGGCCCCAACGACCAATCCAAAACAACAGCGCGTACGTAGCTACCTCCCGTAGCACTGAAGTCTAACACCCATTGGTCCATCACCGTTTCTCCTTCATCGTCCGTAAGTTCCAGGCGGCCGTCACTATAAAAGGTAAAGGGGTTCTTACTCGTCTCTATTACAATAGGGCCACCCGTACCCGTCTGCGCGATACAAACACCCTTCACCCCTTGCCAGGAGCCAACCAGCTGCTCGGCCATAGTCGCGGAGTCCCAAGCAGTTTCAGCATGGCAATCATTCAACTCTGAAGGTTCGGGTACATTCCAGTAGGGCAGTATGGTACCCGAATCGCAGCTGCCCATGGGGATACCAAAAAGCAAAAGGATGTAAGCAGGAAAAAGTCGCTGGGCTGTAGGGTAAACTCTCATAGAATATAAATCCAATTGGGGGCGGTACGGTTTGTAATTTATTATTAATACTCCTCATCGCCCCATCTACTCCCAAGCAAACCCCAAAGACAAAGAAACCCGCCAGCCAACGGCCAGCGGGTTTACCAGTTGCAAATGTGTATCTGGGTTATTGGTTATTCTATCACCATGACACGCTCACGGCTTTCCGTACCGTCCGCATGCATCAGCTGGAAAATATACATTCCGGGTTCCCAGCCACGTACTGATATCTTACGGCCCATCCGTTGCACCTGAACCTGACGGCCGTGCAGGTCATACACTTGTACCGCCTGATCGCCCTCTGCCAGCGTTACGGGCAGGCTAATTTCGTCCTTAGCAGGATTAGGGTACAGTTTTAGGTCCGCCGCGTTGATCTCCCCATCCAATCCGGGACGCATACCCAAGGGGCCTTTTACTGGGGTAAGACCTCCGCAAGACATGGTAAACGCTGTAGATCGAACACAGTTCTGCACAAACTCTACCGTGTAGTTGCCATCAGGCAAACTCAGGCTGGTCACACCGCTGGCAATCACCGCGCCGCTGCTGTTTCTCCAGTTGATACCGTAGATACCTACAGGAGGGTTGGTCACCGTAGCCTTGCCTGTAATGCATGAGGTAGTTACCACCGGAGCATCCTCGCAAACCAAATAGAAAGAGTAGGTTACCGCTCCGTGGCTGGTAGCCGGTCCGTTGATGCCGCAGATGGGTTTCCATACGTACAAGATCTGGTAGGTCACCCCGCACTGCATCTGATCCAAAGTCTCCGACAGGTCGAAGGTCTGGTTGCCCGTCAGCGTCACTACCTGCACCGGATTCCCAAAGTTTCCGTTCTGAATCAGCTGCAATTCCACTTGGTACACATCCGCACCGATGGTGTAGATATCGCTACCGTCGCACAAAGGACCACCACCGGTGCTCAACGTGCCCAGGGTGAAGTTTCCGTTGCCGTTGTTGTAGTACTGCACTTCGCCATCTACCTGATCGGGCAAGCGGTAGTTCACATGACCCGTAGGTGCATCATAGTTACCATAGAAGTAGGAATAGCCAAGCTTAAAAGTCCGGTAAGGGGTCTGGGGTATTCCGCTACTCATTACCCCTGCCTGGCCACCCGTAGTGGCATTGATACGGAGCAAGTCCGTACCGTCCGTTACGTACATCCAGCCGTCGTGCGCCAGCTCGATCTGGCTGTGCGTCCAGCGGCGACTCAAGAAGCTAAAACCCGTCCAGCCAGTGGTTACATCCCACATCGCCAAGCCACTCAAGAAAGCCAGGCTTGGTACGTCGCGGTTCACAAACACCTTGTCCCCCTCTGGAGTCCACTCCAGACCGGTTAGGTAAGCAAAGCCGGGGCCACCCAAGGTCCAGGTCTGGTAGTTGAGCGTGTTCAAGTCCAATACCCGTACGGTATTATCATACGTATTCTGAGGCATTATTGAATGCTCACCGTTAATCCAGGCCAGCTTATCACCATCATGGTTCAGTTCCAGCTCTATCACGTGCTGGCGGGTTACCCCCGGAATGGTAAAGAGGGAAGTGGGCGTTTGCTGAACGGAAAGAACATCCATATTCACACCCGAGAAGGAAATCCGCGACTGGTATACCTGATTGCCTCCAATGAAGTACATATTGCGGTAGTAACCACTGGCATCTACACCCATGCGCGATACGGCCATGCCCATTTGGTCAAAATATGGTGTAGTAACCGACAGCACTACAGGCGCCGAGATGGTATTCGTGGGGTAGTCATACACCACATATTCCACCCGGTTGGACTGTGGGTTCAGTGCCTCTGCCCGGTTGTAGATGATCAAAAACTTCGTAGGGTTGCTACCCGTACAGTGCGGAAAAGGGATCACATTCACCTCACCACCCAAAGCGTCTGCATAATCGTAAGTATTCGGATCAGGGTAAGTAAGTGTGTTGGTCCAGAAAGGTACGTCAGCCGCAAAAGAGCCGTTTACGTACTTGCGAATGATGGGCATGTTCAGCGGCGGATAGCTGCGCAACATGGTAAAAAGAAGGTTGCCCTGATCATCGCTCCAGCCCGAAATACTCTCCGGATAAGAAGACGTAATGGTCTGATTATTAGCATCAAAAACGGGCGTTCCACCTCGGAAATCAATCCGAAGACCGTCTGCGTGCCAAAATTGGCGCTGGGGTGCTTCTACGGTTTGTGCCTGAGCGGGCCAAGCCAAGCTGCCCATCAATAGCACAAAGCAAAAAATGTTCAAGTGTTTCATAGGTACGTCGGAATGTGTGTTGACAGATCAAACCTACCGTCTCCCATCCGCCCTATGAATAGCCAGCCCATAACTGGTAGGGAGTACCTCGTAACTGGTCGGGTAATCTTTGTAAGTGGCAAAATGTGACGAAGCACTGATGGCACCCATATGCTAAGTGCCTGGCATAGGGTATTTTGCCATCAAAACCGCCCTTATGAAAACGCAATCTGCCTTTATCACCGGTGCTACCGCCGGTATCGGCAAGGCCACCGCTTTGGCCCTGGCCCGGCTAGGTTGGCATGTATGTGTACATGGCCGGAAGTCCGCTAGCTGCCAAACTACCGTGGCCGACATCAAAAAATCGACCGGCAACGAATCCATCGATTTTGTCACTGCCGACCTTTCCGATCTTAGTCAGGTACATGCCCTGGCCGACCGTGTCACCTTTCAAGCCCCCCAGCTTAACATCCTCGTGCTCAATGCCGGTACGTTTGCCCCGCAGCGCCACCGCACCGTAGACGGGTGGGAACGTACCTGGGCCGTCAATTACCTTTCCCGCTTTTTGCTTACTCACCTCCTGCTCGATCACTTGGCCCAAAACGGCCCCAGCCGGATCATAGACGTAAGCGGGGCCTACCATGCCAAAGGTAAAATTCACTGGAACGACATCACCCTGGCCAGGGGCTATTCTATGTCCCAGGCCAACAACCAATCCAAGCTAGCCAACGTGCTATTCACCTACCGCATGGACCGGTACCTCCAGGGCAGTCCCGTCACCATCAACACGCTGCACCCGGGCGCAGTCAACACCGGGGCGGTACTTCGAACGGCTGGCTTATCCGGATTCACCAAGACCATGTACCGGCTCATGAGTCCTTTCTTCAAATCACCCGAACGGGGCGCAGCTACCTCCATATACCTGGCATCCTCTCCTGAGGTCGAAGGCATTTCTGGGAAATACTTCGTCAATCAAAAGCCCCGGCAGTCCACCGCCGTCAGCTACGACCTGCCGTTGCAGGAGCGTCTTTGGTTTCGGAGCCAGGAGATGATTGAGGATTCATTGGGGTTGTCCCTTGCTCAGGTGAAGGTATAAGTAGTAGACCAACTCAAAGAAATGGCAAATCATCAAGGGAAAGGACTCTTACAGGCCATGAATTGCACAAAGACCAGTTGGCTAGTTCTGTAAATTGACCGGCGTGGAGAATCACTGAAAACGAGACTATTGCTCTATCAGTAGGGGTTACAGTTCTGCGTCAAAGGCATCCCGAAGAGACCTGCTGATTTTCTGTTATTGACTTATTACCCCTACGTTTCCCCTATTGAACTGTTAGTCCACAGGTTTATTACTTACCCCTAACTCACCGCCTCAAAAACTTCCATGTACAAAAAAACCGCCCTCGGGCGGTTCTCAAGAATGGGTGTGGTATGATAATATCCTTACACCGCAAAGCTCTCGCCACAACCGCAGGTGCGGGAAGCATTCGGGTTAATGAATTGAAAGCCTTTACCGTTGAGACCGTCGGAAAAATCCAACGTTGTTCCCAAAAGGTACAACATGCTTTTCTTATCTACCAATATTTTCAAGCCCTGATCTTCAAAAACCTCATCAGAAGACTTAATTTCTTCGTCAAACGACAAATCGTACATCAGACCGGAACATCCCCCGCCCTTCACTGATACACGCAAGTTGGCCGCCTCGGCGTGGCCTTCCTCTTGGCGCAACACGCCTACCTGATCTTTTGCTTTTTCCGTTACCGTAATCATGGTTGTATTCTATCTTATGCCGTAGGATTCAAAACAACAGAGAAAACCGTTATTTGGTTCATGTCGCGCCCAAAATATAGCTTATCAAGTGCATCCAGCACATTCTTGGCGCGAAAATACGAGGTATGCAGCTCCCGGTCCGTCTTCGTAGTCCACTGGATGGTATAGCTGCTCTCCTTGTCCTTGTAGCTCTGCACGTAGTCCCACATTCGGTTGAGGGCATCCAGTTTGTCGTAGCCCAGCTCACTGTGGAAGAGAAACGATTGGTTGTGGCGTGGATTGATCGTAATCAAATCCAGCTTCACTTTGCCCTCGTGTTTTTGAAACTCAAACACCAAGTTGTTACTCTTCAGCCCCAGGTGCTGCTTGATCTCCCGCTGGATGCGGGCTATCTCTACATGTACGTCCGTTCCTGAATCCATCATACGCTACGTGTCCACTACAAAGATACGGTAGGAAAGGCAACTTTTCGCATCACCGAAAAGTTCTGCAACTTTGCACCGATTTATTATCGAGAGGGAACTATTATCGTCCAAATCGCAATTACAACATGCTTAAGGTAGAACATATCGGCATTGCCGTCAAAAGTTTAACGGAAAGTAATGACCTGTTTGCCAAACTGTTTGGTCAGGAAGCCTACAAAATAGAAGAAGTGGCGTCAGAAGGGGTCAATACCAGTTTCTTCAAAGTAGGAGAAACCAAGGTAGAATTGCTGGAGGCGACCCAGGAGAACAGCGCCATTGCCAAGTTCATTGAGAAGCGCGGAGAGGGTATCCACCACATTGCGTTTGAGGTGGCCGATATAGAGGCTGAGATGGAACGGCTAGTGGGCGAAGGATTTCAGCTCATCCACACCACCCCCAAGGACGGTGCGGATAACAAGCGTATTTGCTTTTTGCATCCCAAAAGTACCAACGGAGTACTGATAGAGTTGTGTCAGGAAAAGCAATAAGGCGCCTTAGGGCTGGGGTATAGGAGCAGGATTAGGAATACCTCCTACCATGCGCCCCTGTTTTTTGTGTTGCATTTGGGCGTGCATCTTGGTACCAGCGCAGCTGCTCAACAAAAAAGCAGATAATAATAGACAAGCGATCATTTTAACTAACGTGGATTTCATATCAAGTTGTTGGTTTAGTACTAGAGTTTACACAGAAAAGACTGCTCCAGCCCTGAGATCCACCCCCCTGCCTAAGAAAAAAGGCAATACTCACTATGTCAAATTCAAGAACTGAATTAAATACTTTAGGTGAATTCGGCTTAATCGACCGAATCCGCCAGCAATTTCCCATAAAACAATCCACCAGTGTGCTCGGCATTGGGGACGACGGGGCCGTCTTGGCTCCCGATCCGCAGAAGCAGACGGTAGTAAGTACAGATTTGCTATTGGAAGGCATTCATTTTGACCTTTCCTTCCATCCACTGTCTCACCTGGGGTACAAAGCAGTAGCCGTGAACGTATCCGATGTGGCGGCTATGAATGCCATTCCCCGGCAAGTAACCCTGAGCATTGGACTCAGCAATCGGTTCTCGCTGGAAGCCATCGATGCCCTCATGGACGGAGTGCGGGCAGCCTGCGAAGCTTACAAAGTTGACCTGGTCGGGGGCGATACCACCAGCAGCGGGGCCGG
>DMST01000137.1:0-12053 GCA_003454975.1 Cytophagales bacterium | reverse complement strand
AGCGGGGCCGGGCTCGTCCTCTCGGTTACAGCCATTGGGGATGCCCTGCCAGAGCAGATTGTACGCCGCAGCGGTGCCCAAAAGGGCGATATCCTTTGCGCCACCGGCGATTTGGGGGCGGCCTACCTGGGTCTGCAGGTGCTGCTGCGTGAGAAGGAGGCCTTCAAGGCCAACCCGGACATGCAGCCCAACCTGGAGGACTACCAGTACCTGGTCGGTCGTCAATTGCGCCCGCAAGCCCGCATGGACATCATTCATGATCTGCGTGACCTGGGGGTGGTACCCACCAGCATGATGGATATCTCCGACGGTTTGGCTTCGGAAATCATGCACCTGAGCCGCGCCAGCGGTGTGGGTATCGTGATATATGAAAAAAACCTGCCCTACACCGAGGAACTCAACCGCGTGGCGGTAGATGAGTTCAAAATTGACCCCATCACCTGTGTGCTCAACGGCGGCGAAGATTATGAGCTAGTCTTCACTGTGAAACAGGCCGACCACGATAAGATCAAAAACCACCCGGACATCAACCTCATCGGATACGTAGCCGACGCGGACCGGGAGCAGATCATGGTGACCAAGGGTGAGCAGATTGTACCCCTGAAGGCCCAAGGCTGGGATCACCTGAAGTAACAGTAGGGGAAAAGCTTAGGTACCAGGCTACTGTTTAGGGTGGATAGACGACGCTCCCACCCTTCGGAAGCCTGGTGCGCAACTATCCTCTGAAGCGCTAGCCATTTTGCTACCAGGAAGAAAGAAATACCCACACAATCGGCTTTCTTTGCTATTATGATAGAGTGGTTCACAACGGGCTCTGCCGTGGCAGACTATAGCCTCTTGATCGTTGGTATCGGGCTTATTGCGGTATTGCTAGCGCGCATCCTGCGGTTCTTTCTGGTGCGGTTCCTTAGAAACTCCTCTGGCATCTTGCAGGTAGACCCTACCCGGTACTCCTTCCTGAAAAACGCCATCAGCTTTCTGGTCTTCCTGGCCGCCCTCATCGTTGTCTTCTACACCATTCCTTCACTGCGCCAGTTCGGAGTCACGCTGTTTGCCGGGGCAGGTATCTTGGCGGCCATCATCGGTTTTGCATCGCAAGCGGCCTTCTCCAACATTGTAGCAGGCATTTTCATCATCATCTTCCGCCCCTTCCGCGTAGGGGACACGCTGAT
This sequence comes from Cytophagales bacterium, assembly GCA_003454975.1. Lineage (GTDB taxonomy): Bacteria > Bacteroidota > Bacteroidia > Cytophagales > Cyclobacteriaceae > DMST01. The sequence continues at coordinate 10,881 of DMST01000137.1, read as the reverse complement.
GATCAGCCAACAGTACTTTGGCATTGTGGAGGACATCAACTTGCGGCACACCACCATCCGGGATATTGAGAATAAACGTTTCATTATTCCCAACTCACTTATTAGTTCGGAGGTAATCCACAACTTCAATATTGAAGACCCTAAGGTGGCCAACCAGATCTATTTTAGTGTCTCCTATACCACCAATCTGGACCAAGCCATCGCGTTTATACAGGACGAAGCCGCCAAGCACCCTAGCCTGCTGGACAACCGAAGCGCCGAGGAAATTGTGAAGGGCCAGCCAGTAGTACGCGTTCGCGTGATGGAATGGGCCCAGAGCTCCATCCAGCTGCGCGCTACCGTTTGGGCTCAAGACCCCGATACAGCCTTCGACCTGAAAACAGACCTGCTCAAATCCGTCAAAGAGCGTTTTGACCGGGAAGGTATTGAGATCCCCTACCCCTATCAAAATGTGGTTATCAAATCTCCATCTGAGTGAGGTTTTCAGTAAAAAAGCCACTGATCCTTAAGGCCTTACGTGGGGTTTCTCCTACTGTACAAATTCAACCATCTGCTGCACGTAGGGTTTGGACACCGGAACGACCATCGTAGAATTGCCCAGGCACACCACAAAGCCTTCCATTCGTTAGGTGAGGTTGCGTAGGTGATGGAGGTTGACCATAAAATACCGGTGCGTTCGCGTGAAGCTATCTGGAAGCTGCTTGCGCACAGCGGTGAAGGTATTACGAAGTAAGGTGGTGCATACCTCCTCTCCTTCTGCCCAACAGCATTTCACGTAATTTCCTTGCGCTTGCACCCAGAATATATCCTGGATGGACAGCCCCAATGGGTCCTTCCCGTTGTAGGAGGCAAAGGCTATGTGCTCTCGGTCCAAAAAAGTGTACATAGATAAGACACAACCCTACTCCACCTTAGCCTAAATCAGCAGCAAAAGCCTTCCCAAGCAGACCTATCAACTAGTACATCCCAGTATTAAAAAAATTTCCCCAGCCCCCACAATATTAAACTTTTCTACTTAGGGCCGAAATCACATTTTCCCACTCGGAATCGAGACAAAAAGTCGATATCTTAATCCAGGTTTCAGACTAAAATCTCACTATGTCAGCAACGCTTACCGACCCCGAAGGATTTGAAGGGATCGCTATTGAATATAACAACCGACCAGCCATCTTTACCGGCGCTGGTTTTATGGGAATCAGCATTGAGCAAGGGGGCTCAGGCTCGCCGTTTTTTTTCGGTCAAGGCCTACAGGGAGTCAGCCTGGAGATAAGCCCCTTCTTTATTTCGAGTATCCACATCGATGCGTCTGATCTGGTAGCTCCCAATGCCCTCATTTCTGAGCTCACTCTTCATCATCCGTCCGAGAGCACTCCCCTACCTTTGGAATATGACAACGTGCAAAAGGAAGCCATTGTCAACCAATCCTTTGGTTTTGGCACCGGCATTTTCACGGTCAATTATACCGTAACGTTCGACCTGTCCGACGGCCCGGTCAGTCAACATTATAAAAACCAGATTGCCGAAATTGTATTTGGCAGCTAATCCCCCAACCCTTTAAGACTTTACCCTTCGATGGAACACTCATTTCGACTTTCCGGTGATATCTACGTTTCCAAAACTGGTGACGATACTAGTAGTACGGACCCTGCTGCTGATCCTCAGTGCGTTGACCCCTCCAATACCGCGACCTTTATACCTCTTAGGACCATACCAAAGGGGCTGGAGACGATCGCTAATAATGGAGTTCTCATTGTAGGTTCGGGCATGTATACGGAATCTGTAAGAGTATCTTTAGCCAATAAGATCTTTCATTTAAAAGCCGATGGGGAAGTAATCCTAGCAGGCACTGATTCTACTGAATTTATTGCAAGCGGTGTCCAACGATATTACGGCGTTACATTCAGAAACTACACCAATAATAACTACTGGGTGAACTCCGCAGAATTCTATGGATGCAAATTCATTAACCTTGACTTTGTGGGTTCAAGCAACGGATTTATGGACATGTTTGATGGGTGTCAACTCATCAATTGTGACATCACCGGAGGTCGAAGATTCAAATTTGAAGGGTCGATCATTTACGGTTGTGATCTGAAAGGGGTAAAAACCTTGAAAGGAAGTTATGTAGATCCTGGAAGTAGGATTCAGATGTATTGCCCCCATGACGATGGAGTCACGCCCGCCGGCTCCGTTCATAACAACATACAGGGGTTATTGGCTACTACCCCCGCAGGAGGCAATGTTGATGAGGAACAGTATTTGAATTTTGCAGATCATCGAACAGCCTTCCCCACGTTTAATGTGAATAGCATTAGCGAGGACCCAAAATTTAACCGCTCCGAAGTAGGAGACTTCTCCTTACAGCCTGATAGTCCCAACATTGGTAAAGGGTTAGCCAATGGTAATATCGGGGGCTCTAATGTGGCCAAAAGCGCCTTTGTAGGTGTGCCTGAAAATACCCACCTGGTATCTCTGACGCCAAGTCAGCAGGCTAGATTAGATCTCTTGGGTAACAACTATGCCATTCAAAACGGCAGCACCGAGGGATGGATCATCTTTGCCCCCTTCCGCCTGGCGGAATATCCGGCTCCGGTGAAGAAACTCAGTTACTTTGGCAAGTTGGCTTTCGATGCCTATGCCGCTAACGGCAGTGCTAACAAAACCAATGTGCCCGACACCATGCTCGGTAGCCGGAGCGAAGGAGCTGCCACCCCGGACCGGTTATCGGTTCAAATTCGTTGGTCTACGGGGTCTGTAGAACCTACAGAATCTGGTAATTACGACAACCAGGGGGCCACCCTGGCTGGCAATTGGGTAGACATGGAGATAAACCAAAAACCCATGATAGACGGGGCAGGTCATGGCACGGGCCATTCAGACTTTAGTGCGGTGTCTGGCCAAATTGTAGTAGCTACTTGGGTACAGCTACGGGTAGAACTTCGAAACGATTACACCACGGTGGTATAATCAAACCTCACGGAGGTACAGCAAAGAGGCTGTCTCATAAGGTCAAAATACGATTTTGTAGCCGAATAATCTTTGGAAACTGCTTCCCCTACCCAGGGGAAGCTCCCGCAGGGTGAACCGGGCTGGCGTTCCAGGGATTAAAATTTCAGTCGTGTGCAACCCCAGCGGCATGAAAAACGGTTCTAGCAGGCCATTTAGGTGCTTGCGATAAGGAGAAACCCTTTCCGGCCTCCGGCCACCTTTCCCTGAGTAGGGAAAGGATTTTCATCTCCAAAAGTAGACTTGGTGAGCCGGAATTCCCGCTTCATTATGAGACAGCCTCTTTTAGTTCCAAACCAGCTCAGCAGGCTGATCCGTAAAGGACCACGATACTGCATTGCCCTCTGGGTCCGTACCGGCTATGGTATAGTCTACCCGCAAACCTGCCGGATCAAAGCCAAACTCTCGCTCAATCACGAAGCTTTCGTCATCAGCATCAAAGGTAAAACCGGTGAGCACCTCTTCTTCATCGGTGTGCTTCAGACACACATCCTGTATCTGCTTATTGTCCAACAGCAGTTCGTTGAGTTCTTTTACCCGTATACGGTGAATGTAGGTGGGGCCAAACTCAGGGGCCAAATACAGCCGGGCCTGGTCCGCATCTACTACACTGAATTCATAGATCAAACGTAGCCGGGCCTGGTCGGCCTCAGTAATGGAAAATTCGTGGATTAGGGGGAATACTTGAGTCATGATGAAGGTGAGTTAGATAAAAGAATTCACTATTGGGTAGGTAGCAATATACCGGTAGGAGCTACCGTGATTTCTATCTGAAATTCCTGACACCGCAGGTACCGGAAATCAGCCGGGTCAAAGCCTGGGTCGCCATTGCCTTTACCATTGACATCCACTTGCCAGGGCGAGTCCACGGCCATGGTGTACCATTCACTCTCCCAGTTGTTCGTATCCGGGTCTTTTATTTTAACCCGGTACGTAGCCCGCTCCTCGTTCTCGGCCGTTAGCAGCGTGAATCCTGGAAAATAGAAGTCACCTACGAAACGAAACGGAGTACTAATTTGCCGTACCTGACCAAAAGACAAGGGGTTGGTACTGCTAGTGGTAAGCTTGCCTTCCACAGTAGGGTCTGGCAATGTAATAGCACCCGTGGCCGTATCAATACTAATGTTGGAAAACTGGGCTCCGGCTCCGCTGGAAAAGGGACCACCCGACTGGTAGCGAATAGGAGTGGCAAACTTATGCGAACCCGCAAACATGCCTCGGCCCAGGTACAAGGGCGACCTGGTGGGAGTGAATTGTAAGGATAAATCCTGGTACATCATGTCACCATCCGGATCGTACCCATTGAACAACGGATCAGCCACCACTTTGCAATTGGTAACCGTAATCCCCGGTTTGTCTACACTGCTGTCTACCAGTTGATCTGCAGAGTGACCATACACCATGAACTGATCCGCATCACTCACTTTTTGAAATACACAATTCGCAAAGGTGAGTTCCACTTCTGGATTGCTTCCGTTGACGGTAATTTCCGTATCCTTATCGAAATAACAATTACTAAATATCAGAGGCAATGGGTGAGCTGCAATGGTAGTTTTAAAAAAATTAGAATTGTAATAATTCTGGACCTCTCTAGTGGACGTTGAAAGGGATGCCCTGATCATAGTATTGACGAAGTCACAATACCTACTACCGGCTACGTTCATCGCCGTAATGTTATTGAAGCGGCACCTAATAGCCTCTATATTGTATAATTCTGTAAAGTTCTCCAGCACCAAATCATACAGGACCATCTTGATGCCAATATCCCTTCCGGTTATTTCTTCCGTACCCTGCCCGGTGAGCAATACATTCCCATCTCCTTGAAGATAAAACATGCTGGTCTTGTAGTCCCAACTCGAAGGTTGGTAAAACCCCTCTTTGATAATGGCGCGCATGTGTTGAGCAGGAGCTACATTCACAATTTGGTCCATAAACCTATCAATAGTCTTGTAGGGAGCGTCGATAGCGCCGTCGTTGTCGTCTGACCCAAACTTATTTGAGATGTAATGGGTGCCGTTAGTATGATTCCAATATCCTAGAGCCATGGCTTTAGATTTTATACGTTGATGTTATTTACCGTCAATTCACTTTGATAGTCTCGACAGCGCAGATGCGCCCACGATCTTGAAGTGGCGCTAAGCACTGAGCACTATCTATGATCGATTAAGGATTTACGGCATTGAGCGTTAGTTCAATTTGGTATTCTTGGCAGCGCAAGTAGCTAGCTGTGGAAATATCAAAAGCAGGATCCCCATTGCCTTTTCCGCTGGCATCTACCTGCCAGGGTGCGTTTACTTCTATATCATACCATGTAGAAGAAGAGGGCAACCAATTGCCCGTAATGGGGTCTACAATCCGCAGCTTGTAGGTAGCCCGATCATCCGCCCGGTCGGTATCAATCCATTCATCGGGAACGAAAAAGGGCCCTACAAACCGATAGCGCGTATCTACAGTACGAGCAGCGGCAAACGATAGCCGATTCCCTTCCACGCCTGACGAACGAATAGTACCCGGCTGGGTGTTATCGATGACCACGGTAGGCTCCGCCTGGCTTACGTTTTCCCAGATGGGATCTTCATCGTTATAAGGGCCAGTAGTCAAGTTCTGGGCAAATGCCTGGTGAGTTCTGTCTACGGGGATGGCAAACTTGTGAGCCCCGGCAAACATGCCCGCTCCTAAATACAGAGGAGAACGCTGGCTGGGATCCGAACTATATTTCAAAGTCAGGTCCCATTTATCAAAATCGGTACCTTCTGCATAGTTGAACCCGGGTGAGTCATCTATGATCTTTGGGTAAGAGGAAAACGAGGCTTCGTTACCATCATTATAATATTCAAGAATGGTTTGATCTTCAATTTTAAAATCTTTGTGAAATACACAATTCTCGAATTGGTAGGTATTAGAATCATTATTGGGAGATTGCCGAAAAATCCGACTTTCACCATCAAAGTAACAGTTGTAAAAGGCGGGCTCAAGTGCGCTTCTCTTTATCCCGCTTTTCAAGAAGTTGCAATGGTAAAATTTAGCTTCATAGTAATCGAAGGAAACATTACCATTGAGGATAAAGATTTCGGTGCAATCATAGAAGGTAGTATACCGTGCCCCAATCAAAGTGAAAGCCGATACCCTACTGATCTGCGAATGAATACTGGTGATCCTCCGCATGGTGAGAAACCCATCCAGCTTTACATTGACTAGCTCCAAGGCAATGGAGTGATGGGCGCCCATGGTAAATACACCATCTCCGCCTCCAAATATTTTTACCCCTCCATCACCTATGATCCTCCCTATCACCAGAGTATAGGCATGGTCGGCGGCATATATACCCGCCTTGACTACCAAAGTCTTAACAACCGCCCCCGTATTATCTATTTGTGATAGCCCTTGGTGCAACGAGGCAAAGGGAGTTGCTGCCGAACCGTTGTTGGTATCAGCACCAAATTTTTGAGACACATAGTAATCACCAGTATAGTTCCAGTTTCCAATTGCCATTTCCTAAGTAGTTAGATTGAGATATCATTCACTTGTAATTCCACTTGGTATTCCTTGCAGCGGAGATAATTCGCGGTGGTGAAATCAAATTGTGGATCACCATTGCCCCGGCCTCCTGCATCTATCTGCCAGGGCTGATTGACTGCCATGCGGTACCACGTGCTGGCTGAGGGTAGCCAATCACCCGTTTCGGGATCTATGATTCGCACCTTATAGCTAGCCCGGTCATCTGCAGCATCATCGTCGATGGCAGCACCGGGACGGTAGAAGGCTCCGCCGAAAGAGACGGGTGTATCTACAAATTTGGCAAAGGGGAAAGCCAATCGGCTACCGGCTCGACCAGAGGGGCGGATGGTACCGCTACTGAAGCCTTGTTTCCAAACTACAGTACCATCGGCATTAAAGCTATCTATGTTTTCTAGCAGTGGGTCCAAAGTATCTACTACCGGATTATTAGAATCGGCCGCCGAGGCGAAGGTGCTATGCTCGCCGGTTACAGGTCTGGCGAAGGTATGGGCGCCAGCAAATACCCCAGAACCCAGATACAGTTTGGACCGGGGGCTATACTTCAAAGTTAAATCCATCAAATCTGGATTTGATGAAAGGTTATTAAATCCAGCTTCCTCGTTCTCTAGAAATATGCAGCGTTTGAATTGATCTGGGTAAGTATTCTTAAAATCCCGTACGTCCTGTCCCTCAATTGTAAAACTATTTCCGTTATAGTCTACCTGAAAAACACAATTTTCAAATACATAGGTGCTGGAGTAGTTCTGGTTTGTCTTACTAATGGAAGAAGATGCATCAAAAAAACAATTTAAGAACCTAGGGGTACTATTGGTCCTTACAATTTTGGTTTCTATATAATTACAGTAAAAAAAATCACTGTGAAAAGCCCTAAACTTATTATTAGCAATATCTACCGGAGCATAACTATCTACCTGAAAATAAGAACAATTAAAGCCACCTATGGCCGCCATACTCGAAATTCGGGAGTAGGTAGTATTGATACCACAAGACCGCTCTAGCGACGTGTAAAAGTCAATCTTAAGATTCTCAAACTGAAAGCCTTGAGTGCCCGAATTGGAGGTGTTGTTGATGGTTCGTGTACCCCCACCGGCCAATTTTACGTTGCCATCGCCTATAAGGTGGATCACCCCATGCAACATCAAAATATCTTCCTGGTAAACTCCAGCTTTTATAACTCCTACCGTTAGGTCATTACCGATATTATCAAAATTGGGCAATGCGGCCGATATAGAACTCACAGGAGCATCCGAAGTACCTGCATCAGCATCATCGCCAAACTTTTGAGAAACGTAGAAGTCGCCAGCCGCATGCCATTTTTCTGTATAAGCCATAGTTGATTTTTTACTGCGTTATTACAATTGAATTAGTATTTGTGTATCTACATCGAAAGGTTTTCAATAAGTCAATCCCTATCCCTCACCTCCTCGAATAATTGTTTCTGAAACCTTCAGTCTGGAATGTAAAAAGCTACATCCTAGCCATACCTTAGTCCCATATTATCTCAGGAATCTGGTTTTGGTATAACCAAGAGACCGCTTGGCCGGAAGGGTCGATGCCCGATACCCTATAGTCTACCAGGTAACCAGAAGGGCCAAAACCAAACACTTGGTCTACAATGAAGCTCTCGTCTTCGGCGTCGTACACCAGCCCAGAGACCGTTCCTGGCTCAGTCGTATGCTTCAGGGTTACCTCCGTTACCAGTTTATTGTCTACCATTAGCGCACTAATTTCATGAATCCGAATGCGGTTAACGTAGGTGGGACCAAACTCCGCGGCCAGAGGGAAAACAGCATCCTGCTCTCCGATGTCAAACTCATGGCTTAAGCTCAGAGGATGCCTCCACGATTCATCTATCCAAAACTCTACGGACAATGGAAATACGCTATTGCTCATCGGCACCTATATGTTTTGAGGATTCAGCGTTAAATCAATTTGATACTCCATACAACGCAAGGGTTGAGCAGTGGAAATGTCGAAATATGGGTTCCCGTTTCCCCGGTTGTTACCATCTTTCTGCCAGGGTTGATTCACCGTCATGGTATACCAGGCAGACCAGTTGTTGGTACTCAGATCTTTGATGCGCAGCCGGTAGGTGGCCCGGTCGTTGGTGAGGACATCGTCAATGAATTCCTGATGGTGAAAGCTGGTACCCGCAAACCGAAAAGGAGTATCTACCACCTTCGGGCCACCGAAAGACAAGGGGTTGGTACCTGATGACCTAATCCTCCCTGTAGAACTAAGATCAATCAATTCTATGAGGCCCGTATCCTGATTGAAGGTCACATTATCCAGGATGGGCGAATCGTCGTCGGTATAGGGCCCCGTGGTGGCCGATTGGGCAAAGGCAGGGTGGGTGCGCTCTACGGGGGTGGCAAACTTGTGAGGTCCTACAAACACCCCATTCCCTTTGTACAACGGAGACCGTACATTGATGTCGGTGCTGTATTTCAAGGTAAGGTCCCAGTACTGAGGGTCTACCCCCTCAAACTTATTGAAGCCTGGAGAACCATCTATTACCTCGCAGTTGATAAATCGATCATCTGCTGCCAAATCCAAAGTGCTGATATCCTGCCCCAGAAAGGAGAACTGGTTATCTCCATCTACCTGAAACGTACAATTAATGAATTCAACCGTTTCAGGGTACGCTTCTTTATCCTTTATAAAAGTGGATTGGGCGTCAAAAAAGCAATTTTTGAAAATGGGAATCTGGTTTACCCTGGCAATAGTAGCCTTGATAAAGTTACAGTTCTGGTACTCTACTGCGTTGAAGGGAAAGGAAGCATTGCCCGATGTTACGTATAACCGGTTGATATCATAAAAGGTAGAATACTGGGCACCGGTGACCGTCAGGAAATCATAAATTTTCGAAATAAACGAATGATTGGCAGAGGTCCTGCCAACAACCACAAAGTCCTCCACCTTGCAGTTATCCATGCCATAACCGATGGTGGTCAGGGGGATCTGTAGAGAACCCGAACCCGAACCACGGAATTGTACATTGCCGTCGGCTATAAAATGAATAACAGGGTCATTATAGTTAAGGGTTTCTGGTATAAGGTATCGCCCTGGTTTAACCACTACCCGTTGGTAATCTTGACCCCTAGCTACTGCTATCGCTTTTTGAATGGTCTGGAAAGGTGAACTAGTAGATCCGTCGTTGGCATCGTCACCAAATTTCTGAGACACGTAATAGTCTCCTGTATGATTCCAATTTCCTAGTGCCATTGATAATTACAGATTATAAGTTGATATCACAGGAAGTGATATGGGTTGATCGATCGGTGTTAAGAACCACCATGCTATTTATGAAAGGATGGTTGGCATAACCATATCCACAGGAGAAGAAGAATAGGGAACCTTAGGTTCAATCGTCGATTGAGTTCGCTCGGTTTTGGCTACTCCGGCGTCAATGAGTATTTCCATGGCTGTCGAATTTGTTAAACACTCCTACCCAGTAATCGGGAATAGGGAAGCTGGTTTGGCTTTCTAATTCCTATTAGCGATTAACGTAATCAATCTACCCAATCGCGTAGGCTGTCCCAAATTTTAATCGTGAAATTTTAGACACAAAAAGACCGATAAATGACTATATTCATTAACAGTATACCAGTACTTTATTTCTGGGGACTAGTTGGTCGCAAACGGTTGATATCTACAACTTCTTGAAAGACTGACCATTAGCCGTGATGAGATACCCTATGGCTTTCAGCATGTGGATAAGTATACTTCCATCCGGAAATAGGATTATTACCATAATGAATTTGTGACGAACGAATATCAGCAGTATTCCTTTAGCCAGAGGATGATCCCGTAAGTTGACGACAGGAGATAGTAACCGTAAAGAAGTCCGTTGACCAAGGCTACCAGTACTCAGTCTTCTTTCACAGCCTTTCCCATCATGCTCAAAAGCCAGGTATACGATGGAGCCGCACCCGTGCGTAGACGGAAGCGGTAAAGGGGATACCCAGGGTGGCGTAGCTATCCCCTTCGGGCAGCAGGTAGGTCTGGCCAATGCGTGGGTTGCGCCGGTTAAACAGGTTCAGAATGGAAAGACCCACCTCAGTATCTGCCCGCTCCATGGGCAAGAAGTAGGTAGCACCAACATCCGTACGCCAATAGGGCGTATCATCCTCCGCAGTAGGTGAGCCCCACACATTTGTGACCGAGAAGGCCCAATTGGGCAAGGTAAGTTCGTAGGCTCCCTTCACTTCGTGTGGCTGATAATGGGTAGCATGGCGGGGCTCCTGGTTGCGGAACTGCTCGGTGACTTCGCTCAGGGTATAGGAGCCCCACAGGGCATGTTGCTCGGTTTGCCAGCGTAGGTAAACGTCCAGCCCGCGTGCCCGGCCCCGACCC
>DMST01000327.1:61734-63118 GCA_003454975.1 Cytophagales bacterium | reverse complement strand
GCTTGCCTCCTCGCGGGTGGTGCCTACTTGGCCGTCGTATAGGTCCAGTGCCAAAACATTCACCTGGCGATCCAGGTCCTCGAATAGCCGCTCGGCTTCGCGTTTAATGTGCCCGTTGAGGCCCCACCATTCGTGGATTACAAATACATATTTATTGGTCTCTTCTTTGGTCATGAAAGCATAGGCCTGGCCGGATTCACCCCCTTCTACAGGAAAGGTGATGTCCTGCCCTTGTTCCGAATGGTGATGGTAGGGCAAGGGATTGTCGTGGAGATTCTGAAAGCTAGGTGATGCGCACAGGGTGATGAACTCATCCATGGCATCGGACGTAAAGGGGGCCTCTTGTTGGTTGTAATTCAAGATGAGCCCAGACGAAACGGCCAGGCAACCAGTAAAAAGTAAGAAACGTAGCATAACGGGTTAGTAAGGATTTTGTCTACAATAAAAAATATAGTCCAGTGGAACGGGATCACCGCCCAATTCGCGGATGCGCGCGGCAATCTGCCCACGGTGGTGGGTACCGTGGTTAAAAAGGTGCCCGAGAATTTCCCACAGCGGTGTCTGGAATTCGTCGCCCCGGGAATTAGCATACCCAACTACCCGATCGAAGTCTTGAGTCTCTGCTACAAGTGAGGCAAGGGCTGTATGGTTTTCTTCCAACTCCTGCTGCAAACCACCCAAGGGCCGGGTATTCCAGATTTGTAAGCCCTCCAGGCTTTGATCTACTATCCGGCGGTACCAAACCTGTTCTGCTGTGAGTAGATGGCTCATCCAGGCCAGTAGTTTTTCATCCTCCCGGTTTCCCTCCTTTAGCAATCGAACGGTAGTCTGATTGGCCCAATAATTATAGGCTTCCAGCCGGATAAAATAGGCTTGCAATTCCATGGCTCAGGTAAGATGCCTTTTTCTGAGCGGGATGTCAATGTAGGGGCCTTTCATTTTGCCAAAAAATAAGACTAGTAGGGCCTATTCTGTGCCTCCCTGATAAAAACGGATAATTACCCCTGCTTCCTTATTATGCGTATATATTAGTATATTTCTTCCCAGCCAACGCTAATCTCCTATGCCAGGTCCCTTCAGCGGATCCGAAGCCCAGAAATCCCTTGAACAAAACCACGCACTTCTGAAAAAAGAGCGTGGATATCGGAATTGGACGCCTGCGCTGCTCAAAGCTAGGAACCCCAAGAAGTCGTTTCGGCATGTAGAAGCCAGTGCAGAAGTATTGCGCCAAGTGCAGAAGGAAAACATCTTCGAGCGAAAGCGAAAGGCTTGGCTCACCTTGGCCCGGCTAGTCGCTACACTTATCCTCATGGCGGTTTTGTGGTACGGTACTCCCTTGCTCATCTTCTGGCTGTTTCCCCCGCTCTAAAAAACGGGCCGCACG
>DMST01000327.1:58173-61689 GCA_003454975.1 Cytophagales bacterium | reverse complement strand
GAGTGCGGCCCCGACATTAGCTGGCAGAGATTTCGGATATAGGTGAAGAGGATCACCCCGTGATATTAGGTTAGCTTAGTTCCCACCGATTACGATGGTATCCCCCGGTACAAAGTTCTCTTCTACAAATACCCATTGCGTAGCATCACCTCCCGTAGTATCTGAACTAGGCGTAGGCGTGGTGATTTCCACCCGGGTAATTTCTAGTCGGTCTTGCACGTGGGTTTGATTGTACAAGATCTGCTCAAAGGTGTTTCCTCCCACTGAAAATTGATGGGTTACGTCAATGTTGATTTCGTTACCCATAGCGTCCAAGGGGTTGTATTTCAGATCATAGCTGAATGAGGTATCCTGAGTAAAGGTCTGGAATCCGGGCCCATACATGTTGAGAAGAATTCTGGAATCGGGGGTGGCATTGGATACCTGTACCTCATAGCGGCTATTGTGTTGGCGAAAAACCAACGAATCCAAAGTGCTAGCCGCGGAATCGTAGAGGTTGATTTGGCCATAGTAAAAATTGATAAGGGCATACTGTGTGCTGAATTCCTGGGGTGCCTGGCCCGGCCAAGTACGATAGTAGGTATAATATCCTGCCAACAAATCGTACGGACCAACCGGTAACTGATTGGCACCATACAGCATTTGGTTCAACGTAGGAAATTCGGTGTTACCCCCCATACCGAGGAGGGTGCCATCATAAATGGAGTCAATGTTGTTTTGGTGAAAGGCTGCGTAGATTCGGTAGTCGCTACCACTTAGTAAAGTCAGCTCCAATGAGTCCGGGATCTGAGTAAAAATTCCGTTGGCATACCTCACATAGTTGAATTGCCCAGGCACAGCCGTTTCGATTACAATCGAGAACAAATCCATGTCCTGTGGTGTAGGTGCTGCCATTCCCCGACCCTGAACGGAGACCCCTCCGTTTTCTAGTCGAAATGGAAGGGTGATGGTGTAGGGTTCTTGTATTCTGGACTGAGGTTCTACCACGGGATCAGAATTACAGGCGACTACCAAGGCTAGCAAGCCAAGAGGGATTAATAGTTTGAAGGTGTTCATGGGATATGGTTTAGTATCAGAAGTTCGTTGGGTTTAGCATTCTCAAAACCTTTACACCGTAGTCGCCAGTATTGGTAGCACCGGGGTTTGGTGTAGTTATGGAGAGCTGAGTCGTGTGCAGGCGTTGCTGCATCCTGGATTCTGCATAGAGAGTATCCAAATACCAAGTGCCCTCTTGCTGGTAGCGATGTACCACCGTGATGGGTATTCGGTTTTGGAAGGCATAAATGCCGGGTCGGTATTTCAGATCAAGGGAAAATACCGTGTCCGAGGAAATTGCTATGGGTCCTACATCATTCAGGGTAAGCTCTACGTAGGATGCTCCGTTGGCATTTTGTACAGCTACTTCGTAGCGAGAATTGTATTGCACAAATTGCAAGTCGATGGGCAGATGCTTAAGCCCCTCAAATACTTGCTCCTCTCCGTACAGGAAGGTAAAAGCAGGATGTTTGGTATGTACCGTATTTGCCTTGGGCACAGACCGATGTACCGTAACTGCATCCAGGAAAAACGATTCAAAACCTCCCGGATAAGCATTGGGTCCATAGAGCAGGGAGTCCTGCCAAATGGTGGGAGTTTGTGCAAATTCGTTAAAGGACTGTTCGGTTAGCGAATCCAATCCGTACTGAATAAATCCGGCAAAGAGGTGGTAATCAAACCCAGCCAGGAACACGATGGGAAGTGAGTCTGGCACTTGAGTGAACAGCCCACTAGCATAGGGACGCCATTCGTCTTCGCCTGCTTCGGTGGTGCTAATGACCACACCCATAAAATCCATGTCGGCAGGTTGAAAGGCCTCGCCGGTCCTTCCCAAAACCCTTACGAAATGGTTAGGGGTCAAATCCCAAACCTTGGTATATACTTCCGGTTCAGTGGGTGCCTCCACACTGGGCCCAACGCAACTAACCACCAGGCTGACAAGCGCAGCAATCCATACCGGGGGTTTGAAGGAAGAAGCCATGAGTTTTCTGGAATTGGGTTTGATGTCGGAAAGTTCAAACCTCCAGCATTGCTTTACCTCCTGAAAATCAGCTAGTTTGGAAAATCATCAAGATTGAGGAGTTATATCCTAATTATTGGGGATTACATTTCTCAATGGCTATGGCCAATGTTTGAAACGTACAATACCATGTGGGGGAGTTACATTTTCAGTCCTAAAAAGCCTGTCTGGAAATGGTACACTCCTTACCTTTGGGGTTTTTACAACAAGTAGTTCAAAACCCACATGAGCAAATTCTCTTCTATCCTTAGCAGGCCCCTGCTAGCGTTTATTTTCGCGTGCCTTGTTAGTATTTCTCAGGCGCAAGAGCTAAGCCATTACACTCCTCCTGATGCCCTTACCGAACAGCAATGGCGTGTAGTACGCCCGTATTGGACCTGGCGCACCCGTACGGTGCAGGTGTTTCACCAAGATGGTAGTTTAAGCACGGGTTTGTGGCTCGGTTTGTATGAAAACTCCATTGCTATCCTGAAGGACGCCGCCAATCCTATATTGGCCGCAGGCGAGGTAGAGGTAGTGGAAATTCCGAAAAGTGATATTTCAGCCCTTACCATTGACCGGGCCTGGAAATCGGCCAAGTTTACGCTGGCTTTGTATGGAGCCTCCCAGTTCATGTACAATGCTTTTATGAATGCCAGTCAGGACTTAACTGGCGTGGGTTTTCTTTTTCCTTTGGCCCAGCTGAGTATGGGGGCTGTTGCAGCTACTACTTGGGGCCTGTATTCTTTGGCACCTCCCTTCCGGTATATTTCCATTGAGATTATGGACGAAAGTAGCTGGAACAAGGTGTACTCAGAGCTTAAGTCCTACGGCTTAATTTCAGACCCAGCTCATCTGGGTAGCATCCGGAGGGCAGCCCCCAGCAATCCAGGTGACCCCTCCACCTGGTCCTCTCTGTATCCGGTTTTCCCTACGTTGGAGAAGGCCATGGAAGTACAGCCTAAGTGGAGCCTGGCTTTTGCTACCGGCGGTGGGTGGCTGTCCGTTGGTTATCCCCAATCGTTCGCCAGTCTGTTCGATGAGTTTGCAGGCGAGGACCTGGATCCGTCCCGGCATTGGGTGGCTATGCAAGCACAGGTACGCTATCAGCACAGTACCCGATGGGCTTATGAGGCCAACTTGCACAGTTGGGGATTATACGATGCTTCAAAATTTCTGCAGGTAGATCCTGCGGTAGTAGCGGCCAATCCGGGAATAGATCCCACCCATCTTTACAGTATTCGGGCGGATCGGGTAAGCCTGTACGCCATGGCCGACTACGGCCTCAAGGTATATGATGATGTGCAGAAAGCACCGTTTAATATCTCGGTAGGAGGAGGCCCAGGATTGGAAATCATGCCTATCCAGATACCCGACTTTACGGCCGCCGGCAGCACGGATTATGTGCGTCAAACCAAATTGTCGGCGGGAGTCCGGGCGTATTTCAATGCCGAATGGGTAATCACCAATCGGTTCCGGCC
>DMST01000327.1:49357-58145 GCA_003454975.1 Cytophagales bacterium | reverse complement strand
CGCCCGGGTGGTAGGCACCTATGCCCTACCTGTGGTGGCAGAGAGTACACCCTTGCAGGGCACTCCGGCCATTGTTCCGCCAGATATTACCATTCCTATGGCCAACCTGGGCTTATATTTTGGCCTACGTACCAGCCTCGATCATCTCAAGCGATAATTCTATAGTAGGGGGAATTGGAAAAGGCTTTCCTACTCCCGCTAAAAACCCCAACTTTAAGCCATGGCGAAAATACCCTCCATGCACTGGGAGCAGTTGCTGTCTGCTCAACGATTAGGTAAAGCGAAGGCTCCGGTTGGGGAGCAGGCACGAAGTGAATTTGAGCGGGACTACGACCGCATTATTTTTTCATATCCGTTTCGCCGATTACAGGACAAAACCCAGGTAATTCCGTTACCGGAGCACGACTTTGTGCACACACGGCTTACCCATAGTTTGGAGGTGTCCAGCGTAGGCCGCAGCTTGGGCAAACACGTGGGCGAGCGAGTCTTGGCCAAGCATCCTGGCTTGGGTAAGGTAGGGTATAACGCCTTCGATACAGGGGCCATTGTTTCCGCTGCGGCCCTGTGTCATGACATTGGTAATCCACCTTTTGGTCATAGCGGCGAAAAGGCCATCAGTGATTTCTTTCGCGAACATCCCCGGGCAGAGGATTTCCGTAAGCTGGTAACGGAAAAGGAATGGGCAGACCTAACCAACTTTGAGGGCAACGCACAGGGCTTTCGTCTGCTCAACCGGAGGCACTACCAGGGCTTACAGCTGACGGCGGCGACTCTGGCTGCCTTCACCAAGTACCCGCGCGAAAGCAAGATTGACGAGAAAGATCCCAAGCGCCGTAGCCAGAAAAAGTTTGGCTTTTTCCAGAGCGAACGGGAAGCTTTTGGACAGCTGGCCCAGCAGGTGGGTTTGCTGAGGGTAGCCCAAGGGCGGCATGATTATGTGTGGGTGCGGCATCCCTTAGCGTTCTTGGTAGAGGCTGCCGATGATATTTGCTACCATTTGATTGACCTGGAAGACGGCACACGGCTTGGTTTGGTATCCTACGAAGAGACCGAAAGCCTGCTGGCGGCCATCATTGGCACACGGTATAATCGAGAGAAGCTACACCAGATTCCTTATCCTGATGAGCAAATCGGGGTGTTGCGGGCCTTGGCTATTGGCGAGCTCATACAGCAGTGTAGCGATCTGTTTATGGAGAAAGAGGAAGAAATTTTGGCGGGTCAATGGGATGCCTCCCTCATCGATGAGATTCCCGCCAAACCCTATCTGGATCAGATCATTCGGGTGTCGATAGAGCGGGTATACCGTTCACAAACCGTGTTAGAAACCGAAGCAGCAGGCTTTGAAATCATTGGTGGGCTGCTAGAAACGTTTACCGAAGCAGTACACGCGGCAGCTGAAAATAAAGTGACGGCCCGCCATCAGAGTGTACTTAGGTTGCTACCTACAGAGATTCATGAGGAGGTGGGCCGTTTAGAATCGCAGGCGTACGACTGGCTGATGGCCGTGGTAGACCATATAGCCGGTATGACGGATCGTTACGCCATGGCCACCTATGGTAAACTGAAAGGGATTGCCCTGCCGGGCCGTTGAGGTTTCGGTGCAAGTGGCTTGGGTGGCGCCAAGTCATTACTACACCCCTTTCGCATAACCTAGCTACGAAAGAATATCACTAAGATTTAACAGCGCGCTTGTTGGATCCTTGTTAGCTTTCCAACAAATCTAATGGGTTATGCGTCTCGGTATATTTCTTCTTCTCATGTCTGCCTCATTATCAGCAAGTGCACAGGACCTTGATATCCAGGGTCATCGAGGGTGCCGGGGCCTCTATCCGGAAAACACCTTGGCGGCATTTCGTCACGCAATGGAGCTGGGGGTAACTACGCTAGAGTTGGACGTAGTCATTAGTGGAGACGGGCAGGTGGTAGTTTCACACGAACCCTATATCAGCAGTACTTTTTGCACGGGTAAAGCGGGGGGTGAGATCGCCGACGATAAAAGTCTCAACATGTACCGCATGTCCTACACTGAAATCCAATCTTACGATTGTGGTACAAAAGCGCATCCCAACTTCCCTGAACAGGCAAAAATGGAAGCCACCAAACCACTTCTCAGTGTGGTTTTGGAAACCATAGAGCAAGAAGCTCGTGCCGCAGGCAGAACCCCTTTGCGTTACAACATCGAAATTAAGAGCAAGGCTAGCACGGATGGGAAGTACCACCCTGCACCCCCCGAGTTTTCTCGACGAGTATTTGAAGTCATAGAAGGCAGAGTATCCTGGAATCGGGTAACGATACAAAGTTTCGATTTCCGGGTGTTGAAGTACTGGCATGAGACCTACCCTGAGGTAGCTCTGGTAGCTCTGGTTGCCCAACCATTTTCGGTGAAGAAACTACAACGTAAACTGGGATTTACTCCTCAGGTATATTCTCCTTATCACCGGTTGCTCAACAGCCGCGCCGTTGCCGAATTCCAGGCCGCAGGTGTCCAGGTTATTCCCTGGACAGTAAATGAAGAAGAGGATCTTAGGAAGGTTATGAGCCTAGGGGTAGAGGGTATCATTACCGACTATCCCGATCGTCTTATCCGACTGGTAAAGGAAGACTAGGCAACCACTAGTTCGCTTTCTGTTGTTACTTCTCCCTTGGGGTCAATTTCCTCCAGAGTAGACATGGGTGCTGGCAAGTACAGGAAGAAAGTACTGCCTTCGCCAGGAACGCTCTCCACCCAGATTTTGCCCTCATTTAGGTCCACAAAATCCTTGCTGAGGGCCAAGCCGATACCCGTGCCTTTCTCGTTTTGGGTACCCAGCTTACTGGTTACATGATCCCCAAATAGCTTTTCCAGCGTTTCGGAATCCATGCCCATCCCGGTATCACTAACGGCAATGGTCATTCCAGACACGCCTTCTTGTATCTCCACGCTCACCGTGCCTTGGTTAGGCGTGTACTTGATAGCATTGGATACCAGATTGCGCACTACGGTCTGTACCATATCTGGATCAGCGTATACCTTATGGTCGCCTTCCATGCTCATTTGTAGGTTTACCCACTTGTTTTGGGCTATGGGTTGGTAGACACCGTATACCTCCTGCAGGGTATCCTCAAGTGCAAATACTTGCGGATTGGGATTTACTCCTTTCATTTGGGTCTTTGACCAGTACAATAAATTACTCACCAGCTGGAAGGTGTGCTGTACCCGCACACCCACCTGCTTGGCAAATACCTGGCTCTCCTGCAAGGTCATCTGACCATTCTCGATGACCTTCAATAAGCTGATGACCGAAGCCAATGGGCTACGGAAGTCATGGGAAATGAGCGAGAAAAGCTTGTCTTTGTAGGCATTGAGGCCCGAAAGCTTTTCATTTTTATACTGAATTTGCTCGTTTTGCAGGTTGATTTCTTCGAGCATTTCGGTGAGGCGCTCGTTGTTGGTTAAGATTTCCTCCCGTTGCCGGCGCATAATGATGTTGAGGTTGCGAACCCGCTGGAAGATAAACCAAAGTCCCAAACCACCGGCAAGTACCAGGGCCAGCATCCAGCCCATTACATTTTTGGTCATTTCGGCACTCTTTACCGCCTCGGTCTGGCTTTGAATAATTACTCTTTGCAGTTCATTGCTGTTGATCTGCGCTTCTAGCTCGTACTTATTTTCTACCCGTGCTACGGCCTGGGCCTTTTTTATACTAAACAAGCTGTCTGCCAGCTGGTCCTGAATATCATCATGATACAAAGCCATGGCATAGTCTTCCGCCATGATGTAGGCATCCTTAAGAGATTTTTGCAAGGCATACCCCGTGATGATATCGTGGTTCATCATGGCCTGACCGTATGCTTTTTTCAGATATTCTACCGCTGCCAGGGGTTGTGCTTTCTTCAATAGGTATTCGGCAAAAGCCTGATTGGCCAGTGACAATCCTTCGTGATTGGTGGCCATAGCCAAGGCTGCCTTGGCCTTGTCCCTGCCAGGTTCTAGCTGGCCCAAACCCAGATGGGCCATAGCTTGCACAGCGTAGCTATTGGCCAGCAGTTCATTTTCGTTTTGCTCAATCAGTAACAACTGGGATTCTTTCAGGGCCTCCAGGGCATTCTGAGGGTGATTGAGTTTCAGGTGCAGCTTAGCTTTGTCCAGCAGTACACTACTTAAGAAAGCGGAATCAGCCATGTTCCGAAACATATCCAGTGCCAAATCACAGTTCTTCAGCGCTTCAGAATAGTTCTCCAGGGCCTTATAGATTTCTGCCAGATTGCCGTACATTCTGGCTTGCCCCACAGAGTCTCCCAAGGTTTTGTAGATATAGAGTGCTTGGTTGCCGTATTCCAGGCTGGCAGGCAACGAACCGTGGTGGTGTGCAATTCCGGCTAGGTAGTTATAAGCTTCTGCCTCAGCCGCCAACATGGGGCTGTGGTGTTTAGCAATATCCAAGGCCTGTTGTGCATGATATTCCATGCTATCGATTTGAGGAAACCAATAGGCCCGAGCCAACTCAAGGTGTGCACGCGTAGCCTCCTCCGGGGTACTGGCTTCTTGCAAAGCCTCCAACAGCATGGGATCTATTCCTGCTATAGCCGGGATAATAGACAATCCCAACAAGCAGAACATGGATATGATCCTTTTCATAACGGTGCTTTAGACTAGGGTAATAGTTTTAGTGATTTCACGACAAAATACCTGTAGTGTTAGTCTATTTCCTTCCCCCTTCGACAGACACTATCGAATTGTCGATCTACTGTGTAATTATGACTACCAAGGAAATGAATTGAATACAAAAAGTGTTTCGAAAATTGAGACAATCTTTTTGTTTCAATGTTTATAATATTTCTAAGAAATAGTAGAATAAACCTGAAATAAGAGGCACGTTATCAGTCAGTTATGTCAATCGTAAAATTACATTTATACTAAGATTTTTGTATGTTACTTCGAGGGTTTTGTTTGAAGAAGACTCCACAAAATTAAAATATTACAATTTTTTCTAGGGAGATCACCTAGTAAATGGGGTTAAGGGAGTTGGGTACCTACTACCAATATGTCATCTAACTGTTCCTCCTTCCCCTTCCAGCTATCAAAGGTTTGATCAAGTAAGGCTTTTTGCTGGTCTGCTTTTTCAGTGAAGGCTTGAACCAAAAGCTCTCGAAAAGCTGATGGCCTGAACTTCTTGTTTTGCGGACCGCCAAATTGGTCCTGGTATCCATCGGTGAACAAGTATACCCAAGTAGGTTGGTCTACCGTCAAAGAATGAACCTGAAAGTGTGGCTTTACAACATTTAGATCACCCCCTACGAAAATCCGGTCCCCCCTTATTTGTGTGAGCCAGGGTTTCCCCTGTTCATTCAGTTGTACATACACCAGGGGCTGTTTAGCTCCGGCAAACCGTAGCGTCTTGTTGCCAGGATGATAGCAGATGATTGAGATATCCATTCCGTCGCGATTATCGGAAGTTTCTTGCCGCAGTTGCCGTACGATCTCTTCATGCAACCGGGCCAATAGCTCTCCAGGATCTACGATTCCCAGGCCTACGGTAAGTTCATCCAGAATGCTCATGCCCAGCATGCTCATAAGGGCCCCCGGCACCCCATGACCCGTGCAGTCTGCCACGGCAAAGAGGACTTCCTCCCCTATTTCCTGCATCCAGTAGAAGTCTCCGCTCACGATATCTTTGGGCTTGAGTAGAATAAAGTGCTCAGGGAAAACCGAATGCAGGCGTTTTTGGACGGGCAGCATAGCCTCTTGAATCCGGCTGGCATAGGCCATACTAGCGGTAATCTCTTTGTTCTTGCTCTCAATGATTTCGCTTTTCTGCTCTATCCGCTCTTTCTGCTCTTCCAGAAGTTGATTGGCCTGCTGCTTCCGTCGGTTGACTACAATGAGGAAAATTGCCAGGATGCCAATAGATGAAAAGCCAATCCCCATCACCCAAGCCAGGGTACCCCGGAAACGGCTCTGGGCCTCTACCTGATCCAACTCCAATTGGTTTTGTAGCCGTTCTTGACGTATCGTGTAATCGGCCCGTAGCTCAGCCTGTTGCCGGGTATTTTCAGCATTGGTTAGGCTGTCGTTATATAGGGTATACTGTGACTGATGGTAATATGCCTCTTCAAATTTGCCATCTTGAGCATATACCTCTGCCAATAGCCGATTGGCATCCCGTATCTGTTCGGTTAGGGAGGAGGCTTTCGCAATGGCCAAACTTTCGAGGAGTACAATTTCTGATTCCTCGTATAGGCTTTGTTGGAAATAAATCTCACCCAATAGAGTCTTGAAGGAAGAGATGCCGTATGCGTCCCCAAAGCCCTGCAAGATTTGCACTGCTTCGTCTACATATTCTTGGCCTATCTTGAGCCTTCCCTGCTGGGCTTTTACCAGGCCAATATTTCCATAGGCATACGCTGAATAAAGAGGCTGATTCAGTGAATCAAATAAAAATAGGGCCTCATTAAATAATAGATTGGCGGAATCTAGCGAGCTGCTAAGCCGGAAAACTTCCCCCAGGTTTAGATAGCTACCACCAGTTTGTAAGGGATATTTTCCCCTGATGTCTAGTTCTAGCGCCTCGGACAGGTACCGTTTTGCTAAGGGGTAGTTCTTTTGCCGGAGGTATAAGGTGCCTATGGAACGAAGGCAGGCTGCGTAATCGCTCTCGTATTCCGGATAATTAGCAAAGAGAGCTTGGGATTGGAGCAAATAGTCCAACCCTTTTGGTGAATCACCTAAGTACACATAAGATTCCCCGATGGTCCACAGAAAAACGCCTTCTCTGCGGATGGAATCCAGCGAGCGTGCCAATTCCAATCCTTCTTCTGCATAGGCAAGTTTTTTCGAAAACTCGGGTTCAAACCTCACATAACGAGCCAAAGCTGCCAACAGGCTGTCAGGTTGGGGTCGGGATGCTTCAATCTGGTCTAGTAATAGATTCCTCTGGGTGGAATCAGATTGTGTAGCACTAGCTGACCATGAAACAGTAATCAGAAGAAGGAAGAAGGTGAGGTATGATATACGATACTGTGCCATGGTAGAAGGATTACCACCCGTAAGTAACAAAAAAAGCCCTAGTAAATAATTTACCAGGGCTGAATGTACGTGTGCTTGAAATGGAAATCACCCGCCTCCGCCTCCAATACTTACTACTGGGTCAATTTTAAAATACCGCTCTCCTACTTTCACGATCATAGTATACTTCAAACTATCTCCCTCTTGCGCATTGGGCGATACCTTTCCTTTCCAAGTACCGTCGGCCTGCTGGGTGGGGTACTCCGCGCCCCGCTGCATAAAGAAATTACGGCCTTTTTTTTGCGTGAAATAGATGCTCGCTATTTCAATCTTCCTACGAGAATCAGGCACATTTAATGCCCATGTCACCTCTTGGCCTGCAGTAACCATGGTTACGTTATCGCGAAGTAACTGGCCTTTTACTCTTTGACCTCTCCGACGGCCGTCCTCCATTTCGCAGTAGTCGGATACATCATCGCCACCTCTACGCTGTTTGATGGCCTCTTCAATGTTGAAATCGATACTAATTTTCTTCCCGGCTCCTTGTGCTGAGACCGTATGGGTAGCGAAAACTCCTAACAAGAGTAGAAGCCCCACAATAGCTGTTTTTTTCATGATTCTTTTCTAGTGAGGTTAAATTTGTACAAAGCTAACAAACGATACTCACTATTAAAGAATAAGTTGAATTTAATTCACTTAAAATGTTGATTATGAGGCTTTAATTAAAAATGATAAACCAATAAAGGTGAGAATACCGTTGTAGATCAGTCGTTCAAAACCGATTTGGTAGCCACCAAACCAGTCTGCAGAATTCATGACTAGAACATAAGTAATCACAGGTGCTAGTATGCAGACAACGATTACTCCCCAGCCTTGCCGAATTTTGAATTTGGTAAGCAGACCAAAGGAAAATAAACCGAGCAAAGGGCCGTAGGTATATCCGGCTACATTGAATACGGCCTTAATGACGGCATCATCGTTGATAGCTTTGAAAAGTAGAATAACCAGCAATAGAACGACCGAGAAGCTGAGGTGCACCCAACGGCGCAAGCCGGGTCGCTCGCTCGCATCGGCATGGGGCGTAAGGCCCATAAAATCTACGCAGAAGGAAGTAGTAAGGGCGGTTAGTGCAGAATCGGCACTGCTATAGGCTGCCGCAATGATGCCTATCAGGAATAACACTCCGGCAATACGCGGGAAGTGGTTGAGGGCCAGATAGGGATACACTTGGTCGGTGGCTTCGGGTAAAGTAATGCCCTTGGATTGGGCATAAAGAAATAAGGTAGCACCCAGGGCCAGGAATATCAGGTTCACAATCACCAACACTACTGTGAACCAAAACACGTTCTTCTGTGCGTCGCGCAGGGTACGTATCGTCAAGTTCTTTTGCATCATGTCCTGATCGAGGCCGGTCATGACAATGGCAATGAAGGCTCCGGAAAAGAACTGTTTCCAGAAGTAGGTGGGCGCTTTCACATCCCAATTGAAAATGGTGCTGAGTGAGCTGGCCTTCACCTCTTGAATTAAAGTAGCCGTACCCCAGTCCAACTCCCGAGCAATCACAAACAAGGTAACTATGACCGCCGCTAGCATGCTGGCCGTCTGCAGGGTGTCTGTCCA
The DNA here is from genome assembly GCA_003454975.1 of Cytophagales bacterium. Taxonomy (GTDB): domain Bacteria; phylum Bacteroidota; class Bacteroidia; order Cytophagales; family Cyclobacteriaceae; genus DMST01. The sequence continues at coordinate 49,540 of DMST01000327.1, read as the reverse complement.
GACTATGGTTTTGATGCCTCCCCGGAAGGTGTACAGCCAAATGAGCGCTATGGTGATGGCTACGGTAACCGCAAAAGGTACGCCCCAGGCGTCAAACAAGGCGAGCTGTAGCACGGTGGCAACCAAGAAGAGTCGAAACGAAGCCCCTACCGTACGGCTAAGGAGGAAAAAGGCCGCCCCGAG
>DMST01000327.1:43463-49319 GCA_003454975.1 Cytophagales bacterium | reverse complement strand
TGGTCTTATAGGCATGCAAGCCAAGGCGCTGCCGTAAAAACTCATAAATGGATACCAGATTGTACCGATAGTATAGCGGAAGTAACACGCTACCAATCACAAAATAGCCTACGATATAGCCCAAAACTACCTGATAGTATTGGAAGGAATCGTTGAGTACGGCGCCTGGAACGGAAATAAAGGTAACGCCCGAAAGACTGGCCCCAATCATACCAAATGCGACTAAATACCAGGGCGATTGACGGTTGGCCGTGAAAAAAGTACCATTATCGCCCTTGCCGGCAGTTAACCGGGCGGTAATCAACAGAATACTGAAGTAGGTGACTATCAGGGTAATAACGAGTGAGGCAGGCATATTCGCGAATTAATAAAGGGGGCTAAAAGTGATAAAATTTTATTATTTTTGCCACGATTGAAAATCAAGGAACCATGCGATTCTCTTATCAGGAAGAAGAATTACTTGAGGAAGTACTCGTCGAAGAAGTCGACAACGAAGAAGTTAGAGATTTGGTGGTGTTTAACGATGACGTTAATACGTTCGAACACGTAATCAATACCCTCATTAAAGTTTGTAAACATACCCAGGAACAAGCCGAACAGTGTACCTGGCTCATCCACTACAAGGGTAAATGTACCGTGAAAAACGGAGTTTGGCCTGAGCTAGTCCCTATGCGCCAAGGCATCGTGGATGCTGGCATCAGCGCGGAGATCATCTAATCCGCCGCCCAGCTATTGCATGGAATTCCCCTCTAAGCTCATCGGAGATGCCGTAACGGAAATCTCCCGCTTGCCCGGCATCGGGAAAAAATCGGCCCTGAGGTTGGTTTTGCATCTCCTCAAACAAGACGAGGTTATCACCGAAGCCCTCACCACGTCCCTTCACAGGCTACGTACCGAGATACACTACTGCGAACGCTGCCACAATGTGGCGGATGATATTCTCTGTAGTATCTGCCAAAGCCCTCGGCGCGACCATTCGCTAGTGTGCGTGGTTGAAGACCTACCTGATGTGCTTGCCATCGAAAATACTGGCCAGTACCAAGGAGTCTACCACGTTCTCGGTGGGGTAATCTCCCCGATGGAAGGGGTTGGCCCTTCTGACTTGCACGTAGACACGTTGCTTCGCCGGGCTCAGGCCTCGGATATCCCAATGAAGGAGGTCATTTTGGCTCTGAGCCCCACTATGGAAGGGGACACTACCAGTTTCTACCTCACAAAGAAATTAAGACCCTTAGGTCTCAAGGTGACTACCATTGCGCGGGGTGTGCCCATTGGCGGTGAGTTGGAATACACCGATGAGGTGACCTTGGGCAGAAGTATCCTTACCCGAACGGAATACCCCGATTCGGAGGAGTAATAGGGGGACTTGGTCCAAAGTTTTCCTTCCGTATACCATAGATCTATGGCGGATAAGGGGTTTGGTACCGCCCAAAACTAAAAATCCTCCCCCCGGGTAGGAGGAAGGATTCTTTAGACTAAGCAGGTAGGCTATTATTCTTTACCTAACTGATAGGGCGTGTAAGGCGCCCCAGCTGCTTCCAGTTGGTTTTGCAACTGTACCAAGTCCTGGGTGAGCAGGTTGGTTAGCTGATCCAATATGGGATCAAGCTGCTTGGCGGCAATGGCGTATGACTGTCGGTGCGAAGTAGTAGGAGCCGAGGTGGTGTTCAACTGCTCTGCTTCCAGCATGCCGATGCGGAAACTCACCGAAGGAGGGGTATCCTGATCCAAACGACTGGCCAAACCATCTCCGTACAACTCGGTTTGTAGAGCCCTTAATTTTTGTTTGAAGGCTACCAGAGCATCGAAAAGTTCCCGGTGGTTGCCATCTGCTTGCAAGACAGCCTGCTCCATATGGCGTACCTGATTGTTCACCTCGCCAATGCGCTGCTGGGCCGCTTGTACACGGCGGCTTAGCTCAGATACTTGGCGCTGGAAAGCCAATTTCGCTTCCCGATCTTGCGCCGGAAGCACCGAATTGTCGAGCGGTTTTACAGTGAAGCTTACTTCTTCGCCCATGGTTTGGAAGCTTCCCTGGTGGTACATAGCCATCGATACCGAGTACTGGCCAGGAGCTACTAAAGTGCCTTGGTCTCCACCCGCAAAAGGGTTATAAAAGGAAGGAGGTCTCAAGTTGATGGCATTGTCCGAAGCGTACCGCAAATCCCAGTTAATCCTGTTGAGGCCACCGCTGGGTGCAGTTTTCAGCTTACGTACAATCTCGCCTCGTGAGTTTTTGATGGTAAACAGCAAAAACGGAGCCTCTTCCATCCCTTCTGCTTTTAACTCTTCATAGGACGGATAGGGATTGCCCTGGCCATCTTTTTGAGCTTCCGACTCTTGCTTGCGTCGTGCATCCCGCTGGCTCTTGGGTGCTTCTTTCAGATAATAGGTGAACATAGCCACCGGACCAAGGTTCTCTCCTATATAGTAGCTATCCCCTTGGAAGGATTGTCCAGGCAAGCCCAAGGGATATCGCTCTACGTATACCAATGGATCGCGAAGGGCGAGCAGGGCTGATTCTTCGCCCTCGAGGGAAGAAAGGTCACGAAGGGGCGAGTAGTCATCGAGTACAAAGAAACCCCGGCCGAAAGTAGCCAGCACCAGGTCGTTTTCACGGGTTTGGATGGCGATGTCACGTACGGCTACGGTAGGCAATCCTGCCTTCAGTTGTTTCCATTCGGTACCTCCGTTGGGTGAGAAGAAAACCCCAAACTCAGTACCTACAAAAACCAAACCGGCCGATACATGGTCCTCGGCTAGTGTGTAAGCTGAGCCACGCTCGGGTAGATTGTTGCTGATCATGGTCCAGCTGCGGCCCTGGTCGGTAGACTTGAGTACATAAGGCTTAAAATCACCGTATTTGTGATGGTTGAAGGCCGCATAGATCACATTTTCATCGTGTTGGCTAGCCAGTACGGCATTTACATAGCTACGCTGCGGTACACCGGATAGGTTATCCACTTTGCGCCAAGTTTGGCCGCCATCGGTGGTAATTTGGATTAGACCATCGTCGGTTCCTACAATCAGCAGGTCCTCGTTGAGCGGAGATTCGTGGAAGGCTACAATGGTTCCGTAAGGAGAGGTACTCCCGTTTTTGGCTACCGCATCGATACCCCAGATCCGGCCCATCACAGGCAGCTCGTTCCGGTTTAGGTTGCGGGACAGCTCCCCACTGATCACCTGCCAGCTATTGCCGCGGTCGTCACTCTTGAACACCTTATTGGCCGAAAAGTAAATCCGCTGAGGATTATGCGCACTGATGTGTAACGGTGCGTCCCAGTTCCAACGGTATTGATTGTCCCCTTCGCCCGGTTGTGGTTTTATGCCCACTTCCTCTCCGCTTTGACGGTCGTACCGCACTAAGAAACCATATTGTGACTGGGCGTACACAATGTTGGGGTTGGTAGGGTCTATTTGCGACTCGAAACCATCACCGCCGTGGGTCATGTACCAGTCGGAGTTCACAATGCTATTGCCCGAGGTGGTCCGGCTGGGGCCACCCATACTGAAGTTATCCTGCGTACCGCCGTAGATGTTGTAAAACGGTTCGTCATAATCTACCGCTACTTTGTAAAACTGTGTTACGGGCAAATTGGGCTTGTACTGCCAAGTGGCCGCAGCATCCCACGTTTCATAGATACCCCCGTCGCAGCCCACCATAAAGTGTTCCGTATCCGTGGGGTCAATCCAAATACAGTGGTTGTCTACGTGTTTGGTATCCTCACCCACAATGCTGAAGCTCTTGCCACCGTCCCGGGTTACCGACATCCAGGTATCCATGGCATATACCTTGTCTACATCTACCGGGTCAGCGATGATTTCCTGGTAGTAATTGCCGCTGGTAGAGAAGCCACTGCGCTTCTCCCAACGGGCACCGCGGTTGGTGGAACGATAGAATCCGCCTTTCCCTTGGGCAGCTTCTACTATAGCGTATACCACCTCGGGGTTGGCCGGCGAAATAGCCAAACCAATCCGTCCTTTGTCCACCGAGGGCAGGCCAGCGTTGATCTTCTCCCAGGTTTCGCCCCGGTCCTTACTGCGGTAAATTGCCGAACCTGGCCCACCACCTAAGTACGTGAATACATGCCGGCGGCGCTGGTACGTAGTAGCGTAGAGAATATTGGGATCAGTAGGGTGCTGATGTACTTCATTTACACCGGTGTGTTCGTCCACGGTGAGTGTGGTCCGCCAAGTAGCGCCTCCGTCTTCAGAAAGGTAAAGGCCTCGGTCTCCGCCGCTGCTCCACAGAGGTCCGATGGCAGCAACGTAGATCCGGTCCGAATCTTCGGAGTCTACCACCACACTGCCAATGTGCTCAGATTCCTTCAGGCCCATGTGTTTCCACGATGCCCCTCCATCTTCCGATTTATATAGGCCATCACCATAGGCCACACTTCGTTGGTTGTTGTTTTCGCCGGTACCTACCCAAACCACATTGGGGTTTTTCGGATCTAGCGTAACCACCCCGATGGAGTAGCTTCCTTGCCCATCAAACAGTGGTTTATAGGTAGTACCTCCGTTGGTAGTCTTCCATACCCCACCGGACGAGGTAGCCACGTAGTATTCTTTTGGATTCGTGGGATTAACGGCAAAATCAGAAATCCTACCCGAGGTAATGGCCGGGCCTACATTTCTGAACTTGAGCCCACCCAGGCTCATCTCCTCCAGTGCAGAGGATTCACTAGGGGGTGGTGCAACGTTACGTCTCCGCTGGGCATGCACCGTGAGGGTACATATCACCAGCAAACTCGTGATTATATGCTTCATGATAGGTTTTTGTAGTGAAAGAGGCTTGAATGTAAAGGGAGCCTTTGAAATTGGGAACCCGAATTACACCAGTTGCCGAGGGAGTTGGGATGTTATTTGACGATCACCATATTTTTTGATGAATCCTCGGAGTTACATTTCATCCCTGAATGGCTAACCAGGAGCGAAATTTGTGGTTGAATAAATAAACCCACCCGCTTGATGAAAAAGCTACTTCTTCTTTGTCTGTTTTGTTCAACTAGCCTTGGCTTATGGGCTCAGCGGTCCTCTCCTTTTCCCGATGCTTTACAGCGGTTACCGCTAGAGCGTAAGGCCAATCCTCCTTCGGCATTATTGGGAATGGGCTACGCTACGGACGGAAAGTATTTGTATAGCTGGGGAGGGAGCAATGCATTCGGCTCCATTACCAATGCCCTGTATAGGTATGATCCTGAGCAGGACAAGTGGAAAAAAATGCCGGTAAATGGAGAGGTGGTTTTTCGCAGATATGGAAGGCTGGTGCATCTTCCTGAGCAGAATCAGCTGTTAGTTATTGGTGGAGAATGTCTTACCACTGCCCGCAGATCCATCTCTTGCTACGATCAGGAATTATATGACCTAGAAACTAACACCATCCAACGTTTTCGTGGGCCTATCAATCCTGGGCCCAATCCTGGGGTAGCATACTGGGACGGTTCTGTATATATAGGAGGAAGCAAAGGAATACCTTCCGGATTCTATTCCGATAGTTTGTACCGGTTTGAGCCTGCCACGGGTCACTGGTACGTGGAAGGTTCATTGCCGCTGGCTATGGAAACAGCGGCCACCATTATCGACGGAGTGTACATCACGCTGGGAGGCTATGCTGGAGGTCGGCGTGGCACCCAGGGAATCTATGGTCATGTTTTGGGCTCCAATTCCTGGAAGCTATTTCAATCGCTATCCGAGCCGTTATCGGCGCACGCCGTGGCTGTTCACGAAAACTTGGTATTTCTGGTGAGTGATTTTCAGCATGGCAACTACTTGAGGGTACTGGATGTGGATTCCAATCGCATTATTGAATACTTTGATGGCCGCCTGGCGAGGCACTGTGCGGCTGCCGTACTT
>DMST01000327.1:36034-43434 GCA_003454975.1 Cytophagales bacterium | reverse complement strand
GGGCTGCCGTACTTGGTGATTATTTGTATATCTGGGGAGGCAACCGAACGGGCATGTTTCCTCATGTACAGGAGCGTCTGTACGCCATACCCCTTTCTTACTTTGAGCAAGGCCAAAACCCTGAGGGCTAAAAAGGAAAAGCCCCTGCCACGCGGCAAGGGCATTTACCCGATACACAATCCTAAATATAAATACAGTTTACCGTAGTACCTGAACGCGTTGGGCTTGGGCCCGATTACCGCTCTCCAGGCGGATTAGGTAAGTTCCTGTAGGCACAAAAGTACCATTTCCAGTAGTTCCATCCCAAGTCACACTGTGAGTTCCTTCACCAAATCCGTTCAAATCGAAGGCCTTTACTTCACGACCCATAACATCCAGTACCGACAGGCGTACCGACTCTGGCTTTTCTAGTGTAAACCGAATGGTAGTCTCACCTTGGAAAGGATTAGGGTAGCTAGCCAGGTCAAAGGCATTGTCTTCTGAAATGGGCTTCGCCAAATCATTTTCTATAACACCGATGGAGTGGGCAATGGAACGGTGGAAATTGCCTTGCTTAGCCTCTAGTGCAATATTATAAACTCCCGCTACGGGGAAGGAAGGACCCACTGCTTTGTATTCTCCGGCTACTCCGGTGCCAACAAATTCTACAGGGAAAGAAACATCTTCGGTAGACGGTACACCTTCAAGAGAAGTTGTTAAACGCACCACCGCGTTTACAGAAGCTCCAGAAATAGCAGCTCCCTCGGCGTCCTCCAAGTTCACGGTCAGTTGCATGGTTTCGCCAGTACGGTATACCTGGCGCAGGCCTTCCAGATCAGAACGCATCATAGCTTGACCACCTCCGTTGATGGTGATGATGGCTACATATGGTTCATCAATGTCCAGCGTATAATCTCCAGTTTTAGGCGTGGAGATTTCATACAGGCTAGCAAAGTTGCCAATCAGGCCTTCGGTAGCGCCAGAGCGCTGTAACGTCAGCTCACCAGTACGGTTTTGTCCGTCCAGCAATTTAGGAGCTGGAGCTTGTGACTGGGTGCGTACCTCAATCTGTACGTTGCGGGCACCTGCATCTACTGCGAAAGTTACGGGACCACCGTTTTGGCTAGCTACTACCAAAGAGCGGCTACCTACCGAAGTCGTAGGGTTGTAGTTAGCGGCAATCTCGGTAGTAGGAACCGCCTCACGTGACAAAGAAGAGGGGAGCTGTCCGCGGATGGTAGACCATACATTAGGGCCTTCGCTTAGCTCGAAGTGATCATACTTGGTGCGGGAATTGCCGCTAGAATACAGCTCAGTGCTGCCAGGACGACGCGAATAGTTGTAAGGTACCACTCCATCGTTACCACCACCGCCGAAGGTGTAGCTGAAACCACTGCTAGACAAATAGGAGCCACTTGGGCCTAATGAGCTAAAAAAGCTGTAATCCCAGCCACCCAAAGTGCGGAAAGGTACCGCGTTACCCGTAACACTACGGAAGTAGTTCATATAACCGGTTTGCAAAACATAAGTAGCATCGTTGTTTTGGCCGAATACTGCACCTAGCCAAGAGGTCCAACCAGTCTGAGCCAAATCTGCCAAGGGAGAGCCGTAGTGAGGGGAGCCTAAGGAAATCACCCGCTCCACCATAGTATTAGCACCATAGTGGTTTACTGCTGCGTCAGTATCCAATCCACCTTTGGAATGGCCTATGACAACCACCCGGTTCACACCGTAGTAATTCGTAATTAGAGCCAACTGGTCTCTCAATAATGCACCATTAGTCCACATACTGCGGTCAGGATACACATTTACGTAGGCAGTGCGGTACCCGTCATTAAAGGCACGGGCATACATATCATTGTCACCTTCAGGGAACCAAGCATCCGAAGAACCGGTGTAGCCGTGCACAAATACCAAAACGGGCTTGTTACCCGAGTTAGGGGGTACGGAGCCTACCAGCACTACGCCCACACCGGGCCCGGATCCTCCACCGGAGATTCCGGATACAGCATTCATACGGTCAGGGTGGGGGAGTTGCATGAGCTCTTGCGCAGAAACAGACACGCACACGCAAAAAGTAAACAGCCAGGCCAGGGCGCCTAGCTTAAATGTAGTAGTTTTCATGTTCGATACAGGTTTAGTATTTGTATGAATTAAAGATATACGGTCTTTGTATTCGGATCAAGAAATGATGCATGCAGAATATTTTTTTTATGCCAACTTCTTAAATCATTCCTTTTGTCTATGAGAATACTACCATTCAGCGAATAATATTATACTTTAATCGAATTCATTTCCTTTTTGTGAATATCAACAAATTCTTAACCCGACTTATACAATTTTAACTTTTCTAAGAATTGGAATTGCACTAAGTTGAAAGCTTGTCCAAATTTTATCCTAACCCTTCCCAATCCTGACCCTATACGACCATTCCCCAGAATGTCGTCTCCACTTAGACCAGAACAGTATTAATTTGACCTATTCCAATGCAACTAACCTCACAAAGAATACTTCACATGTTGCGAACAAACCGTCTCTTGGGGACCCTCCTACTTACTTTTATGGGAGTTTCCTTGGCTCTAGGTCAGGAAAAGCGCCCCCTTACCCATGCAGATTATGCTGCTTGGGAATCTGCCTCACGGGTACAACTATCAGTAAAAGGAACGTGGGCCTCTATGGAGGTAAACCCACAAAAGGGTGATGGATACCTGCAATTATCCACTCCGGAGGGTACCGATGCACAGCGTGTGGTTCGTGCAAATAGAGCTTCCTTTACCTATCCGGAAGATTACTTGGTTTTTGCTATCGTTCCTGAATACGACACGGTACGTGCCTTGAAACTGGCCGAGACCAAAAAAGACGATATGCCGAAAGACTCTATGGGTATCATCACCTTGAAGGATGGTAGCCAGGAGCGTATTCCTATGGTAGCCTCCTTTTCTGTTCCAGATAAGGGTGGTAATTGGTTGGCTTACTTGTACGAGGAGGGATATCCTGAACCGGAAGTAGATGAAGCCGACAGTACGGCTGAGGAAGAACCGGAAATACCTGGTCAGATTCTCGTAATCCGCAATTTGGAATCGGGAGAAGAGTACGCTATCAATCGGGTGAAGAAATACGCTTGGGCAGAGTCAGGGAGTCGCTTGGCGCTCACCCGGGTAGCCTCCGCGGATAGCGTAGACGATGCAGGGGTGTTTGTTTTCAATATTTCCTCTGGGGAATTTAGCCCAGTAGATACAGGACAGGTTAGCTACAGTACACTTAGCTGGGACAAGCCTGGAGACCAGCTCGCCTTTATGGCTAGCCCTGATAGTTCCGAGGCAGACCTAAGACATTTCACCGTACACCTTTGGGATGCAAAGGGCGGGCTAATGTCCGCAGTTTCTACCGGTACTACTGGTATTCCTGAGGGTTGGTGGGTGAGCGAAGACGGCAGCCTGGATTTTTCGGAGAATGGAGAGCGCCTCTTCTTGAGCACTCGGCCAATGCCCATTAAGTATACCTATGAGGAAGACACTACCCTATTGGATGAAGATAAACCCGGTATTGATATTTGGCATTGGCAGGATAAGCGTTTGCAACCAGAGCAGCTGCTTGACCAGCGCGAAGACCAGAGCCGGGATTACGAAGGGGTCTACTGGATTGCCTCTGGCAAGTATGTGCAGCTAGCCGATGAGCAGCTTCCCTACGTATCCGTTGGGAATATGGGGAATGCCAATATTGGCGTGTCTTCTGATCGTAACCCCTTCCAGCGCAGCTACTCCTGGAGCATGCCTTGGCGGGTAGATATCTACTCGGTGGATTTGTCGACGGGAGCGAGAAATCGCATTGCAAACGCCGCCGGAGAAGGGGCCCGGGTTTCCCCCGAAGGCAATTTCTTCTATTGGTACGAGGCCTCGGATAGCAATTGGATGGTATATGATGTGGCCGAACAAGTGACCCGCAATGTTTCTGAGAACATTCCCTACCCGATGTGGGACGAGGAAGATGATCATCCTATGTTGCCCTATGAGTACGGTAGTGCTGGTTGGTTGAGCAAGGATGAAGCTCTATTGGTATACGATAAGTTCGACATTTGGCAAGTAGATCCCAAGGGTGAGTCTGCTCCTGTTCGCCTAACAGAGGGCCGGTCGAAAGACATGCGCTACCGCATGTATCGGGTATACTGGAATGAAGAAGGCTCCATTCCTAAGAAGGAACTGCAGATGATCAGCGGAACTAATACCGAAACCATGGCTTCGGGTATCTTCCATCTAGACATCCGGAAACAGACAGTAAAGGAGCTGGCTTATGGAGACCGACTCTACAGTGGGGTTCGAAAGGCGGAAGAAGCTAAGGTGATCCTTTTCAATCAGATGACTTACCGGGAAAGTGCCAACGTATACGGTGCTGACTGGGACTTGAAACGTGTGGTACCCCTTACCAGCCTGAATCCTCAGCAAGAGGAAATTGCCTGGGGCAATGTAGAATTGGTGAACTATCGTTCGCTGAGTGGAGAACCGCTGAAGGGGCTGCTGTATAAACCGGAGGATTTTGATCCTACCAAGAAGTATCCCATGATCGTTTACTTCTATGAGAAAAGCTCTCAAGGTCTGCACTTCTATCGTACCGCACGGCCAAGCTCCAGCACCATCAACTTCCCTTGGGCGGTTAGCAACGGGTACTTGGTCTTTGTACCAGACATCATCTATAAAGAGGGGCTACCCGGGCCTAGCGCCTATGATTGCATTGTGCCTGGCACCTTGGCCATGATAGACCGTGGGTATGTGGACGAGACCAAAATTGGATTGCAGGGTCAAAGCTGGGGAGGCTACCAAACAGCCTATTTGGTGACCCGTACTAACTTATATGCTTGTGCTTCTGCCGGAGCCGTAGTGTCCAATATGACCAGTGCATATGGAGGTATCCGTTGGGGATCTGGCCTTAGCCGTATGTTCCAATACGAGCGCTCACAGAGCCGGATCGGTGGTACGCTTTGGGAGCGTAGAGACATGTACATCGAGAATTCGCCGGTGTTCTTTGCTGACCGCATTGAGACTCCGGTATTGCTGATGCACAACGACGAGGATACGGCAGTGCCGTGGTACCAAGGTATTGAGATGTTTGTGGCCATGCGTCGGCTCGATAAACCGGTGTGGATGCTCAACTATAACGGGGAGCCCCACAACCTGCGCCAGTGGCGCAACCGTATGGATCTTAGTATGCGGATGGGTCAATTCTTTAATCACTACCTGATGGATGAGCCTATGCCGCTGTGGATGGAGGAAGGTATTCCTGCGAAAGACAAGGGCCGCTATCTAGGCTATGAGTTGGAGAAAGAAGACGAAGTGCTGATAGAGGATAAATAAGGACGTTGAACCGTCATAAAAGGGTAACCGGAGAGATTCGGTTGCCCTTTTTTATTTGGCATAAAAAACCCGGCAAAACCGGGAATAACACTTTCAGCACCTGTACATTTCATATATAGTTACTATATCAATAGCAACTCTTCCGTGAGATGATGGATAAATTACGCTATGGATATAGTGGCCTAGACGGGAAGAAATAAGTTTGGGTTACAATCCGGGACATGAATTCTCAAAAAACCTATTACTTCCCTAGTCATTCGTTGAATAGTACTATTGGATGAAACCCTCCCAGTAAGCAACAGTAACTTATCCTTTCTGAGTAAGAAATAAGTGCAAGAAGGCTTGTCTGAAAAGTAATTATTCTGAAAAGAAAGTAGTGGGGAGTTTGATCTGGTCGCAATAGAACTTTTGGCGCGAATGGTCTTTGTCCATCAAGGAGATTTTTTCGATCACATCACGCTTATGGTTGTAGAAAACCTCTACATAAAAGCCATAAATGAGGTACAAATTCACCTTATAACCGTAGTAACGGATATTCACAATGAAGGTACCATCCTCATAAAGGCGTTTAATTTTTTCCCGCAAAGTGAGGTCGTCAAAATCGAGCGCTTCCAATAGAAATCCTTGCTTTTCTCTTTAGAAAATTAGTGAAAAAGCGTGGGGTAAGAAATAGGCTGTAAGAGATTAGTCGAAAAGATCTTCTTCTCGCTCAAGCATTAAAACAGCGGCTTGAGGTACTACAAAATACTTTTCTCCCTCGAACTGTATCTCATGGGCACCCTTCAACAAGAAGATAGCTTTATCTCCTTCTTGGGCCTGCAACGGAATATACTTGATCTTCTCATCCTGCTCCTTCCAGGGTTCGTCTTCCTCTAGCGGAGCCGGAATGGGGTAACCTGGGCCTACTTTTACAATGTAACCCTCTTGTATTTTTTCTTTCTCCTGCACTCCCGGAGGTAGATACAACCCATTGCTGGTTCGTTCATTTTGTTTTTTAGGTCGAATCAGCACGCGGTCTCCTACCACAATTAGCTTGCGCAGTTTATTCTCTGCGGTTAGCTCAAAAGACGAATTTTCCATATCGGACAAATAACACCAGTCTTGTTGTAGAAGTTTGGGTAGACCGGAAAATGTAGCGCGAAAATAAGGCTTATCGGTAAATTGGAATCTCCAATTTCATGGTGGTGGCTACAGGCCATCCTTGGCTACGGCTAGGCTCCCATAGGGGACCGTTACGAATAAGGTTGATGATCTGGTTCTCTACTCCGTAGCCCACCCGCTGCAGGATTTCAAAATCACGGGTTACGCCGTCTTCATCTACCACAAATCTCAACTCCACATTGCCCACGTAGCTGGGGCCAGTGGTGTTTTCTGGTAGTTCCACCCCCGCTACCAGATAGTCCATATAGGCCGCAAAACCACCGATGGGAATAGGACCATAAATCTGCGCTTCTGAAATCGCTTGGTTGTAGCGGTAGAGTCTTTCACCTTCTACTACCACTTCAGAAAGTACCGCTACATCGGGTTCTAAGGCGATGTCTAGCTGGTCCTTATTATTGATATCAATCACCTGAGGTTTGTACCCAATATAAGAGACCGTAATGGTAGGTGCCTCAAAAGGAACAAGTATCAAGTAGTTGCCATCCAAGTCGGTGACAGCCCCCCGGTTAAGTCCGGTTACTACCAGATTTACTCCCGGTAGGGTATTTCCCTCTTCATCTACCACCGAGCCCGTGAGCGTACGCACACCAGTTGGGGCACTCGAAACCAGGCCTTGGTCTACGTCGTCATCGTCGGCAAAGGCATTGCCGTATCGAGCTTCTTCTTGCAGAATAGCAGGAGGTGCTGCCTCAGTAGCTTCTTCTGCCTGTTGCTTTCGCCTACCAGAGAATAGTCTACCTGAGTTTCGGGTAGTGGACCGGGCCGGTTGGTCGGCCATTTCCGGTACAGCATCTCGCTCCGCTTCTGGCTCTGCCTCTGCATAGGAGTAGGATTCGGTTTCTTCCAGAATGGAACTATCGGCAAGGGCCATCCCTCTGTTCACCTGCCCTCCCGCACCAGTGGCCAGCGGGG
>DMST01000327.1:26558-36003 GCA_003454975.1 Cytophagales bacterium | reverse complement strand
GCCAGCGGGTCTAGTTCTTCCTCGGCCAAATCCATGGCCTCGCTTTCGGCGAATGCCTCGTCCAAATTGGATTCAAATACCAAGTCCTCGACTAGGGCTTCTTCGGTTACCGCTTCTCCAAATTCGGGCTCGGCGGGCAGTTCGGGGGCAGGCTCAGCTTCTACCATAGCGATTTCAGTGAGGAAGACCTCCTCACTTTTCTCTACAGGAGCGCTGGGCTGCACTTCAGAGTCTGCTCTTTCTCTAGCCCTTATCTGATTAGTGCTTTGCTCGTTGGTAGCAATGGTGGTACTCAGGTCCGTCTTATCCAGTTGCTTTGGCACGGCTGTACCTTCCGGTGAATCTCCTGTGGGTTCTTCTTTTACTTCCAGAGCCCGGGTCTCATTTTCTAGTGCTTCCGTAGCTACTGCCAACTCTGTGTCTTGATTAGCGGGCAGTAGAATGGCCAGGCTGATGGCCGAAATGAGTAGCGCTACTACGGCTGCAATGGATAGTGGACGCCTCCACCAAGGCACCATGGCGATGACTTTGACGTCATTTTCTTCCTCGGCAATCAAGCCCTCCATGCGCGATCCCAGAGCGACCAGATCAGCCTGCAATTCCTCCGGGGAGAGCATATCTATGCCTTCGAGGGCATCGGCCAGAAAAGGATCGTCCAGCGCCGCCATCTCCAGGGCATGCTCCTCCTCAGGAGACAAGCGCCCCTCATGGTACGCAGCCAATGTTTCGGCCGGTACCGGATGGGTTATTCTCGGTGGTGTATTATCCTTCTTCATGATGACGCTGAAGCGCGTTTTTCAAATTTCGCTTTCCGTTCTGGATGTAGCTCTTCACTTTCTTCAGGTCATACCCGGTCAGCTCAGCTACTTGCTGGTACGACTTCTTTTCAAGAAAGAACAGCTTAATACAAGATTTTTGTTCATCTGGCAACGAAGCAATGGCTGCTTCCAATTGCTGCAGTTTATTTTCTAATTGATCACCTTCTTCGGAGGTAGGATGCTCCACCATGGCAGATTCCACAACGTGCCCGTTGATTTCTGAAAAAGAATCGGTGGCTTTGCTTTTGGCAGCACGCAACTGCATAAGGCAATGGTTGCGGGTAAGAACGTGAAGCCAGGCAGAAAATTTTTCTACTTCCCGTTTGCGCAGCTCCACGGCTAGCTTCTCCCACACCTCCATCACGGCATCCTGAGCTAGCTCACGATCCTTGAGGTATTTGAGGCAGACGCCGTATGCCAAGTGCCCAAACCGGCGGTACAGCTCTCCTAAGCATTGCATATCTCCCTCGGCCCGAATTGCCTTTAGCAATTCTTCTTCCGTAGCAGATGCCAATCGGCTATGCAATAAGGCAGCCAGCACAAAAAACATGGGCAGGGATAAAGAATTTACACAAAGAAAGGGAAAATACGGGGGAAGTGAGCCAGTGGGTTGTATTAACCATGTACGATGTCCACTCGGGCTACTGGCATTCAAGGCCGGAGACAGGCTTCGTGCTTGGTTGTTGGTGGAAATGGGTCTGATGGCCAGACCCTGGGCCGGCTGTATTTCGGTCGGCCTATTCCTTCAGCAACTCCTGCAGTTTGGAATCAATCCTACGGTTGTGCGACAAGTACTGCACCGAGGAGAGCATTAGCAGATCACCCGGTTCTGGGTTCTCTAATTTAGATAATACTCCTTCTACCAAGTTGTACAATACAGTTTGTGGGGTAGAGCCTTCCAGCTGGGCTAATTTCACTACGGCATTGACAAGAAACTCCTGATCAGGATCACCTCCGGCCTTAGCCAATTCGTCCTGTAGTTTACTCACGTTCACAAGTGTTTTGGGCTTTGAACTCAAAAATTCATCCGAGTTTTCCTCATCACCCGCGGGTGCCTCATCTTGGTCTTTTAGAAACTTACTGAGGTCCTTAAGTGTATCTTTTCCCTTTTTTGCTGCCATTGTTTTTACAGGTCTAAGAGTTGGAGGATTTCCTTGGCCGTATCCAAGTATTGCTTCTCAGGCAATATGGTACTAAAGTTCGCAAATAGGTTCTTTTGTGGAATAGAGTTTTCCAAAATAAAGGCATCCAATTCGGACAAAGCCTCACGAATGGTGCTGGTTTTCATGGAGCTGTGGATTCGATTGGGCAGTACCGAGATGATTAGATCAGGATTGTGTTCCTTAGCCGCTTTCAGATCCTCTATCGTTTGATAAGTAACCAGCAGGTCATTCTGCGTTAGGCTAGTGGGCACAATCACCAAATCGCTCTCGATGGTAAGCCGACGGATGGCGGTATCGGTGGTCTTTCCAGCACTATCCACTATCACGATGTCAAAATTGTCTGCGCTGCGCAGCGATTTCAATTCCTCAATAACCTTATCGTCTTCCGAACCCAGGATCTGGAACATACGGTCATCCTTGGCACCCGTACGGTGGGTTTCCATCTGCCGCAGGGTACTTAGCGTGTAGTTAGTATCGGTTTCAACTAGTACAAGTCTATGTCCCAGGTTGACCAACATGGTGCTCAAATTGATCGCATTTGTGGTCTTACCCGTTCCACCCTTTCGGCTGATAAAGGAGATTACTTTCGTCATCGACTACTTATGTTCTACTAAAAATATATGTCGGTTCTGGCAAAATCAAACCAGTATTGCTAGGGTGGAAGATAGGAAGTTTTATATCAAAGATTTAAGCCGAAACTCCTTTTTGATTGTCTCACCATCTCGTCGGATGACTAATCGAATGCGTTTTCCCTCGCGCGATTTCAACAGAAAATTGATTTGGTTGAGTGAGATATCTTCTCTGGACAGTCCATTGACCCGCAGAATTTCATCCCCTTCTCTGATATCTACCTCGGAAGCAGGGCTATTTTCCACTACATTTTCTACCAGATAGCTGGGCAAATCGGTCTTTACATTTCGAATAATGCTCAGGCCAGACATATTATACTGAAAGGGGTCGCCATAGTCTACATTTCGGGAAAAATAGATGCTTTCGTTCGGGTAATCGAAGGTAACCTCAAACCTGCGCAGAATCTCCGACCCCAAAGACCCATCCCTACCCGTACTTTTCACAATGTCTAGGTATTCGTTTCGGTTAGGAAAGGAGGTGAGTACCTCATTGAAGGTGTTCTTCTGTAGTGTAAAAGAGGGTATCCTGCCCAGATGCCCCTCAATTTCTCCAGATAGGGCTCTGCCCACAGGAGTGGCGAATACCGTTTCAGGTAATATGGTTACGGTGGAGTCTTCTGGCGGATCTAGCCAAAGGGCATGACTTGCCCCCGTATCTACCAGCAATTTGACCTGCTTTTGGGTGCCGTCGGCATACGTGATCTCGGCTTGCAAATAGGCCTTGGACTCCTCAATAGAAATGGGATATACTTCATCGAAAACGGAAACCCGGTGCGTACCTGGTCGGTAAAACGTGATCTCTTTATCGCGGTAGTCAATCCGAACCACGAAATTTTTGAAGAAATCGAAGCCAATCAGTCCGTGTACCCGTTCGCCCAGCACCTCCGTCAATCCCAGAAAATCCTCCTTGAGGACGTAGATGTCCTGGTCCGCTGCCCGGATACCTGGAATGGAGAGAGCCACGTCGTTGGCAATGTAGGCAACCGCTTTGCCTTGGGCGCCGGCCGAGAATATTTCTACCTCCCGGTCATAGGAAACGCGCACAATGTCCGACAGGTATTTATCGGTGAGAATGGGCGTACGTACGCCCGTATCCAATACAAACTTGAGAGGAAGCTGGTCATTTAAGGTTACCTCGATGATGATCAAATTCGCCAGTACTTCGAATGGTATGGTAACCCTATCTAGATCCTCCTCCATGAAAAAGCCCAAAAAACGAGTTTGAGCGATGCCTGTCAGAGGATGAGCCAAAAGGCAAAGTACCAGCGCAAATTTGAAGAGTCTTGTCATACAGTTCCTGCTGTGAAGTCAATTAACCTGCTTACGGTACCAATTTTCCTTTCTATCTGCCAGTATATCTATACGGACGGTTAGTCTAGGTATGGAATTTTGTAAAATGGATGAATCAGAGGAAAAATTCTATTTAATTTAGGAAATTTGTTCGGTCACCTACCACTCATTTTTGGACTTGTTTAACCAACTGAT
This sequence comes from Cytophagales bacterium, assembly GCA_003454975.1. Lineage (GTDB taxonomy): Bacteria > Bacteroidota > Bacteroidia > Cytophagales > Cyclobacteriaceae > DMST01. Next base: position 31,908 of record DMST01000327.1, on the reverse strand, counting down.
GGAACTAAACCGGTTTCAGACCTTATCTTAACGCGCTCTTATGCTCACTTTCCTTTCCGATTGGACCATACTTGCACATGCGTTGGGAGTCCTGATTACGGTATCCGTAGGAATCTATCGGTGGTTTCACCTTACCTTACCCCTAAAAATTCTTCTGGTATATATATGTGCCCTTCCGTTTTGGGATGTGTTCAATAATTTGTTTTTGGAGGGAGAATCCAATGATACTTTCGCCCTCAACCTCCTCACTCTTCTGGAAATGACCATATTAAGTGTAGCGTACTCCCTTCAGTTGCCCGAGGGAACACTTAAGAAGATAACCTGGATTCTTGGTGGAGGTGCGGTATTTTTTGGTATTACCAACCTCCTCTTTCTTCAAGGGAGCAATACCGGTAACACCATTACTCAGTATCTGGCCATTGCCTTGAGTGTATACCTGGCCTTGGCCTATATCCACAGTTATGAATTTGAAGATACCAGCTACCGAGTACTGTTCACCCCTTGGTTTATCTTGTCTATTGCCATCATAGCGGTGAACCTTTCTGAACTGGCCCACCTGTGGTTTCTCAATAACCGAGATCTTATTGGTGACCAACAAGTGGGAACTATTATCCGCTCGTTCAAAGTGGTTCAGCTAATATTTCTCTCGTTTTGTATGACCGCCTACTGGCGACAGCAGCTTACCAAGAATCAGGTAGTACATGGCTAACGCGATCGTTTTCACATACATTGGTATTTGGGCGCTGGCAATCGGTCATGTAGTGCTCAGCCTTCGGCGCAGGAGGTTTAGGGCGGCCATGCAACAGCAGCGGCTAAAGTTGCAAAAGCAGGAGCTGGAGCTGAAAAACCAATCCCAGTCCATGGATTTCAACTCACGGTTGGTGTACCTCAATGAATACATTCACGAGCTGGAGCGCGATTGGATTTGTGAGTATTTCAACCAGGATGTGATTAAAAATGTGAGTAAGCTGACCGAACGGCTGGAGTTGATGAGCCAGGAGACGGAAAAGGGGAGCGAATTGTCGCACATGATCAATGAGTCGGCTTCATTGCTACTCAAACAGGCCAAGATGATTAAAACGGTGGTGGGGCACCTGAAACCTGACCATATCTCTGAGCTGGGACTTATTCCGGCATTGAAGGGATTCTTCCACCGCAACAACTATAGTAATACCATTTCGATCACGGTGGAGGGGTCTCAACCCATGAACCGTTTTCATCCAGACCTGGAAGTGACGCTTCACCGGATTACGACTGGGTTGGTGATCCACACCATGCAGCGGAAGCGCGCTACGCGTATCTCCATTTTTGTGGAGCAACACGAAAAGCAGGTGAAACTGCACTATACGGACAATGATCCGGAGTTCACCGCGCTAGACATTGCGCACGTTCCTTCCGAAGAAAAGGACCCGGCCATCTTGCGCATCGAGATTCTTCTGCAAATGATCTACGCGGAGATCCAGTATGACATCCAGTACATCAAGGGGCTAAAGCTGGTGGTGGCTGTAGATACTAGCAAGTACTAATTACTTAGTGCCCATACGGGATGGCCATCTACTTTCTTATAGCGGGCTTTCCACTCTGGAAAATATTCCAACATTTGTATAAAATGATCTTCCGGATCCACTACTACCTCAGGCAGTGGATTGTCCACGGCCTCCTTTAGGGTAATGATTTCGCTGTACCGATCTAGCGGTCCCAGATAGGGCGCTACCATTTCTGGCTGGTAAAACACCGTTCCCAAACCGGCAGCGTGTTGGTAATATTCCACCGAGGGACCAATTACCCACATGCTTTTGTCACGGTATGCTGATGGCAGGGTAGTGTCTGATACCCGAATAGAGTCTGAAGAAGGGAAGAAGGGCAACCAATTGGTCACTGGCCCTAAACTTAGTATGACCACCGAACCCCAAATAACCGTGAAGGCCACCTCGGCCCACCTTCGCTTTTTTATCAGCAGCACATAGTGGCTAAGGAAGAAGGCCATGGGAGGTACCCAAATCAAAAAATGCATGGGGCTCCGGTGGTGAGCCCGAAGTATAATGCCCAACCCGACCAATAACCAGAGTACCATTATCTGCTGCAACCGGCTCTGGTAATTGATGAAACGCGGGTAGGAGAAGGTGCGCAATAGGGCCAGTAGGGTGAGGAGTAGGGGAACACCCACCACCGCCACTATTAACAACCAGCTGGCATAGGGCTGTATGGTAAGGCCTATTGTCCTTAAAAAGTAGAAGCTAATGAAGTTAGGCAGTGCATCTACTACGTAGTAATAGACGCCTGACATGAGTATGGGTAACAGGAAACCGTACAGAATGAGCAGGTACCGGCGAGGGATGGTGCTACTGAAAAAACCCAAAGCCAGGTATAACGGGATGAGCAGCAGGCCTAAGGGAAGGTAGCACAGAGCCGCAATACCCATCATCATGCCCATAAGAAGGATGGCCTCGTCATCCTTGGCTCTACTCTGCAGATGGCTAAAGAGCTGCCGGAAGCTGAGCAGCACAAACGTAAGGCCCATGAGCAGGGGCGATAACGTAAAAAAGTCGAAGAAAAGACTGCCAAGTAGGCCATACATTAGCCCCGGTACGTAGGTGGTCTCGTTGTAGGCCTTACGCGCCACCATGGTGGTATTGAAGATGATGCACTGAATAAACAGAACAACCATGGCCAGTACCTGATGGGCCAGGTATGACCGGCCGAACAAACCATGTAATACGGAGTATACCAGGGCCGGAATAGGGCCGGTGGTGTCCCACACGTCCTTGTACATTTCGGACCCCTCGCTGAGTGCCTGACCGACCAAAAGCCAGTGCTGCTCTTCCCAGGTAGGCGTAATATCGCCTAGCCAGTGGGGTAGCCGCAGAGCGGTAATGATCAGCAAAACCAAGCCAAGTCGGTAGGGGTCGTTGAGCCGAAAGAGTCGTAACAAAGATGCCTATGCTTCAGTGAGCTGGTAAAGTTAGAATTTTGCCTTGGATGGGGTTCTTTCTGTCGCCGCTAAAATGTGTGTGCAAGGCAAATTCGTGATTACTTCGCATCTTTGTGGTCTATGGCCGAAAGTAACCGACAGCGTAAATTTGCCAGCCTGATTCAGCAGGAGCTGGCCGAGGTTTTTCAACGTGAAACTACCCACCTGCTGGGCAATGCTTTCATCACGATCACGCGTGTGCACGTGAGTCCTGACTTGGGAGTGGCCAGGGTGCATCTCAGTTTCATGCTGGCCAAAGATCCTCAGGGCCTCCTGGATACTATAGAGGAGAATAAGAAGGACATCCGGCACAAACTGGGCCAGCGGATCCGTAAAGAGGTGCGCATTATTCCGGAGCTGGCATTCTTTCTGGATGAAGGGGCTGAATATGCCCAGAAAATAGATTCGCTGCTGGATTCGTTGGAGATACCAGAAGAAGACCCTGACGATGAACTAGAAGCCGACGACTAATGGCCCGATCCCTCACCCGCATGGTGGCTAGGCGGTATTTCTTCTCAAAGAATAACCGCAGTTTTATCAATGTAATTTCAGGAATTTCGGTATCGGCCGTGGCCGTTGGCACTATGATGCTCATCATTGTGCTTTCGGTATTCAACGGGCTGGAGGAACTCATCAGGTCTTTGTTTGCCTCCTTCGATCCTGATATCCAAATCACCGTGGTAGAGGGTAAGTCATTTTTGGTAACAGATGAATGGCTGGATAGTCTCAGTGCCGTGGAGGGGGTGGGTATTTTGACGGAAGTACTGGAAGACAACGCGCTACTGCGCTATCGGGATGGGCAGCAGGTGGTGAAGGTAAAGGGAGTGGGAGAAAGTTTTCTAGAGCACAACCGGATGGAAAACGTGATCACGCAGGGGGAGCTCAAACTGCGCGAAGACCGACTGCGCTATGCCATTGTAGGTAGGGGTATCCAGTATGCACTGGGTATTTCGCCGCAAAATGACTTTTACGCGCTGCAGTTCTTCTATCCCAAGGCCTCGCGGCCGGGTGCATTTACCCCTACTTCACAGATGTATACCTCGGGCAATTTGTTGCCGGGCGGCATATTTGCTATCGAGAAGCAGTACGACGAGAACTATGTATTTGTGCCCCTTGACTTCGCCGAGGAGCTGTTCAATACGCAATCCGAAAGGAAACGTACTTCGGTAGAAATTATGGTGGCCGAGGGTTATTCGGTAGCCAGTGTACAGCGAAACCTCCGGGCTCACTTGGGGGATTCCTTTCAGGTGTTGAATAGCGATGAACAACATGCTAGTTTGTTGCGGGCCATTCAAACCGAAAAACTGATTGTGTACTTGGTGTTCTTTTTGGTGCTAGCCGTGGCCTCTTTCAACATCTTCTTCTCCCTCAGCATGCTGGCCATTGAAAAGAAACGAGATATCTCAGTACTCTACGCTATGGGAGCTACGGATGGCTTGATCCGAAAAATTTTCCTGCTGGAAGGAGGACTGATTGCCCTCGTTGGTGGGGGGGTAGGCCTTATCCTGGGTTTTCTAGTTACCTGGGCTCAAAAGACTTTCGGTATTGTAAAAATGGGGATGACAGCGGCGGTAATGGATGACTACCCGGTAGAATTGGAGGCACAGGATTTCATGTATTCGGTAGCTTGCATAGTGCTCATTACCCTATTGGCATCTCTAAGGCCGGCCAAAATAGCCACCCGTACCTCCACTCTGGAGAATCTTTAAGCGCTTACAAATCCAAGTAGACACCCACGCTGTAAGAGGGGTCGGCTAAGATGCGCTCACCTCGCAGGGCAAATCCGGCATCAGCAGTTACGCCCCAGCTCTTGCCCACTTGCCAAGCAATTGCCGGACTCACTACCAGATATTCCAGGTTGTTCGAGAAAATGCCGTTGTTGACCGAGAGGTCTTCGGCGCCATTTTTGAAAGATTCAAGTCCATTTACCTTACCAATCAACCAAAGTGAACCCGCCTTGATACCGCCCTCTACGCCGTAGATAAACTCCTCACTGAAGCCTTGGGTGCGGTTATTGAAACCTACGGTGGCTGTTGCGTAGCCATTACCCCCTTTGAATGAGCGGCTAGCCTCCACCAATAGCTTTTGGTTGAACTCTCCGTCTCCGGTTTGCAGCAGCTGAGTACTGCCTCCGGCGGGGTTGCCCAGCGGCAGCCCCAAACCTATGGAAGCGGCCACGGCCCATGGTCCCTCTCGATACAAGCTGTACTTAACCCGTACTTCAGGATCACCAAATCCATTGAGTTCGTCACCGGACTGTACCAATTCACCATCTGGTCGCACTACCTCGTTGAGGGTGGAGCGATTGAAGAAGGGCACGTAGGCAACTACGCCTAGCTTATCCGTAAGGCCGTATTCCCAATAAACCGAAGTAATATG
>DMST01000327.1:24207-26498 GCA_003454975.1 Cytophagales bacterium | reverse complement strand
GGGTGGAAAATATGGGTACCCGATCTCCGGCGGGGGTATAATAATTTTGCGCGAAAATGCTGTATTGACCTAGCTTCAGGTAGTGTGCTCCTGCAGCAGGGGTCCAGCCTCCTCCTGCCCAGGCAGCGCCAGGTACCAGGAGAATAAGCAGCGAAATGGCTGCGAGCTTAGTCTTCAAATTCTCCATTGCCAAAACCAACACCGAAGGGTCTGCAGTAAATAAGAACGTAGTTATAGGAGTCTAGTGATACACCCGCAGGTACATCGTATTCGTGGGCACCACTAGTTTGGGCTAACTGGGCTACTTCTACACCACCTGCCACATTGGTAGCGTTGTTGCTCAGGTAGACGTACAGCCCGGGTCCGTTATCGCTACTAAAGTCACTGGAAAACTCCAATTTGAGTGAGCCATCCTCTAGCTCTTTCAAAGTTACAGTACCCTCTACATCATAATTTCTTAGGCCTTGGAGCATGGCTTTTCGCTCGGGCTCCATGGTAGTAGTTTCATCACCAGCAACTATGGTGAGAGTGTCCTGTGCAGGGCCTGCCTGGGCTAAGATGGTTACCTCTCCTGCCTCGTGAGCAGAAGCGATGCCAGCATCGTCTACTGAAATAATCGACTCATCAGAGCTGGTCCATACCACCGAAGCATCGGTCTGGAGTTGGCCTAGCGAATCAAAATATTCAGCCTCCAGCTGGAAAGTTTCTCCCACAGCCAAAGTTTCTAATCGGGTAGTGATGACCACTCGGGCATCCATTACTTCCCAGTCCAAAATATCGGTGCCAATACAGCCACCCAAAAAGAGAAGTAACAGCCCAGAAAGGCGAGCGTAGTTTTTCATGTTATTCGTATTGAATCGTATTCAAGGTACTCGAATTACCACCGCCAAAGGATACAGTTTTCTTAAAATATCCAATCGCTTTGGCAGCGTGCAGACAAATTTTGGACGGCAATAGCGGCTAAGTACGAGTGTAACCCAAGTTACTCAGCACACATGACCATTTTTTCATATGAATGACAGGTTCTAAATTGCTAATCCTTGAGAAGTGCCATAAGATTATCTATCTTCTCTTGACCCAAAATACTACCTATGAAATCGAATCGACCGACGACAGAACCCCAACGAGGGGGGTGGGACGGTGCCCCTTCGCGGCGGGATTTTCTCAAAAAAGGTGCTCTGGCCGGTTTTGCAACTGCTTTGGGTGTACCGTTGGTGTTTGGTGAGAACCTGCCGGCTGTCATGATGCCCGTGGCCTTGACCGATCGTACTGATTTCTATGAGCTATTTCAGAAGGAGAAGGAACTAATCATACTCAATGATCGACCTTGGAACGTAGAAACCCCTGCTCATTTACTGGATGACGCCATAACTCCCGCCAGCAAAATGTTTGTGCGGAACAATGGCTTGGTCCCTCAAAAGGTAGATTCCAATGACTGGACCCTGACGGTGGATGGGGAAGCCATTTCCTCTACAAAGACCTATAGTCTGACTGATCTGAAGAATAAGTTCAAGGCTCACACCTACCAACTGGTATTGGAGTGTGGGGGCAACGGCCGAAAGGAATTCAATCCTCCCGCGAAAGGAAACCAGTGGGATGTGGGGGCCGTTCATTGTGCCCGCTGGAAGGGCGTACGGTTACGCGACTTGCTAGATGATGCCGGTATTCAGCAAAAGGCTAAATACATCGCGTATTATGGAGCAGATATCCATCTAACGGGAGATCCGAAGAAGGTGGTGATTTCTAGAGGAGTACCGCTGCATAAAGCCATGCAAGACGAATCGCTGCTGGCCTATCAGATGAACGGAGAGAATATACCGGTCGCACATGGAGCACCCCTTCGCCTTGTATTTGGTGGTTGGCCTGCATCTACCAGTGGCAAATGGGTAACCCATATTTCTGTGCGAGATCGGGTGCACGATGGCCCCAAGATGGAAGCTCCTTCTTATCGGGTACCCGCTTTCCCGGTGGCCCCAGGCACCAAGGTGGCTGAGGAAGATATGGCCATCATAGAGGCCATGCCGGTGAAGTCGTTGATTACCTACCCTAAATCGGGTGCCATGATACCTTTGGGCCGTAAACTCACCGTACGAGGGCATGCATGGGCTGGTGAGCGTGAGGTCTCAGCGGTGCATATAAGCATCGACTTTGGGGCTACCTGGCAAGAGGTTAAACTGAAGGCGCCAGCCAATCGCTTGAGCTGGCAGCAGTGGGAAGGACAGGTTTCATTTCCTGACCATGGCTATTATGAAGTTTGGGTCCGGGCTACCGACTCGGCAGGGGATTCTCAG
>DMST01000327.1:23183-24161 GCA_003454975.1 Cytophagales bacterium | reverse complement strand
TCAGCCCATGGTGTTGCCTGGCTGGAATCCGAAAGGGTACCTTAACAATGCGGCGCACCGCATTGCGGTAAAAGTAACTGCCTGATGGTTCAGAACCCGAAATCCGATCATACGTTGCTGCAGCTGGTTCGGCTGGTGATGGCCCTGGTGAGCCTGACGGTGGTGTTGATTTCCTTGGCAGGATTGGGATATTGGGCCATCGATACTGGAGTGTATGCACAATGGTTGGCTGAGGGTGAAGAGCCTGACGAAGTAGAAGCTACCCCCCAAATTGTGGACGGCATAGATACCATGTCGGGTTTGATTGCGGAGGGAGAATACGAAATTGTGCGTGCTGCCTGTACGGCTTGCCATTCTGGAAAGCTGGTGACCCAAAACCGAGCCACCGCTGAAGGATGGACTCAAATGATTCGATGGATGCAGGAAACACAGGAACTGTGGGATTTGGGCGAGCAAGAAGCGGTCATTGTCGATTATCTGGCTACCTATTATGCTCCAGAAGCACAGGGTAGGCGGGCACCACTAAATGTAGAGGAATGGTACGTGTTGGAAGATTAGTTTTCGGATTGGTCCTGTTGGGATGTCAACCTACTGTGTATGACGAACCCCTTCATGAAACTGATTCGGCAACCCTGCCGGTTTCACAAGGCTATGTAGATACCCGTTTTCTGATAGAGCCTGGCCAGCTATGGCGTAGCGTAGCCAATGGCAATTCGGTGGTGATCATCGATGTACGTAAGCCGCAAGATTTTGCCCAGGGGCATTTGCCGGAAGCACGTTCTATCTGGCGACCAGACATTCAGGACCTGGAAGGCTATCCGTATGGAGGAATGAGCATTTCTCAGGCACAGGCTGAGGCGCTACTCAGTGCGCTAGGCGTTACGCCCTTAGACAAGGTGATACTCTACGATGCAAAGGGAGATGTGGATGCTGCCCGCCTTTGGTGGATTCTGTGCCGGTACGGTCACCACAATGTAG
>DMST01000327.1:0-23164 GCA_003454975.1 Cytophagales bacterium | reverse complement strand
AGCCTTATTGCACGGAGGGTTGACGGCTTGGGAGGCCGATGGGTTTGCCATTAGCCAGGCTGTAGCTGAATTTCCTACCACACAATATTCCTTTTGTGGTAGCCAGGCAGCCTTTCATTTGGTGGCTACCCAAGAGGATGTAGAGGCCGCCATGGGCAATCCAGAATTCATCATTTTGGATACCCGTACTGCCGATGAGTTTAGCGGTGCTATTCAAAAGAAAGGGGCTTTCCGGCCTGGGCGAATCCCCGGGAGCCTTCATATTGACTATTACGAAAATCTGGATACCACGGCCAACGGCAATATGCGCTTTAAAAGTTACGAAGAGCTACAAGCCCTGTATGCGGCGGCGGGGGTCACACCAGACAAAAAAATTATAGCCTACTGCCACTCCGGTGTCCGGTCGGCACACACCACTTTTGTCCTCACTCAGTTGTTGGGCTATCCTTATGTAGCCAACTATGATGGCTCTTGGACGGAGTGGAGTTATTTTAATGAACTACCCTCCGAAACAGATACGACAAACATTAGCTTATAAGGCATTATGGAATATTGGAACGCATTTGTGGGGACCCTACAGGGTCATGTGAATTACATCTGGAAATCCATTCTATTTCAGGTAGATCCTTGGTATGCCAATTACTTCTGGGGCCTAATACTGATTAGTTTGGTGGTATGGGGACTGGAACTAGCCTTTCCTTGGCGAAAAAACCAAAAGGCCATTCGGAAAGACTTTTGGCTGGATGCATTTTATATGTTCTTCAACTTTTTCCTGTTTGCGGTAGCTATTGGCGGAGTATATGAAGTCATGGGGCTTGCACTAGGCAAGGTGGGCGTTACCATGAGCAGCATTGCGCTACTAGATGCCAGCGCATTACACCCAGCCCTTCAGTTGCTCATTTTCTTTATCGTATCTGATTTTGTACAGTGGCTTACGCACGTATCCTTGCATAAAGTACCCTTCTTCTGGCGTTTTCATAAAGTGCATCACTCCGTGAAGGAGATGGGCTTTGCTGCGCATTTGCGGTACCATTGGATGGAAAACATTCTGTACAAGCCACTCAAGACTTTTGCTGTCATGATCCTCTTCGGTTTCGAACCGGCGCAGGCATTCATTGTGCATTTCATGGCAATTACCATTGGTCACCTGAACCACGCTAACATGAAGCTTACTTGGGGGCCTTTGAAATATATTTTGAATAACCCGGTGATGCACCTTTACCATCATGCGAAGCAGCTACCCCATGGCCAAACCGTGGGAGTCAATTTTGGCATTAGTCTGAGTGTGTGGGACTACCTATTCGGCACCAACTATATTCCTGAAGATAGTGGCACCATCGAACTCGGATTTGAGGATATAGATGAATTTCCGACAGATTTTGTAAAACAGAGTTTGTACGGGTTTGGGATGACTCCTACCGAGCGAAAGAAGGAAATGGCCTGATTTTCAGCTTAAAGTAATACTTCAAGCCCCGTTGGCTCCTATAGCCCATGGGGCTTTTTTGGTTTCTGTTGTATCGAATTATTGGTTTTTTGCTTCGTGCTAAGGATTGAAACATTGATCCTAGGATTCAAATCATTCATCGATAAACCCAATAAACCCCCCGGGTTCTCCGTACTTTAAAGTAAACATAGACCAAAATATGGAGCCCTTACAAGCCATTATTTTATCCATATTCCTACTGACCACAGGAGTATTTGCATCCATGAACTGGTTACGGAAACCCAAATTCTTTCCTCAACTGCAGTCATTTTTGGGCAACGTACAGCGTGAGTCCGTTCACATTCCTGCTGAGCGTAGGGAGTCCCTACATCGTATCAGAGATTACGCTATTCAGCGTATGAACAAAGGTAAGCAGGCCTCGGTGCTTTTCATTTGTGCGGAAAATTGCGGCCGTTCTATCCTTACCCAAGTGTGGTTGGATGTGATGGCACGGGCTTACGAACTACCCCAGCTTCTATCCTATTCTGGAGGAACCCAGCCGGAGGCTTTGGAGCCTGCCATGATCAAGGCTTTGGAGGAGGCAGGAATCCAAGTAAAAGGAGAGGTCGATTCCTTGGGCCGCAAAGTAGATTTGAAACTTGGGCCACAAAATCACAAACTGTCGATTGCCTCTAAGTTTTTTGATGATGTGGCTAATCCCAAAAAGAACTTTATGGCGATCACTACGGACCGCTTCACACAGAACTTTTTAGAGAAGGTACAGGGTGCACACCATCAGGTTCCTTTAGTGTATGATAAACCTACCTCTGCATCTGAGGTAAGTGCTATGTCTTTTACTATTGCTGCGGAAATGATGTACCTGGCACGAGAAATCAAGCGTGCTTTGGACCCCATGTTCGTGAGTGAAACTGGGTCATTGAAATATACTCAGTTGAAACCGGTGGTTGTCCGCGAAAGCCATACCGCCGCTGCTTAGTTTATTCCAAATGTTTTTCTGTTGTTGGAAAGGCATCCTTGTGGGAGGATGCTTTTTTTATGCCCAAAAATTGGGGGCGAGAAGATTGAGTTAGGCAAAAAAAATCCCCACTCGGCAGGGCCAAGTGGGGAGTCCTTCTTACAGGAAGTACTTCAGTTTAATCACCTCTTTTTCTGTGAGGTAGCGCCATTGGCCGCGGCTTACATCCTTTTTGGTAAGGCCCGCGTACATCACCCGGTCTAGCTTTTCTACACTGTATCCCAGGTGTTCCATCATCCGGCGTACAATACGGTTACGACCCATGTGGATTTCCAGGCCAAGAACCCGGTCGTCACCTCCCCCTACAATGGCAACATCTACGGGCTTAGCGAAACCGTCCTCCAGGGTGATTCCCTCTTGGAGTTTCAGGAAGTCGTCCTTTTCTATGGGCCGATCCAGAGTAACCTCGTATAACTTTTGCACTTGGTGCGAGGGGTGCGTGAGTTTCTCGGCCAAGTCACCATCGTTAGTGAAAAGTAACAAGCCTGTAGTAGCACGGTCTAGCCTACCTACCGGGAAGATACGCTCCTCACCAGCGGCATTTACCAGCTCCATCACCGTTTTTCGCTCTTGCGGATCACTCGTGGTGGTGATAAAATCTTTAGGCTTATTGAGTAGGAGATACACGGGGGCTTCGCCGCTGAGGGTCTTGCCCTGGTACTTCACGATGTCTCCCTTTTGCACCTTGTAACCCATCTCGGTTACCACCTTACCGTTCACCTTCACCATACCTTGAGCAATCAGGTCATCTGCCTCACGGCGAGAACATATCCCTGCATTGGCGATGTACTTGTTGAGTCGGGTCTCGGCAGATTTCTTCTGGTCACGACCTTTGCTGCGGGCTATTTCCCGCATTTTGCTTTGGTCGTACTCGGGTTTGCGTGGATTACGGGCGGGCGATTTGCTTACAATTTTGCGGGGCCGCTTGCTGGTATCCTCTCCTTCGTTAGTTCTTTCGGATCGGGAAAAATCCTTCTTGAAGTTAGGCTTTTCACCATCACGTCTAGTGTGGTTATCCCTTTTGCCTTCAAACTTCCGGTCTCGGTCAGACCGAGAGAAGTCCTTCTTGAAGCCGGGCTTATCGCCATCGCGTCTAGAATGGCTATCTCTTCTGCCCTCAAACTTCCCATCCTTGTCGGACCGGGAGAAATCCTTCTTAAATCCTGATCGGTTGCCGTCGCGTTGAGGGCCCCCGTCTCTTTTGCCTTCAAACTTCCGTCCGTCTGCTGATCGGGAAAAATCCTTTTTGAAGCTGGGTTTACTACCTTCCGGACGGGACTTGCCGTCTCGTTTCCCACCAAATTTACTATCACCGTCTTTACGGAAGCTCCGCTTCTGGAAACCTTCTGTACGTTCACCGTCCTTGCGGAAGCTCCGTTTTTGGCCTTCTCCGTCACGAAAAGAACGCTTCTTTTCAAAGCCTCCTTTTCCTTCCTTACCCTCCACTTTACCATCAAAACTTTTGCGGGTACTACTGCCCGGTCTGCGGGCTGCGCGTGGCTTGCCAGCCTCGTCTGGGCCAGCCTGCCTATACCCGGAGGTACCTTTCTTTTTGGGTCGGAAAGATCGTTCGCCCGTGCGGGAAGAGGATTGGGATCGGGAGTTGCCGCGAGGCGATTTGCCCCCATGATTGGAAGTAGAGCGGCGATTACGGGAATTGGGGCCATCACCGCTGCGGCGTGGACCTCCGGAGGTGTTTCCACCTCTTGGTTTTTCTGTCATAAGGCGTGCAGTATCACTACTGGATGCAAAGGCCTGTTGTTCAGCTACTTGCTGAATGGTTATTGCGGCACAAAGGTACGGTGAATAGTTGGGAGCTTCCCCATTCAGGCAAGGAATTCACCAAAGAAAATTCTGAAACAGGGTGCATTCGATTGCTGCACCCAAATTTTTCGTTAGAAGCTGATCAAAGGAATGCCTCAATTTTGCGCATCAGCGCTTCCAGATGCTCCACATCTACGGCATCGAAATCATCGAGTTGGTCGCTGTCTACATCCAGAACCAAAGCCACCTCATTGTCCTTGAAAGCAGGTAGAACCACTTCCGATTTGCTGTCGGAGCTACAAGCAATATGACCCGGAAATTCCTCTACATTGGGTACTAGTTGGGTTTTACCCTCTGCCCAGGCCGTACCGCATACCCCTTTACCCTTCCGGATTCGGGTGCACGCGATAGGTCCTTGAAAAGGGCCTAGTACTAATTCATCCTCTTTTACCAAGTAAAAACCTACCCAAAAGAAGCCCATTCCAAACTTTAAGGCAGAGGCAATATTGGCCAGGTTAGCTACTACATCCGGTTCGCCCATGATGAGCCCCTCAATTTGAGGCATCAATTCAGCATACCGCTGGGCTTTGGTAGTATTGTCGGTTAAAATGAGTTCTTCCGCCATGGTGCGTCAAGATTTTCTATGATCACAAGTTCATTATCTCCAATGGAGTGTGTTTCTCTTTGATGCCCCTGCAATCTGGGGGCAGCTATTCCGGAACCAAAACTGGTTTGCGGAGCCGTAACTATTCGGGCTTCGTCCCACAGTCCGGCATCGATGAAGGCACCTAGCACTTGGGTGCCCCCTTCTATAAATACACTGTCAAGTTTGGCGCTGTGCATATCAGTTAACACTTCCTGAAGGAAATCATTCCCGGAGCAGGTGATAACCGTAGTGTTTTCGACGGATATGCCAGGTTGTTGTGTATACAACCGTGTGGGCACAGAACCATCAAATAGCTGATAGCCAGAACCCAAGCTGCCTGATCGGTCCAATACTATCCGAGTAGGGTGTTTGCCGGACCAGTCACGCACGGTGAGGGCAGGATTGTCTTGCTTTACGGTATTGGAACCTACCAAAATAGCGGATTCTTCAGCCCGCCACTTATGCACCCACTGTCGTGCTTGAGCATTACTGATCCATTTGCTATCCCCGTTTTCTCGGGCTATAAATCCGTCCCCCGTTTGCGCCCACTTCAGAATGATGTAGGGCCGCACTGCATGATACCGTGTTAGGAATCTCCGGTTTTGGGATTGTGCCTCCTCTTGGAGTACCCCGGTCACTACGTCTATGCCCGCCTCGCGCATCCGGGTAAGTCCCTTGCCACCCACAAGCGGGTTAGGATCTTCTAGGGCTACCACTACCCGCTGTATTCCTTCCCGGATCAGCATGTCTGCGCAAGGAGGCGTTTTGCCATGGTGTGCACATGGCTCTAGGGTCACGTAGGCAGTAGCTTGGCGAAGGAGTGACTTATCAGCCACTTGGCTTACGGCATTTACTTCTGCGTGCGGACCTCCGTATTCTCGGTGCCATCCTTCTCCGATTATTTTTCCTTTGTAGGTGACTACACAACCTACTACCGGATTTGGTGTCACGTGGCCTCGCCCATACTCGGCAAGCTCCAGGGCACGCCGCATATATTTTTCATCGAGAGGAGTAACCGTAGACATCCGGCAAAGATAGAAGGCCCACCAAAAATAAAAGCGTAATAAGGAAGCCTCATTACGCTTTTCTGCACATCGGTTACTCACTAAATATGACGGTCAAACATTTAGTATGAGGTAAAGTTTTGTTGGCATGAAAAAATATGCGGTTTGGGTCTTAATTCCGGTAGGCTTTGTAGTGTTGCAGGTGTTGTATAATGCCACCGAGCAGGAATTGGATTTGACCGAGCCTAAATTTTTGGCTACGGACGATGCTGAAATTCGCTTTTACAATGTCCGCCAGCTAAGTTATGACCGGGAAAACCGCGACGACGCCGGCATGCGCCTATTCCGGTACCGCCGCCGCCCTAAGTGGGATAGCTCCTCGGTAATGGCCCAGGCCGCGCTGGTCATTAGCCCGCGGCAAGACAAAGCATTCGTGATGCTGGAGTTATTGGGTTTGCCCAATCGTGACTCGGTGATGCTAAGCATGGAGCAACCAGACACTACCTTCTCTATCGCCTTTGGCCAGGGATCCATGATAGAGCACTTTCTGGTGACTGGGGCCTTATACAAAACCCTGGATAGGGGTGGGAAGGTACTCTTAACCACCGCTGAAGGAGAAGAATTTCCCCTATTGGTGACTTCCAGTGGCCGAGATGCTTTTCTCACCTCATTAGATGATTTTTACAAGCTAGTAGGCCTACGTTAATAGGACCACTTGGCAGGATCTACTACCGGGTTAGGGTAGTGGTGGCCAATTTGTATCCCCTGTTTCAGCAATAAGGTCTCTGACAATTCGCTGGGCGAATGGATCTTGCTGCCCTGAATGTCGGCCAGTTCGGGCAACCAGGTGCGGACAAAATCTCCAGACCCATCGTATCGTTTGGCTTGGCTCAATATGTTGAAATATCGGTCCTCACGCGGATCATTGCCTACCCCGGCCACATAGTTCCAGTTGGCCCAGTTGCTGCACACATCATAGTCTATGAGCTGCGATTCAAACCAAGCGGCACCCCAACGCCAATCGATTCCCAGGTCTTTTACCAGAAAACTAGCTACGTTTTGCCTACCTCGGTTGCTCATAAATCCTGTGGCCAATAACTCCCGCATATTGGCATCTACAAAAGGGATCCCCGTTTGGCCTGTTCGCCATTTTTCGAACAGACCGTAGTCTTGGCGCATGGTCAGGTTGCTAACCGACCCTTGGATGCCCCCGGGCAGGAATAGCCGATTGCTATACCGTTTGGTGATAAACCGGAAATAGTCACGCCAGAGCAATTCGAAGAATAACCAGTAGGTGCTCTTATTTTTGGTCCTTTCCTTTTCGTATTGCTTGATTTGGTAATAGATAGAACGGGGAGAAATGCACCCCAAGGATAGCCATGAAGAAAGCTTGGAAGAATACCCACTACCCAGCAACCCATTTCGGGTTTCCTTATAATCCTTTAGTCGGTCTTCTTTCCAGATGTATTGATTGAGGCGGTCCCAGGCAGCTTTTTCACCACCATGAAAGTGAAGTACTGCCCTATCATCAAGCTCAGGAACATCGTACCCCATATCCTCAAGGGTAGGCAGCTCTCCGGGCTCTACGGTAGGAAAAGAAATACCCTGGGGTGATGGAACAGGGGGCCTGACGTCCACATATTTTTCAGACTCCTTTCTGAATTTGGTGAACACATCGGGAAGGTTATTCAAGGGCCAAGGGATGTCCTCTTTGTGAAAAAGAGTGCCTTGCCATACCCGGTTAAGCGTAATCTTATTTTTCCAGAGCTCCCGCTCTACAGCATTTTCATCGTCTATCTCGTCAGTGGCAGCCTCTTCAGAAACAAATACCGAAGAAACACCCAACTCTTGAGCTACTTGAGGGATCACCTCTGAAGGGATTCCCTGCCTCAGGATAAGAGATCCTCCCAGTGCCGAAATGGACGGCATAAGGTCCCTAAGGCTTTCCAATAAAAATTGGGCTCGGTGGGCTCCCATTTTGCGAAAACCCAACGCTGTATTTTCCCACTCCCTTGTATCGAAACAATATACAATGAAAGGAGCTGGATCCTGTTGGGTAGCCTTGTGTAGAGTAACGTTGTCCTGTAAACGGAGGTCGTTGCGGAGCCAAACGAGTGCACGGTACGAGTTCATGTGATCCCAACGCTCTGTATTTCAAGGAGGTTTTAGATAAAATCAAATTGTATGAGAATGGGCATATCGTTGATAACTGTCAATTTTTTTTAGCTTTGTTGGGATGCGGTTTCTAGTCACAGACGAACGCTATGAAGCGAATAAATATTCATTCTTTTAGGTTTTTTCTGTCGTTAAGTTTCATCACCCAGGCACTGCTAGTCTTCGCTTTGGTTTTGATAACAATTCTTACCCTTTCTGGTGTATTGACCCAAGGGGTGCATATCATGCAGTCAGTTCAACCTACGCAGATGTGGACTGAAAAGCTGCGAGCCAATCTTTTGTCTACTTCCGGGCATTTGGACCATCACCTGATCGCAGGCGACACCAACTCGCTGGCTTTGTCTCAAAAGGTATGGGAAAAGGATGTGCAGGAAGCGATGGATAAAATCGAAACCTTTCAGGCCAAGTGGAATTACGCAGAGTATCGCATCACCTGGACCGAGATCAAATTCGAAGTCGAAAAGCTAAAACGTTCGCACGAGAAAGTATATGCCGAGAGCGATCCACAACTCCAACGAGAGATATTCAATCAGGAAGCACTTCCTTTAATCTCTAACCTGGATCGTCGGCTGGCCTTCTTTTTTGAAACCGTACGCGAGGACGCCGTTGCTGAGGGAGATCGATTGATCGCCAAGATTTATGGGTTTTTCTACACCGAGGCCATCACCTATCTGATTTTGGTGGTCATTCTGCTAGTCATCTTCAGGATATTGAATGGCAAAATCCGCAAGATGATAAAGCGCATTAAGGAGCCCATCTCGGTGCTGAGTGAAGGCAACTTGCCACAAAAGGTCCAAGGGTCGAAAGATGAACTGAGTTCGGTGTTGGAAGAAATTCACATCCTTGGTAGTAACCTCAAAAACGTCAAAGATTTTGCCCTGGAAGTAGGTAAGGGCAATTTTGATAATACCCTTTTGGTGTTTGAAGGGCAGGGTGAGATTGGTAGCAGCTTGGCAGAAATGCGGGCAAGCCTGGCCAGAGTAGAAGAGCAGGATCAGGAAAGGGATTGGATAAATTCTGGATATAATAAGTACGGGGAGTTGATCCGGAAGCATGGTGATAACTTGCAAGAGCTCACCGAAGAACTGATCAAGAGCCTAGTACAATTTCTGGATGCCAACCAAGGAGGCTTCTTTGTAATTGCGGATAATGAAGAGGAGGGGCCTGAGGAGATGGTACTGCGTGCTACCTACGCTTATGACCGTCAGAAATTTGAGGAAAGACGGATCAAGGAGGGAGAAGGAATTCTTGGGCAGGCATGGCAAGAGAAGGATTTGGTAGTACTAGATAAACTGCCCGACAACTATTTGTACATCACCTCCGGTTTGGGATACGCCACGGCCAATTACCTGATACTGGTACCCTTGATGACGAATGGGAAAGTGTACGGGATGTTCGAGATTGGCTCTTTCTCAGAAATGAAGACCTACCAGCTGGATTTCTTGAGGGGACTTGCTGAGACTGTGGCGGCGGCTATCAACACGGTGAAGGTGAACGATAACACCCGACGCTTGCTAAACGACTCCCAAGAGCTGACGGAGCAAATGCGGGCCCAGGAAGAGGAGATGCGTCAGAATATGGAGGAGCTACAGGCTACGCAGGAGGAAATGAAACGGGGGGCCGACGACGCAGAAGCCAAGGTACATAGGTTAAATACGATTCTTAACTCCACTTCAGATCCGCTGATCACCGTTACCTCAAACGGTATCATCGATGCATTCAATTATGCGGCGGAGAACTTATTTGGCTACAATGCCAATGAGGTAGTGGACCATAATATAGGGGTGATTTTACCTGAAGAGAAGGTGGTTCGTCGGGAGTTGGTAGATGCTTCCAACAATCCTGTGGAACGGGCGCGTATCAATACACGGCGCCGGATGGAGGGTATTCGCAAAGGAGGAAAGCGGTTTTTGGCCGAGGTGGCTATCAAGGATACGTTCTATGATGGTCAGAAATATTTCACCGTACAGGTGCGAGATATCAGCGTGGAAGAAGAGCGCCTGAGCTCCTTGGAGCAAAGCAACCGCAAGCTACAACTGGAATTGGATGCGGCTAACTCTGAAAGCAACCGTGCGGATCGTTCGGAGCGAGAAATGCGTCTCCGTCATTTAGCCTTGGATCGTTCTACTTTGCTACTCGACCTGAGTGCTGAGGGCAAGATCACCTATGTGAACGAACTCACCGAGAATGCCTTGGATCTCACCTCGGAGGAGCTGGTAGGCAAATCCTTCAAGGACATCTTAGTGGGCCTCAACGATGCTGATTCCTTTGATTATTTCTGGAATCAAGTACTGTCGAGTCAGGACATACTACAGCAAGATCTACAGCTATTGGGCCGTGAGGAAAAGAGCGTATGGACCCATAGCGCCTTTGCTAAGGTGTTGGACGAGAAAGGAGTATTGGTTAAGGTACTCGTGATTGCCCAAGATACTAGCACTCAGATGTTCCAGCTTGCGGAGACTAAGTCGCTGCTTGCTGAGCTGGAGAAGGGTTCGGGAGAGCCTAGCGGAGAAGGCGTAAGCGAGGCTATGCAGGAAAAAATGGAAGAGTTGCGTAAGCTGCAATCCGAGATTGGGGATAACCTAAGCCAGGTGATGCAGCAGAACGAGGAGCGTCTACGAGAGGCCATTGATCTGAAGGAAAGGTCGATCAGGAAGTAACTCCTCCACCAAGCATTAGGCGCTGTTTGAGCGCCTTTTTTTATGCCTTGTCTTTCTTAAGACGCTATCTTTCTTCAATTAATGACAGGATTGTAAACCTATAGTATCGTGTCTGCGGTTAAACCTATCTGAACCTATACCCTATGCGTACCCATCGACTTACGTTTGAAAATAGCCAAGGAGAAAAGCTATCTGGCCGTTTGGAAATGCCCGTATACGGCAAACCAAAAGCTTATGCTTTGTTCGCCCACTGTTTTACCTGTAGTAAAAACCTGTTGGCAGTGGGTCACATTAGCCGTGCACTCACGGCACAAAACATTGCTGTGCTTCGCTTTGACTTTACGGGTTTGGGCGAAAGTGAAGGTGATTTCGCCAACACCAATTTCTCATCCAATGTAGAGGATTTGATAGATGCCGCTGCATTCCTGGAAAAACACTACGATGCTCCTCAGATACTTATTGGCCACTCGCTGGGAGGGGCTGCGGTGCTGATGGCAGCCCGAAAACTGGGCTATCCTAAAGTGGTGGCTACCGTAGGGGCTCCCGCAGAGCCTGAGCACGTGAAGAAGCAGTTTGGTGTTCAGATTGAGGAAATTGAAGAAAAGGGTATTGCGGATGTAAAGCTGGCGGGGCGGAAGTTTACCATCAAGAAGCAATTTTTGGAGGATCTGGAAGAGAACCGTTTGGCCCGCGACATTCCTGATATCAAAGGTGCCTTATTGGTGATGCATTCGCCACAGGATGCCACCGTGGGAATAGACAATGCTACCAAGATCTACCTAGCGGCTAAACACCCCCGTAGTTTCATATCGTTGGATGGCGCAGACCACCTGCTCACTAGACAAGCGGATGCGGTATATGTAGGCAATATGATTGTGGCGTATGCAGAACGGTATCTGGAAGTGGCTGCGGAAGAGGATCAGTTGGATACGGATTTGCAAACGGCCGTACGGCTATCAGGTGCGGGTTATACTTCAGAAGTAATAGCGGGTGGCCATCGGTTTTTGGCAGATGAACCTAAAGATGTAGGTGGCAATAATTTGGGGCCGAGCCCCTATGACTTGTTCACGGCGGGCCTGGGTGCTTGTACTGCCATGACTTTGCGCATGTACGCTAACCATAAGCAGTGGGACCTGAAGGAGGTGACCGTACATTTACAACATGAGAAGCGGCATGCGCAGGATTCTGATGCCACAGATAAGCCCAGCAGTAAGCTAGACTACATAGACCGCAAGCTGGAGTTGGAAGGGGACCTCACGGAAGAACAACGGCAACGGTTGTTGCAGATTGCTGACCGATGCCCGGTGCACCGTACGTTGGAGTCAGAGGTGAAAATAAACACCTCTTTGTTAGAAAATGAGGAAGGGGCCTAAGCCCCTTTTATTGTTTTCGCAGATAGATACTGCTATTAATGGTCTCAAGCTTAATGGATGGGCCCTCATTTTTCCACTGCGTTTGGTAGGAAAATCCTACGCCATCATTCATAGAGGCTACGTCCAGATCTAAGTTACTAAACAGGTCGCCGTGGATGGATTCGAACTTAAAGTTGGCCGGTTGGTTCACGGCCCAATCCAGATCTATAGGGCCGTTGATGGAGTTGACTTTCATATCACCCGATACTCCACGAAGCTCTACTACCGAGTTTATGGTTTCCACGTTCAGCTTCATTTCCCTGGGTACATATACCGTATACTTTAGTTTTCTGCAGACGGAAATGTTATCTTCTGAATTACTGTTGTAAGACCAGTAAAGCAATTGGCCCCCCTGCATCTCGCAGGCTTCTTGGGATACAGTACCAGAATAATCTTTGATGGCATCCTCATTCCATTCCATCTCTATTTGTATTCGGTCCTTATCATCGTCATAGTCCAGACTTACTACCTCATTCAGTTCACCATTGTTGATGCTGTAGTAAGCCTCGAAGGCGACTTCCTGCCTGTCCCATCCTATCACTCGAATTTCCTCGCCAAAGGGCAGATCAAGCAAGAGACTTTGTTGGCTTCCAGATACCGGAAATACTTTCCGTTCGGTAGGAGTGCCTTGAGCTCCTGCTTTGGCCACTAGGAGGATACTCAAGGCAAAAAGTGTTGCGAATCGTAACATTGCTGAGGATTATTTTTTCCGCAAGAAGATGTTGCCATTCATGGCACTGAGGTCAATGCTTACTCCGCCTCCATTCAAGGTGCCATCTACCGAAGAGCCCCAACCTGAGCCTTTTTTCGTGATATTGATATCCAAATCAGTAAATAGCTCTCCGTTCATAGATCGCAGCTGCAAATCCCCTTTGCTGGAAGCCGGAAAGGTGATATCAATGGCTCCGTTGGTGGCATTGACTGACATAGGCCCCTTTTGAGATACTTCTGAGAAGATTACATCCACGTCACCATTCATGGCCGTAACTACAATAGGCCCCCCAATGTCCTTCATGATGACATCTCCATTTTTGGCATCCACTTCTATTTCTCCGCCTACCCCTTCTATGATGAAGTCGGTTGAGCCAATCCAGCCCATTTCCTTCAGACGGACGGAGGCATCTTTGGGAACCAAAATCTCGAAATCCTGATTTCGCTTACTCAACTGAGTGAAGGAAAGTACATTTCCCTCTTTTGATTCGAACAGGCCAACGCTGGTGTTATCAGTACCTTCGGCGGAAATCATGGTTAGGCCTTGTGCACGATCATCTTCGCGAGGGTCTTCCCAATCATCCCCATTTATCTCGATGATCACGGTGTTTTGATCGTGAGTTCTCACCGTGATATCGCCATTATTCACCGCCAGGCTCAGTATTTTTTCACCTCCGTTGGGGAAATTTGCTGTGTAAGTCTTTTGTGCCCATACCGAGCTCCCAGTTAGTGCTGCCAAGGCAGCCATCATCATCCACTTTTTCATTAGTCTTTATTTTTATTCTTTCAAATACATTTATAATAGTTCGCCAATCCCTTGCTGCGCACGTGCCCTTATTTGGGTGTCCATGCTTTCGTCATTGGCTACTTTGGTGAATTCATCCACTGCGCTTTTCTCTTTCATCTGTACTAGCATCTCTATGAGCATCATCTGCACAATGGGGTTTTGTTGTGCGGTGAGCGAAGCTGCCATTCCAGGTCCTACCGACGTCTGTGGAGCTAGGTTGACCAGCGCCTGTATGGCTGCCATTCGCACATTATCGCTGGGGTCACTCCGTAGTGCAATCATCAGCGCTTGTACCACCTCATCATTGGGCTCGCTTATTTTGTAGCTGGCTTGTACCGCCGCTAACCGTTGGCTGGCGCTGTGTTGTTGAATTTGCGTGAGCATCACTACCTGTTTCATCTCCTCCATTTGTTGAGACAAGGCTACCAACTCAGCAGACTCCCCCTTGCCCAGCTGGGCATGCAATAACCATCCTAGAGTAAGCCCAGCCAGCAGGCTCACCCCAGCGGCTACCAGCCATATCGGTAGCCGAATACTCTTGGATTTGGTGGCTGCCTTTGCTTCGTTCTCCAAGGCCTCTTCGAAGGCTTTACGAATGGTAGGCGGGGGCATTTCTAAGGGTGCTTCTACCATTTGCTCGTCCAATGTTTTCATTTCTTCGAACACCTCCCTTACCATCGGGTCGCTTTGTAGTAGTTGTTCTACCTCCGCCCTTTTATCCTTCGGAAGTTCATTTTCCGAGTAGGTGATGTATAGGTCTTCTATTTCTTCAATTGACATCATTTGCTTCTAATAATTAGGTGGTTGCGAAATACAAGGCTCTCATTTGCTTTACGGCACGGTGGATATTCACCTTAATGGCTGCCACCGACATGCCCGTTATTTCACTGATTTCCTCATATTTTAATCCTTGAAACTTACTGAGAACCAAAAGCTCTTTCCGCTCTTCGGAGAGCTGATCCATGACCTCATATAGCGCTTCATTCCGTTCTCGCTCTTCGGCTAGTGCCTGCCCATCCTGCATTTTCCCCTCAATTTCGTTAAGGTCCGTGTAGTCCGATACCAAGGCTTGGTTCTTTTTCCAATGGTCCTTGAGCAGGTTTCGGGCTATCTGATAAATCCACGACTTGAAGGAACGGTCAGCATGGAAAGAGCGCCGATATTTGATTACTCGCTCAAAGACAGACTGACACAAATCGGCAGCCAGCTCCCGGTCCCGGCATTGCTTTACCAGATAATTGTAAATCGGGGATTGGTATCGATCGAACAGCTCAGTGAGCTCATTCAATGCGCCAGTCAACACCCGATCCATGATTACTTCGTCGCTCAGGTCATGCACAGTCACTAGAGTTTTGTTGGATCGTTCGGGTGGGGTTACCGTGAACTTGTTTAATGGTTACAGTAGCCAATAAAAAAATTCATTTTTTTGATTCCAGGTGCTGGCAAACCTTTTTGCCCAACTCCTCTTATTATCTAAAACCAAGAGAAAAAATGCGTAACCTATTCACCTTGGCCCTTCTGGTCGGGATTTTTTCCGCTTGTCAGTCCACAAGCACCACTCAAGAACCTACAACCTCTCCCGTAGAAGAGAATCCTTCGGCTGCTGGTTTTAACCAGGAGGATTCGGATCCTAAGGCTATTGCCTTGGCGGATTCCGTAATGAAAGCGATGGGTGGCCGGGAAGCGTGGGACAAAACTCGCTACCTGTCCTGGAATTTCTTTGGTCGCCGTACGCACCACTGGGACCGGTACACCGGGCAGATTAAGATTGAAAGCCCAGGCGATACTACCGTGTATTGGTCAAACGTAATATCCGGCGGAGGCAGAGTAACCCAAGGTGGGGTTGAGGTTACGGACTCTACACAGCTAGCAGACCTGCTAGAGCGGGCTCGTCGCATTTGGATCAACGATAGCTACTGGCTGGTGATGCCCTATAAGCTGAAGGATACTGGGGTTACGCTTACGTATAAAGGTATGGCTCCCACACAGGACAGTGTGGAATCACATGTTTTGGTACTCAATTTTGATGGGGTGGGTGTAACCCCAGAAAACCGATATGAGGTATATGTAGACCCAGAGAGCCACCTGGTGACTCAATGGGACTTTTACCGGAGCGCTGCTGATACCGTTGCCGGATTCCAGACTCCGTGGAAAAGCTACCAGCCTTTCGGGGATATCTTGCTATCCGGGGACAGGGGCCAATTTCAGCTTACAGTATATGATGCGGCACATGAAGTACCAGAGGGTGCATTTGGGCAATAGTGTATTAGGCCTGATAATATTCCTTATACCAATCAATAAACTTGCTTACCCCTTCCTCTATAGGGGTAGCAGGTTTGAAACCCACATCCCGCATTAGGTCATCTACGTTGGCGTAGGTGGCCGTCACATCTCCGTCTTGTAGTGGCATGTAGTTCTTCTCAGCCTTTTTGCCCAGCTTATCCTCAATCACCTCAATAAAATAAGATAAGTCTACCGGGCTGTGGTTGCCGATGTTATAGATTTTGTATGGTACAAAGCTGGTACCGGGGTCCGGGTTATCGCCAGACCAATCCGGATTGGGTTGGGGCCAATGTTGTGTCAGCCGAACAATTCCTTCTACAATATCGCCTACGAAGGTGAAGTCACGACGCATTTTGCCGTGGTTAAATACATTGATGGGCTTGCCTTCCAAAATGGCTTTGGTGAATAAGAACAGCGCCATATCTGGGCGTCCCCATGGACCGTAAACCGTGAAAAAACGAAGACCTGTGGTCCGCAACCCATACAAATTAGAATAGGTATGGGCCATAAGCTCGTTGGACTTCTTGGTGGCAGCGTATAGCGATAGGGGATGGTCAATATTCTGGTGAACAGAAAAGGGCATGCCCGTATTGGCACCATACACTGAGCTAGAGGAGGCGTAGATGAGATGTTCTACGCCATGATGCCGGCAGCATTCCAGAATATTGAGAAAGCCTACCACATTACTTTGAATGTACACATCAGGGTTTTCTATGGAATACCGCACTCCGGCCTGCGCCGCCAGATTGACCACGGTAGTAGGCTTATGCTCAATAAAGGCCGATTCCATGGATTGCTTATCCTCCAACTTGGCTTCCACAAAGGTGAAACCCTCTTGTGCAACCAGTTGTGCCAGCCGATCTCGCTTCAAAGAAACGGAGTAGTAATCATTAACACTGTCGTAACCAACCACCTTGTGGCCTTTTTTGAGTAGTGCATTGGCTAAATGAAACCCAATAAAACCCGCCGTACCGGTAACTAATATTGTAGAAGATGAATGCATTCCAATGGCTAAAATTTGGGCGAAAGGTAAGGAATGTCCCCCATTTCTGAATTGAATTTATCGTTACCTTTGCGACCAAAATTAGATAACGCATGTCCTCAGAGCCAAAAAATACTACTACCAGCCCGTCGGATGAGATTGATTTGCGAGCATTATTCGTCGCAGTAGGTAATTTCTTTCGGCGTCTATCTCTGAATATTCTGTACCTCATCATTTTCCTGAGAAATGCCGTTTTTAGACACAAAGTCATTCTCATCATAGGAGGTGTGGCTGGCCTAATAGGTGGTTATGCATACCACAATGTGGCAAGGCCGTTCTACACTTCTAGTATGGTGGTCAACTCCTATTATTTCAAGGGTAATTTGATTCAAAATGCCTTCGACAATTTGAATGAGCTATGCAGCGAGGGAAACCATATTACTCTGGGGGAGAAACTCCATATCGATAGTTTATCAGCCAGCTACCTGAAGTCTTTTAGTCTGGAACCCATCATTTCGGAAGAAAGCATCTTGGAAACTGAGGCGCTGATTTCCCAGCTGGATGTAGGTGAGGATGCCCGATTGATTGAATCGCTACGGAGCCGGATTGCCATCGAGAATCAGACTACCTATAAGGTAATTGCCGAGGTGTTTAACAACCAAGTATTCCCAGAATTGGACAGTGCAGTGGTGAAGTTTTTGTTGGAAAATAAATTCATCCAAAAGAGAATCGACGTTTCTCGCATAGATGTAAGGGCTAAAGCCGATAAGCTTCGGGCTGAGCAACTGCGCCTGGATAGTTTGAAGGGGCTAGTTTACTTAACGTATGCAAAATTGGCCGCTGAGGACAACCAAGGGAACAACAATGTATACGTAGATTCTGAAGCACGTATGCTGGATCCCCTGAGCATCTTTCGGGAAGACCTTAGGTTGTACGATGAAGAACAAGGCCTCCGACGCAAGTTGGAATTGAGGGATGAGATCGAAATTATTGATGGCTTCACGCTCTTTACCCGACCACAAACTCCTAGCAGGAAGAAGGCCATGATTTATGGTTTTGCCCTTGGGTTTGGCTTGGCTTTGCTGTTGGGTTTCTTACTTGACTTTAACCGATACCTGAACCAGGTAGAGGCCCAGCGCAACCAACCCCAGCCTGCCTGATGCGATACTGGTGGGTGCTCGTTAGGAAAGAATGGCAATTGGAACTGAAGCAGAAGTATGCTGTCAATGGGATACTTCTGTACCTCATTGGGTCGGTATTCATATGCTATCTCAGCTTTAATCTACAGCCCAATGCGCTCAATCCTGTCATCTGGAATGCCTTGTTGTGGATCTTACTGCTATTCACGGCCATCAACGCCCTCTCCAAAAGTTTTGTACAAGAGAGCGCCTACCGAGATTTCTATTACTACACACTGGTGCCCCCACAAGCCCTGATCATGGCCAAAATGGCCTACAACGCGGTACTGATGCTTGGCTTGGGGGTAGTTGGTTTCGGGTTATACGCTTTGGTTTTGGGCAATCCCGTGCAAGACATGGGGCTCTACTCTTTGGCGGTAATTATTGGGTGTGTGAGTTTTTCCAGTGCCCTTACCATGCTGGCAGGTATTGCGGGTAAAGCCCGAAAT
The DNA here is from genome assembly GCA_003454975.1 of Cytophagales bacterium. Classification (GTDB taxonomy): domain Bacteria; phylum Bacteroidota; class Bacteroidia; order Cytophagales; family Cyclobacteriaceae; genus DMST01. Next base: position 4,654 of record DMST01000327.1, on the reverse strand, counting down.
AATGGATCTTTGATGGCCATCATGTCATTCCCGGTGGTATTGCCCATACTACTCTTGGTGATCCGGATTGCTAAGAATGCTATGGATGGGCTAGACCGTAGCGAGAGTGCAGGCTATATTTGGGTTCTGGGCGCTATCAGCGTAATTTTGGGAACACTTTCTTGGATCTTGTACCCCTATCTTTGGAGAAGTTGATATGAAAATTTTAAAGGCTCGCTGGTGGAAAGTACTGGCCGTTATTCTGATGCTGGTAACCTTCGTAGGCGGATTCTTGATTCGGATTCCTGACGTAGGTGCACTGGACGAAAGTATTCGGAATTTGTTCTTCCACGTCTCCATGTGGTTCTCCATGGTCTTGGTGCTCACCGTATCGTTGGTATATGCCTTCCGGTATTTGAGTACCAACAAACTAACCTACGACCTACTTTCTACCCAGTATGCGTTTCTGGGAATTGTGTTTGGTATGTTAGGTTTGGTTACGGGCAGTGTATGGGCCAAGTTCTCTTGGGGTGCCTGGTGGGTGAATGATGCTAAGCTGAACGGGGCCGCCATCACTATGTTGATTTACCTGGCATACACCGTTTTGCGTTCTTCCATCGAAGACTTACAGTCTAGGGCGCGCATCAGTGCGGTGTTCAACATATTTGCTTATGCTGCCATGGTACCCTTATTGTTCATTCTGCCCAGAATGACCGATTCTTTGCACCCAGGCAACGGAGGCAATCCTGGCTTTGGCACCTATGATCTTGATAACACGCTTCGGCTCATTTTCTATCCCTCCATTCTCGGTTGGACTCTGTTTGGAGTTTGGATAATGTCGATCCGTACCCGTGTGCAATGGCTTCAACTAAAAAGAGATGAACTTATATAAATTGGTCTTCACCCTATTGGGGGTATTATTCACGTTTACTGTACAGGCGCAAGAGGCTACGGAAAAACAGGACTTCAATAGCCTGATGCGGGCCGACGGAAAAGTGGCAGTAACTATCGTGATTTCAGCTATTATCCTAACCGGAATGATCATCTACTTGATCAATGCTGAGCGGAGGGTAAAGGCTTTAGAGCAGGAAATTGGAGAAGAATAAACAGAGATTTTGCCCAGCTTTCTAAGGGCAACAAAATTACACAAATATGAAAACGTCACGCATAATATTAATAGGTGCATTAGCGGCGTTAGCGGCTATCATTATGGTAAACTTTGGTAATGCCAGTACCTATGCCAACTTCACAGAGGCACAAGAGATGGCTGCCAATGGAAAGAAAAAGTCCATTCATGTAGTGGGTGCTCTGCATCGTGACGAAAACGGAGAAATTACCGGTATTCTACCCAGCGAGTCTCAAATGGAGTTCTCCTTCTTGCTGGTAGACAATGAAGGTCGGGAAGAGAAAGTATATTATGCTAAGCCCATGCCCGCCGATTTTATGGAATCTGAGCAGGTGGTGGTGATTGGCGGTTACCGACAGGAGAACGGTGAACAATACTTCCTGGCCGAAAAGATACTGTTGAAGTGTCCTTCTAAGTACGAAGACACTGAGTTCAGAGAGGCTTAATTGCGGGTAACCCAACGATACATATGATACACCTGGGGATTGGAAATGCAGGACACGCCTTTGCGGTTCTGGCATTTATTTCGGCGCTCTTGAGTGCCGTTTATTTTATGGTAGCTACCCAAACCAAAGACCTGGAAAAGGAAAGGGTTTGGAAGCGCTACGGACGAATCGCCTTCTGGGTACATGCCGGCTCTGTGATTGGTGTGGTGGTCACCCTCTTCGTCATTATTGCCAATCATTATTTTGAGTACCACTATGCGTGGTCACACGCGTCTACCACACTACCCTCCGAGTACCAGATTTCCGCTTTCTGGGAGGGGCAAGAGGGTAGCTTCCTTTTGTGGATGTTTTGGCATGCAGTATTAGGAATCATCCTCATTCGGATCAACCGACTGTGGGAGTCCTCCGTCATGACGGTGTTTAGCTTAGTACAGGCTTTCCTGTCCAGCATGATATTGGGCGTAGTTTTCTTTGGCAGCTTCAAGCTGGGTAGTAGCCCTTTTATATTACTACGCGATGCATTGGACATTCCGATGCTCAAAATCAATCCCGATTTTGTGCCCGAGGAAGGGAACGGACTCAACCCCCTCTTGCAGAACTACTGGATGGTGATTCACCCGCCTACCCTTTTCCTGGGTTTTGCTACTACATTGGTTCCTTTTGCCTACGTGATTGCCGGTCTTTGGACCAAGCGCTACAAGGAATGGATACGTCCTGCGTTGCCCTGGGCATTGTTCTCAGTGGCCGTACTGGGTGTAGGCATCTTGATGGGCGGATATTGGGCCTATGAGACCCTCAACTTTGGGGGTTATTGGAACTGGGATCCGGTAGAGAACGCGGTGTACGTACCTTGGTTGGTCCTCGTGGCAGCTATTCACGTAATGATTGCCTTCAAGAAGAACGATACCGCCTTACGGGCATCTATTTTCCTCAACATAGCGGTATTTGTGCTCATTCTGTACTCCACCTTTCTCACGCGGAGTGGCATCTTAGGTGATGCTTCCGTTCACTCTTTTACGGATTTAGGATTGAGTGGGCAGCTGTTGGCTTACCTTATCTTCTTCACTCTGATCTCGGTAGGCCTGATCATCTGGCGGTGGAAAACGCTGCCGAAGAGTACCGAAGAGACCTCCGCTTACAGCCGCGAATTCTGGATCTTTTTGGGAGCTACAGTACTGTGCCTCATGGGTTTGCAGGTGCTTATTCCTACCTCCTATCCGGTGTTCAATAGTATAGGGCTTTGGTTTAATCAGGTGCTGGATCTGGCAGCAAATGCCGACTCCAATGTGCAGTATTCGCAACCCCAACTTTGGTTTGCCGTGGGCATTGCCATCCTGAGCGGAACGGGTCAGTTCTTCTGGTGGAAGAAGATGGACCGCAAAGAGGCGGGTAAAACCATTTTGCCTCCCGTGATGATTGCCTTGCTATTGAGTGCACTGATTATCCTGGTTAACAAAATGCGGGACCTCTCCTTTATGGTGCTGCTCACTACTGCTGTGTACTCCATCGTAGCCAACTCCATCATCATGGTGAAGGTGCTACGCAGCTCACCCCGTTTGTCGGGCGGCGCGGTGGCGCACATTGGCATTGCCATGATGCTCATTGGTATGCTCTGGTCGGCAGGGTACAGCAAGATTGTTTCCAAGAACAACTCAGGCCTGCTTTACAGCCGAGAGTTCTCGGACCGGATGAATAACGACAACATCTTGCTCTTTCAGAACGAGACCAACGACATGCTGGTATCGGGTGAGAATTTGCAGCTGAGCTATCTAGGGCCCCGGGTAAAATTGACCGATGGGTCCTTGGTGGATAAGCAAAAGCTGAGTACTACTAGGGATCCTTTTTTACTGGTAGCCCGCGAGGAGGTAACTACCACCAAGGAGGATGTGGTTGCTAAGGGGGATACGGTACTATTGGAGAATCCTGAGAATACGTACCATGAGGTATTGTATACCAAACCAAACGGTCGACAGTTTCTACTATATCCGCGATTGCAGATCAACGAAACGATGGGTTCGTTGGTGCCCAGCCCCGATGTAAAGCGGGTATGGGACCGTGATTTGTATACCCACATTACCAATATGCCCGATCCGGAAGCAGAAAAGGAATGGAGCGAAACCGATTCGGCATGGTTGGCAATTGGGAGCCAGTTTTTCGTGAATGACTACGTGGCTGTGTTCCGAGGTATGCAGCAGGTGTCTGAAATACCTGGAGTGCGCATGCGACCCGATGACCTGGCCATACAAGCAGAGATTGAGGTGTTTGGTGATGACCCGAATGCCCCTTCCAATAAGCTGCGTCCGGTATACTTAATCCGTGATTCTCGGGTGAGGATGATTCCCGATATAAACGAGGGACTGGGAGTGAAGGTGTCCTTAATGGCGATTGACCCTGAGCAGGGGCGTAGCCTGATTGGTTCTAATACCACCCAAAAGAACTGGATTATTTTGGAGGCACAGGAAAAGCCACTAATCAATGTACTCTGGCTAGGCACTTTGGTTCTGGTGATCGGTATGGGGATTGCGGTGTTCCGGAGGTATACCGAATTCCAGAAGATGCGAGACAAGGCACAAGAAGCTTAATGAAATGAGGAAGCCCCGATTTTGGGGCTTTTTTATTTACCTTGGGACGAGTTGTTTCTATTACGCTCGGTAAGACGACCTACAGCTCCGTAATTTATAGTGTCGCATCCCATTCCTCAACCATGATTGGCAATCATCTTCGTATTACTGCACGCCAACTGCTTCGTCAGAAGCGATATACCCTCATACATATCCTCGGGTTCACGTTGGCCCTGACCAGCGTTTGGACCCTGAGTCGGTTCGTCTCCTTCCATTTGGATTTCAATGCTACTCCTACGAAGAACCTGTATCGGGTAGTCACCCAACTGCATTTATCGGAAAGCAATGTGGAGTATGATCCTGGAGGACCATTGGCGATTGGCCCTGCCGTAGTAGAGAAGTCCACCGAAGTGGCTGATTACTCCGCTCTGCTGGAACGTTGGTCCTTTACAGTGGCTGTTACGGATGAGGACGGCGGCTTCACTTCCCGGTTCCTTGAAGAGGAAACGATAGCTATGGTGACGCCCAATTGGTTTTCGGTT
>DMST01000328.1 GCA_003454975.1 Cytophagales bacterium | reverse complement strand
ATGTCTACCCAGCTACCGTAGTTAGAGGTAGTCCAGCGAGACAGGTTTTGCTGCAAGTTGGCTACTGCGATACAGGGCGAGTAAGAAGCAGGGTAGCCGATGTTGGGGTTGCTGCTGTTGTCGTTACCCGCAGCAAATACTACCAAACCACCATCCATAACACCACCACCGCCGTTGGCGATGAAGTAGTCAATGGCATTTTCCAAAGCAGCAGACTGCGCGCCGCCACCCCAAGAGTTTTGAGAGATGGCCGCACCGTTATCCGCCGCATAGATGAAGGCTTCGTCAAAACCGCCTTGTGCACCGTTGCCGAAAGTAGATAGCGACATCAAACGCACACCGTCGTTGTTACCACTACCACCTGCTGTACCGGCCACGCCTACACCGTTGTTGGTTTCGGCTGCTACCGTACCGCCTACGTGCGTACCGTGGAAGTCGATGGCAATGTTGCCGTTGTCATTACCGAAGTTGTAGCCATAGTAGTCGTCTACATATCCGTTGTTATCATCGTCCACACCGTTGTTAGGAATCTCATCGGTGTTGGTCCACATGTTACCGGCTAGGTCAGGGTGGTTGTAGTCTACCCCTTGGTCCTCAATAGCTACTACTACCGAAGTATGACCTGTCTCTAGCTCCCAAGCCTGGGCAGCATCAATGGCAGGGAAACCCCACTGCTGGTTGTAACCAGGGTCGTTAGGGGTACCGCCAGGGATCACCATGCTATTTGTAGCAGCAGAGGCCGCCATCATGGGCTTCTCCCGCATCATGTCTACACCCATGTCGTCTACCAAGCGATAAACACCATGAGGCTCGGCAATTTCCACTTCTGCCACTTCATGGTAGGTATTCAATGCAGCTTGCAAGTCCTGGCCTTGGCCAATGGTAACCTCGTACCACAGGTGCAAGCCCCACTGGCGGTGACGCGCTTCAAATTTGCCTCCATTACGGAATACACGCTTCATACCAGTAGCTCCCGTTTCTACACTGGCAGCATCAAAACCTGCAATTCCAGTATGCAAAAGGGAACCACGAGGGGTGAGTTGGTCTTCGCCCTTCATCAGCTCATCTAATACGCGTGCTTGTTCTTCTTTGAATTTTACCCGTACTACCTGGCGGTCGTAGTCAGCTGAGCTTTGTAATTGATAAGCCTCTTGGGCAAAAATAGAGGCTGTAGTGCACAGCAAAGCCATACAAAACGTTAGTAAAGTTTTCATGCTTTATAGGTTTATGTATAAAAAAGTCCAGACGAGGTGTCTGAGGTTTACAGGTGCACAAAGATAGCAATGCAACAGTGTTGCAAAAATCGCTTGTCGGTTTTTTAAGGATACGAATGGTCAAACATTCCCGACCCCTGTGAGTCATCGTGGTTTGCTTATCGTAAATTGGTATTTATCTATTGCCAAAGGCAAGGAAGTCTTATCCTGGAATATTTTACTAATTGAAAATGCAACCACCCATCCAAGCATAGCTACTCTAAGGAATTGTTATGGATATATAGGGTACTTTTTGGAAAAACTTTGGAGAGAGAGGCGGGCCAAAAGGTAGTATTTGAAAGAACACAACTACCCTACAGAATAAACCTTATTTTTTATTGGGCGCAATGTTTCCCTCCTGCATTTATCAAAGAAAGGATTGAGTTTTCTAGGCAATTGCCCTCCGGCGGGGGTTTTTCACCAATGATTTATCGGTTACACGGCTAGTACGCTGAGGCACCCGAGAGGGCAAGCTAGGCACTCCCCCACAAGGGCCACATCTCTTCGGCTAAATCATGCGTAATTTTTGAAGAAAGCAGTCCTTTGCTCCCTCCCTAGCACTCAAAACAGTTATCCGTTTTGCTTCTTCAGCTTGCTGAGCCACTCCGGAGAGATGCCGCAGAACTCTGCGATGTATTTGGAGGGCACCTTCTGGATCACTGAGGGCATCTCCTCGATGATGAAATCATACTTCTCCTTGGCCGAATAAGCAATCAGCTTCATCTTCAGCTCATTTTCTTCCACCATGGCGGTGTTTACTACCTGATGGTGAAAGTTGGCAAAATGCAGGTCTTCCGCTACTATTTGGTCCATGACCATCTTGGGCGTAGCCAGCACCACCGAATCGGTTACGGCTTTCAGCTCACAATGGGTGGGTACTTGGGTAAAGTAGCTATCTACGCAGGCCATCACTGGGTGCAGGTCTTGCAGGTAAAAGTTGATGGTCTTCGCCTCACCGGTGGTCTCGTGTATGTATCGGCACACAAAGCCCCCTTCAATGACCAAGTATACATTTTTGTTGATCTCACCGGGCATGATCAGGGTATGCTTGGATTTGACCAATACCACCTTCGCCTTCTGGCGGAGTAGCTGGATGCTCTCTGGCATCACCTGCATGGCTTGCAGGTTGGTCAGGTAATTCTCCTTGAACAATTTGGCGGATTCTTGACTCATGCTCTTAACAAAGGTACCATTTCTGCCCTATCCGTTCGCGTAAGACCACGGACAAACCGCCCCGCCTCCCAATCAGCTTAAATACGCTCCGCGTCCCTGAGCCATATCGAAAATCAATTCTATGACGCTTCGGTGATAGGGAATAAATTCTTGTCTACGGATCAGGCCCATGATCTCTTCTTTGTCTGCCCACTTTACTTGCTTCACCTCCGATGGTTGCAACCTCAATTGCACCAAATCAACCTCGGCATTTACTAGATAATAATCATCAAATCCATTGGTAAAATGGATGGTAAAAATGGGCCGATACTGACTAAAGTCAACGGAATAACCAATTTCTTCATGCAATTCCCGCTCTGCAGCCAGAGGGCTATCCTCTCCCGCTTGGGCGCTCCCTCCTACCGTCACATCCCACCTATTGGGCCAACCTTCTTTGAAAGGCTGCCGCTGCTGAATGAGCATTTGGTTCTGAGCATTGATAAAGCACACGTGAACCACCAGATGAAATTCATCCGGCCGCAGTGCGCTTCCGCGCGGAACCACTTTTCCGGTTTTTACTCGGTGCCGGTCGTATACATCCCACTCTTCCATTGATCTTTCCATTAGATTCTTCCCCTTGAGAGGACAAGTTGGTACGCCTCCGTTTTGCCTGCAACTAAACCTCAGCTGCAATCGCCAATCAGTTGGGCGTTTCCTAGCCAGACTCCGGATTCAAGATGTGAAAAGGCGTCCTGCTATGCCTTATTCAAGAAATGTAGCAGCTAAGACTGATGGTGGCTGAATGGGCAAGATAGCCTATGCTATAGTTGGGGTGGGCGACAAGAGTGAAAACGATTCTTAAGGAACTGGTTGGGAGGGGTGCAGTCCGTTGCTTCCTAGCTGAATCTTTTGGTTTGGAATCATAGCTGGATCATGAAGCCCTGATTAATCCCACCAAATGTAGACGATTTTATTGCCCTCGTACCTCTCGTCTAGTCCCATAATCCGCTCATCCTCAGTGTATGCTACTTCGTCCGGTTGCAGGTCTTTTACTCGGGCGGCAATCTCCTCAGGTGTTATGTCACCAATGAAATAGATAACATCAGTATAGAACCATTCGTTGTCATTCAATTGGTTGTTTTCGTATAGGATCACGTCCTTCAATTCTACCAAAACCTCTACTATTTTCTTATCCTCTCGCACTTCCTTGAGTAGGCTATAGTATTCGGCCACCCTCAATTTGGTATCCAGATTAGGCGCAATGGAAGCCTCGTCATGATTGCCGTTAAAAAACTCATCCAGCGTGAGGAAAACGGGAGCCGTTTTATCATAAAAGTGGAGCAGGTCGTATTGCTCTACCAGGGCGTTTCTTTTCTCTAGATCAACGGTGGGGGTAACTTCGGTAGGGCTTGCCGAATTCGAAGTGGATGATTGCCTGCTTTGGTTGGCGCATCCGAGCAGTCCGGTTAGCCAAGAAAGTAAGCTCAAAAGGAGGATAGTTTTATTCATTTCTATAAATGGAAATACCAATTGTGTTATACAAGTAGCTATTGTTTCTTCTCATCAGGAAGTGACATCCCAATTTTCAGGTTGATTTTGGGAACGTAGGTGCCGCAGTTTGCTTAGACCTGGAACTAAGTTCTCAGGATAAATAAGTTACCATTTGTCCTGTTTTATTTATTGATTTCCAGGGCTTCCACTACATAATATCCGTCCCCTTGATCTACTAGCCAAAACACTAATTTTCTAACACTGCCCGATGAGGTGTATTTTAAAATAGGTTGGTCGGTTGAAACGTTTGTGGTTTCCATGCGTTTCTTCACGCCTTCCTCTACATCTTCCCATAGTATGCTTTCTAGCGTACTCCTTTCACTCGGGAAGCCAATCATTTCTTCAATCGTCGCTCGGTCCGCACCTATCAGGTGTTCGATCCTTTTGGTCTTGTATCGGTTGTAGATGAACACGGATAGTACCCCCAACAGAATGAGTAGTATTGAAAACCGTATCTTTTTCTTCATGGCTCTATTGGCTTACGCTCCGGTTGGATGTCTATACCTTTTGGCATAGGCAAGATAGTCTGGTTTACTATCCATCCAGAAGTTATTCCGCTAGTTTCTTAAACCCCATCACTACGTCTGCATATTCCTCCTTCACCAATAGAACCAAGGTGGCCGGATGTAATTCCAATATCTTTTGGTCTACCGTACCATCTCTATCTTGGGTTTTTAATACCATATTAACCCAATCAGCCTCCCAAGTACCGTTATACTTCTCACCTTCTTCCATCACCTCTTCGGTGCCATTGGCATGAAAGATTACCCAATTATTGGTCAATTCTGATGGGGTAGACTTTAGGGTATCTCCGTCGAAGGTGAAATAGTCAAGATGCCATTTCCCTGAGCACAAAAGGCTTTGCTTCTCGTTGTCCTGTCCGTACATAGGAAGGCTAAGAATGGCTAGTAGAGTGGTGACAAGGAGATATTTCATTTTTTGGTGGGGATCATTCTATTAACGACGCAACATAGCCAAAAAAGGAAAGGGTTGGTGTTGACCTTTGGCAGGAAATTCTTCCGAGTCACTTCCCGATCTTAAGACTAACGCTGGGAACGAAGTTACCGCAATTGACCCAGGCATGGAACTAAGTGCCAAAGCCGTAGAGATATTCCAAAAGTGGAGGCACCCAATAGCAGTGGACTCCAGGTTTCCGGTTGGATTCTCAAAACACCTTGACGAGACTAGGGTAGGACTGGCGACTATGCCTAAGATATATTCCCAGACCAAAATCAGTCGAACTGAAACGAGTTCCTATCTTCCTGCCAAGGTGTACCATTTTTAATAAGGAATCTCATTTTTAAGTAATAAAAGCTACGTACCTTGCGATGGAATCTAACTTTTAATAGTCATCTACCATCTCGTCAATCAAAGGGTTGGCATTATCTATTGAACAATTATGGAAAATCTAACCATTGAAATTACTTCCGCCAATTTTGAAGATACTATTAATTCAGGGAAACCTGTATTGGTCGATTTTTGGGCAGAATGGTGTGGCCCTTGTCGTATGGTAGGTCCTATCGTAGAAGAGCTCGCCTCTGAATACCAAGACAAGGCCATCGTGGGTAAAGTGGATGTGGATGTCCAAAATGAGCTGGCTATCAAATTTGGCATTAGAAGTATTCCTACAGTTTTGTTCTTCAAAAACGGTGAGATGGTTGACCGCCAGGTGGGCGCAGCACCTAAAAGTGCATACAATTCAAAGCTAGAGGCCTTGATGTCCTAATAGTGAACCCTAGAATAGTGACTGCCTGTTAGGTATTAACATAAAAAACGCCTGATCACGGTAACGTAGTCAGGCGTTTTGCTTTGTAAAGAACCGATACTATTGGTTTATGGCCGAGTGCTACACCAGGCATCTATAGCGCTGAAAGGCCAGTGACACCAAATCTTTAAACTGACTCTTCTGTTTCACTGAAAAATGAAGGGTTCATAATACCTTATCGATTGAGCCTCCCCCTCTAAAAGCACCAGGAATTGTAGCCGTCATTTACCCGTCTCTAGGCTCATCGCCATTCTAAAATCCAGGTCGTCTATTCGAAAGGAGAAGGGATGACTCCGTCTGTGCGCAGCGGCCCTTCAATTACTTCTTGATCTAGTATGTTGGTGCTATGCCCCGCATTAATTTTACTTTTAAGGTATCTACCTCTTCATTAACCACCTTGTTCTTTCGCCATTAACAATTGTTCATTATACGCTTCCACTCTGCGGTTGGCATTGCTATCGACCAACAAAATGCACGTCATCATAGCAATGGTAGTAATGCTGATGGCTCGCCAGATAGGCTTGTCTATAAAAATGATCAGCAAAGCAGCCACTATGATAATGCAGGGAATCACTTTGAATACGATATTTCGGTATTCTTTCATGGACTGCTCCGAACGGTTGATTTCTGAATCTATAAAGGCCGCAGAATCACTTTCATAAGCCGTTGCGAAACTGGTTGCCCTTGCCTGGTTGGTAAAGAAGATCCCAAACCCCACCGCCAGCAGCAATATACCCGCAACCAGGGTGGGATACACAAAGGACTTTGCCACTTCGGTTTGCCCCAATCGCCAGAATCCGATGCTGGCAAGGATAAACATGCCCCCAAAGAGGAGGAAGAACTTTGATGAAAAAACTTCTGCTTTTGCCCAGTCAGTGGCTATTCTCAGTATTTCCATGGTCGTATCCGTATAAGGTGTGGTCTTGTTAATAATCAGTGATTAGCAAGGCTACTTGGGCTGTAGCCAAAGGCCTTTTTAAAGGCAAACGAAAAATGAGAGAGATTCTCGAATCCCGCCGAAAGGTATACGTCAGAGGTCTTCTGTTTCTCAGTTTGGAGTTTGTGATGTGCTAGATTCAGCCTTTTCTCGGTCAGCCATTTTCCAGGCGTTTTGCGAAATACCTTTTTAAAATCAGACTTAAAGGTGGTCAGGCTTCTACCGGTCAGAAAAGCGAACTTCTCTAGTGGAAGGTTATACATGTAGTGTTCCTCCATGTATTTCTCAAGATCTATTTTTCCGATCTCGCCAAAGGTCCCTAAGATGGCACTGGCCCTTTTGTCCGCAGTGTCAATAATGGTCAATGCTTCTTGAATTTTTATGGGCACCAAAGCCTCCGGCAATTCATCTTGCATTTCGAAATAAGGAAGCAAAGACGTAAAGAAACTATCCAACAGAAGGTGTGATTTCACAGGCCTTTGCTTCAATATATTCTCAGCCCAAGTTTCCAGCATGGGGCGATTCAGATAGAATTCCCGAAGCTGTTCTTCTGGAAGCGCCATGGACAAGCATTTGAAGGGCGCATTGCCTAGGGGCGTTTTCACGCTTCGGGACAATTGGTTCTTGGGTACAATCACCGTATCTCCAGCCACAAATATTAGGGTGTTCGTACCGTAAGACAGCCTCAGTTGGCCTGAAAAAATATGAGACAAAATGTGCTCAGGATATACGTTTTCCCAGGTGTGTATTTTGTCTATGGTGCAGGTCATAAACACCCTACCCTTATCCGCTGCGTTTGGGAGATCATTCATTGAAATAAGGTACTTATAATTCAAATTTCTGACCGGTTTCGCTCTCAGAAACCTCCCACAATTTAGCGGCAATCTTTTCATCCAAAGCAAAGGGCTCCAGATTACATTCGCCCACGGGACCTACCCAATTCATTCTTCCGGTAGGGCCATAATAGGCCTGTAGTTTTAGGCCATCTTCGGTGGCGCACATCACCTCCGGATAGGAACCCTTTTCGGCGGATTGCACCATAGGGGACACGGCCATGAGAGAAAACATAATCCGGGTCATGAGAGGGGCGTCTTTGTTGATCAGCGAGGTTTTGGATGCCCCCGGATGGCATACATATACCTGCACCTCCTTATTGGCTGCTTTTATCCGTCGTTGTAGCTCATAGCCAGTCATGATTTGGGCCAGTTTGCTGTGGCAGTAGGTAATATTGGGGTGATAATTCTTATCAAAATTCATGTCAGCAAATTGGATGGTTTTCAGCCCCATCTTGTACCCTTCGCTTCCCACCACTACGATTCTTCCTTTGGCCTGCTCCACTTGGTGAAACAGCAAACTGATCAATAGAAAATGCCCGTAATGGTTGATACCCAGTTGGCTTTCGAAACCATCAGGCGTTAAAACCTGCTGCGCTACTTGCGCCACTGCGGCATTACATATCATGGCATCTATTCTGGGAACCGTGTTTATCACCTCCTTGGCAGCACGGCGCACCGAAGCCAACACCCCTAAGCCCATTTGTATGAAGGATACTTTGGCATCGGCCCCCAATTCATCTTTCAGGTCAGCAATCGCTTGGTTAGACTTGCTTTCGTTTCGGTTGAGCATGACCACTTCGGCTCCCTTACGCAAGAGTATTTTGGTGGCTTGAAAACCCGCACCCGTATTGGCTCCTGTAACCACGTAAACGCGCCCACTGAGGTCCTTTATCCGTTCCGGAGTCCATCCTTTTTTGCCAAATCTACTTTGTGTCAATTCTGCCATGATTTCTCTTTTTTTCTGTGGATTAACGGATACAAAGGTCCTGAGAAACCAAGGGAGTGGGTTTGTTAAAAAGTCGTTTCTTGTTTGTTCAAAAGTTGGTAGTGAATTTCTTCGGCAGGTTTTAGGGGATGATCTCATCTCCCCTGCCGCGGTGCTTAGGCTTGGTTAGGCGTCCCTATGTTTAGTTCTTCGTATAGTTTCATCTCGCCCAAGCTTGTAATCACCACCTCACGGCTATTGGGCTTTCTTCTGATCCAGTCTTTTTCCAGGAAACTATCCAAAATGGCGGCACCCAGTGCACCCCCCAAGTGGTGCTTCCGCTCGGTCCAGTCCAGGCATGGGTGGGCAAAAGACCGCTTCTTTTGCCTTAGGGCTTCCACGTCAATCCCCAATTTATGGAACCAGCGATCGCCCTGCTCGGTCACCTCAAAGGCATTGTCATGGGCCACGATGATCCCTCGGCTGACCAAAGACTGTACTAAGGCCACGGAGAGCTCGCCCGCCAGGTGGTCATAGCAGGTTCTGGCAAAGGCCAGCTTTTGTGCCTCCGCACTTTTCTTGATGGCGATTTTCTGACCAGGAATCAGGCTGGCCATCGACTCGATTACTTGGGCCACCTGCTCATTGGCCAGCCGGAAGTATCGGTGCCGTCCTTGTTTTTCAACCACCACCAGGTCGGCTTCCATCAGCTTAGCCAGGTGGTTGCTCGCGGATTGCCTGGAAATATTGCTGGCTACCGCCAATTCGGTGGCCGTGAATGCTTTCCCATCCAGTAAGGACCACAGCATCAGGCTACGGGTCTTGTCACCAATGAGACCCGCGATTTTAGAAAACTCGTTTTCCACCTCCATGCTGCTAAGCTAGCTCAATAGATTTTTCCATAGTTCATCACAGAATGAATTATTGCCTCTGGCTATCCATTTCCTTTGCCCAAAAGAAACCAAAGCAGATGAAGGACCTGGAAATAGAATTGGAAAACCGAGTGGGCACCTTGGCCTTGATGGGCGAAACCCTAGGCCAGCATGCCATCAGCCTGGAAGGCGGTGGTGTATTTGAGAAGGGCGACGTATCAGTCGCTCACTTTCTGATGGAAGAAGCCGACCGGGCAAAAACGGTGCTGGAGCAAGTAGGAATTAAAGTGATTAAAATTAATGAGGTAGTCATACAAAAGCTGAGACAAGATGTACCGGGGCAGCTAGGCGCTTTCTGCCGGGCTTTGGCTGAGGCCGGGGTGAACATTTTGACCCAGTATAGCGACCATGCAAACCAGCTGATCATTGTGCCGGATGATATGGACAAGGCGAAGGCAGTTTCTGAGGCATGGATGAAAACCTGGTGGCCTGACCAGGTGAAAACAGCGTGATTTTGCTTGCGGAGGAAAAACCAATCCCCAAAGTCACCTCGGACCGTGTGCGATCGCTGGTTCCACCAAGCCTGTTACACCCAGTCATCCTGAGCCATAAGACTTGGGGCCTAGGTTCACAAATTGATATGACAGTATATCAAAAAACAATGTCATCCCGTAGCGCAGCGAAGGAACTCGGTAGCTACTGCAATGGCTTTGCCTTAGGCCAGTTACCCTGCTCCGAAACGCTTCAAACCGCCATTAAAACCAGTACACTGCCTTTCTTTCCATACACCCATCACCATGAATATGGACCATCAAAACGCCATTGCCGTCATCTTTGAGGTGGAACCCACCTCCGGTAAAAAGCAAGCCTACCTGGATTTGGCCGCCGAGCTCAAGTCCGAACTCGTCACCATCCCCGGTTTTATCTCGATAGAGCGTTTTCAGAGCTTAACTCATCCGGAGAAGGTACTGTCTTTGTCCTTTTGGGAGAGTGAGGACGCCATCCGGCACTGGCGAAACCTCACCA
>DMST01000501.1 GCA_003454975.1 Cytophagales bacterium | reverse complement strand
CCAACGAATTGGCGGTGGGCTGATGCGCCGCAGCCAGGGCGGCATGCTGATGCTACGGGTATTTTACCAGTACGCCAACCTGCAAAGCGCCCAGACCCTGCCTCAAGAGCAGGACGTAAACTTTACATTTCACAATATACTGCCCATGGCCGTGTGGCGCGCCAACCTGGAAGATAACAAGAGCGTGCAGCTGGTGTACCGCGCCAACACGCAGGAGCCGCAGGCCACGCAGCTGAGCCCCGTGGTAGACAATAGTAACCCGCTGCAGTGGAGCGCGGGCAACCCGCTGCTACAGCAGCAGTACCAGCACAATGTGTTTACCCGCTACTCGGTCAGTGACCCGGACAAAGGTAATACCTTCTTCGTACTGCTGGGTGGGGGGATAACGGAGGACTACATCACCCAAACGACCTTCCTGGCGCGCGAGGACACGGTGATAAATTCCATTGACTTGCCCGCCGGGCAGCAGATCAGCGTACCCATCAACCTGGATGGGTTCTGGAACCTGCGCAGCTTTGTTACCTACGGCGTACCGCTGGAGAAACTGAAAAGCAACCTGAATTTCAACGGAGGCTTTACCTACTCCAACGTTCCGGGCCAGATCAACGGGCTGGACAACGTAACTACCAATGCGGTGGCTACCGCGGGGGCAGTGCTGAGCAGCAACATCAGTGAGCGGGTAGACTTTACGCTGAGCAGCCGCACCAACTATACCATCACGAACAATGCCCTGCAGCCGGAGCTGAACAACACGCTGATCAATCAGCTGAGCTCAGTTCGTTTTAACTGGGCCATCACGGACGGCATCATCTACCGCACGCAGTTCAGCCACAACTACTACGACGGCCTGAGCGATGAGCTGGAGCAGCAGCAAATTGCGCTGTGGAACATGAGCCTGGGCTATCGGTTCCTGAAGGATCGCCGGGGTGAGCTGAGCCTGGAGGTGTTCGATCTACTGAATCAGAACGCCAGCCTGCAACGTAACGTGACAGACATCTACATAGAAGACGTACAGACCAACGCCCTGCAGCGGTTCTTTATGCTCACCTTCACGTACAACCTGCGGGCCTTCGGTACGCCTCCTGCACCCGCAGAGGATGGTTTCCGTGGTGGACCTGGCGGTGGATTTCCCGGGGGAAGACCGCCGGGAGGGGGAGGATTCTGAGCATGAGTGAGGTAAGGTTTCAAAGAGTGAAGCAGTGATTTGGTGGAGGCCACAGAGGAGTAAAAATCCTGTGTGGCCTTTGCTTCATGTAGGCCAATACCGCTTCGTCAAGAATGTATTGCTACGGCCTACTCTTTCATTTTACCAGGAAGGCAAATACCCTCAACCGCAAAAGGAATGAGGAAGAAAGAGGGCCAAATGTAGAAGGCCCAACCCCTCCCGTCTGCCCGTTTCGGGCAACGGTAATTACCAACCCCCATCACAAGCAGGGTGGCTATTCGCCACCAGGCCAAAGGCCTCTTACCGGCCGGTACCGTAACTGGCTAGGAGCCTTCGAACTATTAGGCCTTGGTGCCTTCATCTCACCGCTCCTCATCTTTTCAAATTGCTCGATGCGCTCCTCCGTACGTCTAGCGGACTGTGGCTTAAAATTATTGGGACTAGTCAGCAGTAACACTCCGTAGGTGTGGGGCTACCTTAGGGCGTATTCTTCCGGCTGAAACAAGATGCTTTGCCACCTATTGCTTGCCCTATCCGGAGAAAGACCTCCCTTTATTCATATGGCCTCGTCTAAAAATAATTCAACTCCAGCAAATGTCATCCAGCCGTCATTTTGACGAGGTAGCAAAACCACGATCAAGTAAGCCGATATTTAACAATACACTGACTATCAAACACTTGTGTCGCCGTGATACTTTTGTGATACTCTTGTGATGTAACCGAATCAGGAAAGCACCAGTTCAAAATCAGCAAATACATAACACTCCAAAATGAAGAAATCAATAACTAGAAATCCACTCTTACTGACCTTGGCCTTGCTGGGCCTCGGGCTAGCAAGTTGTGATCCTGAAACAGTAGTGGTGCCCAACGCCGGCACGCTATCTGGGGGTCCTTTCTCCTTTGTAGTAGACGGTGAACCTGACATGGTTAGCGGCATCACCCTGGACGATTCTGAGGTAATGGGCACCAACAGTAGCTTTGTAATTACCGACGAAGACGGCAACATCTTAGGATTGCCTGCCACCATGGCCGACCTGGAAGGAGTAGACTTTGACGGTGCCGGTGCCGGAGTATGCTTGATCTGGTACGTACGGTACGAGGATGGTCTGGCTGGACTCGCCGAAAGCCAAGACATCGATGATCTTACGGGAGAATTTGACGTTTCAAATTCTATTACGGTAACCCGGACCTTGATCGGTATCGATGGAGGTATGATATCCCTGGAGGATGGTGAAACCACCATTGTAGGGGTAGCAGAAACCGCCCAGTTGAACCTGACAGGGGTAACGACTACCAGCACGGCTACGGATGCCAGCTACTGGTACATTGTAACGGATGCTGACGATAACATTCTGAAATGGATTACGCCTGAGGATCGTAACAATGCCACCATCGACTTATCAGGTGCTGCCGCAGGTACGTGTCACATTTGGGGCTGGTCTTACAAGGGACTGGATGATCCCGTGGTAGGCGAGAACATCTCTACGCTGAACGATCATGAAAGAGAGGAAATCTCTGAAAACTGGATCACGGTGATCCGGGAGGATCCTGACGGTGGCATGGTTTCTTTGGCCGACGACTCTGAATTATTTGTAGGCGTAGCGGGTGACATCGTTATCAACGGAATTAAAACCTCTAGCACGGCGACCAACCTTAGCTACTGGTACGTGATTACCGATGCCGATGACAACATTCTGACTTGGGTAACTCCTGAGGATCGCAACAATGCTTCGGCCGATCTTTCGGGAGCACCCGCCGGTACTTGCCACATTTGGGGTTGGTCTTACAAAGGCCTGGATGATCCGGTGGTAGGCGAAAATATCTCTACGCTGGATGATGATGACGAGGAGTCTATTTCCAGCAACTTTATTGAAGCGGTGCGCTTGCCAGAATCGCCAGAAGGCGGCATGGTTTCACTGGCCGATGATGCCACCATGGCGGTAGGCGTAGCCGGTACGGCCCAGCTCACCTTCGAAGGGGTGAAGACCTCCAGCATGGCAACTCAACTGAGCTACTGGTACGTGATTACCGATGCCGATGACAATATCCTGACTTGGGTAACACCTGAGGATCGTAACAACGCTACTTTGGACCTATCAGGAGCTCCTGAAGGAGTATGCCACATCTGGGGCTGGTCTTACAGCGGGCTGGACGATCCTGTGGTTGGCGAAAACATTTCTACACTGAATGACGACCCCAGAGAGGCCATCTCTACGAACTGGATCACCGTAACCCGGGCTACTCCCGAGGGTGGTATGATTTCCCTCTCTGACGGCACTACCATGGCTACGGGCACAGCAGGCACGGATGCGCTGACCTTTAACGGAGTTACTACCACCAGCACCGCCACGGAATTGAGCTACTGGTACGTAATTACCGATGCTGACGACAACATTCTGACCTGGGTAAATCCTGAAGATAGGACCGATGCAACAGTGGACCTATCCGGAGCACCCACCGGCACTTGCCACATCTGGGGTTGGTCTTACCGAGGATTAGACGATCCCGTGGTAGGTGAAAACATCTCCACCCTGGATGATGATACGGAAGAGGACATCTCTGCCAACTTCATTACCGTAGTACGGAACTAAGAATACCGCCTAAACTACCGGGAAGGGTTATGAAAATGGTAAGGTAGTTGGGTGCTTTGTTTCCTTAATGAAAAGGGCCGTCTCAAACTCTGTTTGAGCGGCCTTTTTCATTTTGCTTTTGTACATAGGGCGCTTGGTAAATGAGGGGGGTATCTTGGAGTCTAGATTTTCCTCTGGCTTTAGATAGGTCTCATGAGGAAAAGTCCTCCCAATTTTCTGACTTCCGTCTTCGGTGTCCTATTCTGTAGACTACAAAGTACCTCTACCTCATAGCTGGATGCAACGGAGCAGGGAAAACCGCGGCCTCCTACACGCTATTATTACCTCGGACCCTGAATAGTCATGAATTCGTAAATGCCGATTTTCTGTACATGAAGATTCGCCTCATCTGATTGCTCAATCTGCCAATCCTTACCGTAAAGGACATTTCTCTTTGGGATAATATATAACGAACGCATGGAGCTAACTAGAGAAGAATTCGGGAACAGAAACAGGGTGTTTGAAGAAGGTCTCAAGCCCGCTGATGAAGAGATGATTCGTTTCAAGCGTTCATAAAAATCCCCCCTGGTGATAATGTAAATTGGAGAAATCATTCACAAAGCCCCCTTTAGTGTGCCACTACCGGAAGGCTCCAAAGAAGGGTAAGGGACTGTGTGGGTGAATGTCCTGAGTAGTTTCAACCAACCTAGTAGAGATTTGGCCGGAGGCGCAAAGGTTATTACGCCCCCCCCCTTTGCACCTCCGACTATTTCAAGCTTTCTGCTAAAAACTAAGAAACAAACAGAAGCCCAAGGCTAACTACTCTACTCGTACTTAATGCTCTCTGTAGGCTTGCGTACGGCAGCCTGGTAGGTCCGCAGGCCAATGGTGAGCAGGGCCACACCGGCGGCCAGTAAGCTACCTAGCAGGAAGATGAACCACTGCTGGGTGAGCACGATGCGGTAGGCAAAGCCGAATAGCCACTGCTGGATGAAGTACCCGGCCGTAGGGATGGCTACTAGGGAGGCCAAAGCCACCAGCCACAAAAACTCGCGGGAAATCAGCCCAATCATCTGGCGTACAGAAGCGCCCAATATTTTGCGGATGCCCAACTCTTTTTGGCGCCGATGAGCAGCAAAGGCAGCCAGCCCGAAAATTCCCATGCAAGCCAGCAAAATAGAAAGCCCAGAGAAGGCCGAAAACACCCGCGCCTGCTGGTCTTCCTGCAGATACATTTGCGCCAGATTTTCGTCCTGAAAGGCGTACTCCATCGGGAATTCGGGGTCTATCTCCTCGTAAACCCGCTCAATGCCCGCCACCGTTCCGGCCAAGTCCTGGCCAGTGAGCTTCAGAGCAAACTGGCGGGGCTCGTCGGCCATCACAATCACCAGCGGGGCAATGCCCTCATGGAGCGAAGCAAAATGGTAGTCCTCTACTACCCCGATAATAGTCCGCTCCATCTCCCAAGATGGCAACTTTACCGTCTGGCCAATCACCTGATCGGCCGTAAGGCCCGAAGCCTTCAGGGCCGATTCGTTAATCATCATCACGGTAGTGTCCTCGCTCACGGATTCGGGGTTGAACCCACGACCGGCAGCCACCTCAATGTCAAATGTAGCCAGGTAGTAGGGGTCAGCAAATACCGTATAGCACTTGACCGACTCGTCGGTACCTTCCATATTCAGCACGAAATTGTCATGGAAGCCACCCGGCTCCCCGGAATTGGCCGTGACGAACTGCACCCCCGGCAGCAGGGAAGCCCGTTCCTGAAATTGGTCTCGGTTCTGCCAGATGCCCCCGGTATAAATATCCACTAGCAACACGGCCTCTCGGTCGTAGCCCAGGTCTTTGGTCTTAACGTAGCGGATTTGCAAGCCTACCAGTAAGGTCACGATCACCAGAAAAATAGACAGCGAAAACTGAGCGATCACCAAGCCCTTGCGCACCAGCAGGCTTTTGCCCAAGGTGAGTTTCCCTGCCCGAAATACCTGCAGGGGTTTGAAGCCAGACAGCAGTACGGCGGGGTACAAACCGCTGGTGAGTACCACACCAAGCAATAGCGCTCCCATAAAGAGTATCACCGCCGGGTCCAGCCAATCGAACGTAAAATCGAGCCCAAACCAGGCCAGCATGACCGGCCTCAGGACTATGGTAAGCAACACAGACGCCGTCACTGCAAGCCCCGTAATCAGCAGCGATTCTCCTAAAAATTGCAACATCAGTCGGCCACGCTCTACCCCCAACACCTTACGCACGCCTACCTCCTTGGCCCGCTGGTAAGCCTGGGCGATGGAGAGATTCACGTAGTTGAAACAGGCAATGAAAAGGATAGCCAAGGCCACAAAAATGAGGATGTTGACGCTTTGGCGGTTGCCGTGCCGAATGTGAAAATCATAGCTGGTACTCTGGTTAAAATACATCTCCGCCAGCGGTTCCAGGGTAATGTCGTTTCGGAAACCGCGTTCCGCAAAATCATCGGCCAGGTACTTATCCATAAAAGCCGGGAACTGCGTTTCCAGCTCGGCTGCCATGGCCGGATTGCCCAACTGCACATAGGTGGTCAGGTTCTGGTGCCACCAGTTGTCGTACCAGCCCGCTGCCTCATAAGGCCGCATGCAAAACACCATGTCAAACTCCAAAGAGGAACCGGCGGGCGCCTCGCCCAAGATTCCCGTCACCACAAAGGGGCCATCCCG
>DMST01000359.1:1206-3241 GCA_003454975.1 Cytophagales bacterium | reverse complement strand
GGGTTGGGGTGGGTAGCAGGATACAGGGTAAAACCCAGAATAACGACGGCACCCAGGATAAAAAGAGGTGCCTTACGAACGGCCCGGGACAACAAATAATGGAACATGGTCAACGTGGTTTTAGGGCAAGATATTCAAAACTAAAAGAATAGAAAGAGCCCCTGATTTTCAGTACCTTGTTTACGGCCCAAAGGCTACACCTCGTATTCTTGATCCAATTTTTCACACGTCCATGAAGAAAGCCATTGTTCATTTTGAAATTGGTTGTGGCAACCTATCCGAAACAGTTGATTTTTACCGCAACGTATTCCACTGGCAAGTTACCCCCAACGAAGGATCCAATTCTGCAGCCATTGATATGGGTAAGGAAGCGGGGCTTCCCGGGCATTTCAATCAGCTAGCCCCAGATGAGCCTCAACAGTACGTCACGCTCTATATAGAAACGGATACCTTAGAGGAAGATCTACAAGCTATTGAGGCCAATAGTGGGAAGACAACGGTGGGCCCTGTTACTTTACCCGATGGCCGCCGGTTTGCCTGGTTTGAGGATGTAGCGGGTAATAAGATGGGCCTAATTACTTCTCAATTACCCAAATAACCCCCAAGGTTATTTACATTTAAACATGCCCACCCAAGAAGACCTACAAGATTTTATTGATACCGTAGGCTATACCGAAGTCTGGTTTGCTCTTGATTTCCTTCCGCTCTCCTTTGTGGAAAGGCAACGGGAGGAATTCAAAACTGGTGAGGATACCCACGTAGAGCATTACAAGTGGGCTGGGTATAGCTATGTACTTGAGCACGAGGACTTTTCTGATCTAAAACGGCTACGTCAGTTTATGCAGCTCATCCAGGAAGACCCCAACGAGCACCTACCCAAAGGAGCGCTTGCCGGGCTTATCCGGGCCGGGCTACTTACCCGAGATAATTATAAGGAAGTGGGCTTAGGCATCTACGAGCAGGACCCGCTGATCCGACGAAAACTTAATCTTTCTTGAAGCTATTTTTTGAGTAAAGGAGCCAGTCCTATGCTTTGGGTTGCGGAGAAGGCCATCCTTCGCCACGGACCTTCTCGGCGCAGTCAATCAGTCTGTTGGCCCCCTTACGTTCCGCTGGGATAAGATGGCAGGCAGTTTTAGCCTAGTGATAGGTAAGCACTCGGGAGAGGACCTCCAGCGTTTCGCCGTAGGTGTCGGACTTGTCCCAGGCGTCGGTGGTGGTGCGCTGAGTCCAGTTGTTTTGCGCATCATAGGTATAGGTATACCGCCGAAACCAAGACAGCGCAGGGTCACCGGTAGCCGTATGTATATGCTCTATGGGGTGGCCGTGTTCGTTATACAGCACCTTCTCTACTTCCACCATGGACTCTAAGCTAGCATCCTGGTATTTTGAGAAAGCTTCCAGTCGTCGGCCTGCGGCATCGTCATAGACAATTTCGGTAATCTGCACGCTGCCGTTGGGCAATTCCTCCCGGATCTTAGCAGTACGTCCGCGGTCATCGTAGGTATAGGTAGTACGATATTCTGCCTCTGATACCGTGTAGACCATGCTAACGGGGAGCGCATTTTGGTAAGTGATGGTTCTGAGCTGGGTACCTCCTTGCCAGTTTTCCAGTTGGCCTTGGGCATTGTATTGGGAAGTATAGGTGGCAAAGTCCTTGTCCATAGAATAGCGGAGGGCGGTAATGTGGCCGTGCTCATCCCATCGGAATTCACCCTTGGCAGATAAGTCAGAGGGGTCAACGCCTACGTCCAAAAAAGCATTGCGGCTGATCGCGTGGTTTAGCCCACCGTTGGCGTGCCAGCTCACCTCAGTAAGCGTATCGGCCCATACCATGCCCGCGCCGGCATCCCATTGCCGGTATCCGATCCTTAATCCTTCGGGGCTAAACCGCCAGGCCTGGGAGAAGGCAGTTATGGTAGAGTCCTGAAAATATTCACGAACCGATTTGACCGGGCCCACGAGTCGAGCATTATTTCTCGATTCCACCATTTTATTCGGTACCCTCGGGTCCGTTCGCCAGCCGTAGCGGCTG
>DMST01000359.1:882-1150 GCA_003454975.1 Cytophagales bacterium | reverse complement strand
CGTAGCGGCTGTAATAGTCCAATAGCCCAGCATAGGCTGCCGGGGAGTAAAAGTGAATGCGGTGCTCCGTCTTTTCGCCTGCTAGGGGCACTGTCTGGATCTCAATCACCGGATAACGGAAAGATTCCAAGCGTTGTCCCTCCCAGGCGGGTTGGTCTTGCTTAGCCACCAGCACAAAGCCGGATTGGTCATTCTCGGTAGCATCGAGGATGATAAAGGGTGTGCCGTAAGCCCGGCCCATGGCATCGCGCAGGGTGGTTTCTTGCAC
>DMST01000359.1:0-828 GCA_003454975.1 Cytophagales bacterium | reverse complement strand
TTGGGGGCTGCTAGCCGCAGCCTCCAGCCGAGCAGAAAGGGTGAGGCTTACCGGATCGGTTTCAGAAAATGTAGCCTGAAAACCGGGAAGGGCAAACGATAGATGGCTCAATACATCCGGTTGGGTATAGCGGATGTCTTTAAACCCCGTCTCCCAAAAATGTGCGTAGGCAAGGTACTTTTCTATAACCACTTCCTGAGCAACCAATGAAGAAAAGGGCGAGGCAAGTAAAAGGGCAAGAAAGACAAAATAGTGAGGTCTCATGGTTCGTAGGGTTTCCCGGGGTGCAGCTGCACTGCACAAATGCTTAGGGTATAGAAACCAAAAATTAAAGAGGCCCAGGGGGAATTCAAAGCCAGACACTGAGTTCGTCCTTTTGTACATTTTGTCAAAGACAGCCCAAAGGGGACCCTATCCGCCCGATTTCGTAAACCTGACTGGGTACTTTTGAAAATTCCTGGAGAAGCTAGGCACCTCTTGCAAACCTAATCTGAGTAGCGTCACCAGCATATCAAACCTCCGCCTTGGAATCATTCCCGGTGGGCTTTATGTTGAGTACGGAAAACCTAGCCGATCCCATGAGCCTCCTGGAAAAACTACAAGCCTTCCCCGAATTTGCCTCCGTACCTGCCGACCAGCTCCAGTGGCTGCTCGACCAAAGCGAAACCGTACAGTACGCCAAAGGCGACTACCTTTTTCAGGAAGGAGAATCTACCGATCAGTTGGTACTGGTAACCGAAGGGGAATTCGTGGTCAAGCTGCGGCGTAATAATCAGCTCCGGGTGGTGGGCCGCTTTGGTGCCCCCAACATCATGGGCGTGCTGCCCT
>DMST01000117.1:42030-56623 GCA_003454975.1 Cytophagales bacterium | reverse complement strand
GTGGGCGGTGTCGTAGCGGCGCTGGGCTACCTCCTCGCTGGTTTTGGTGATTTTCACCCGTTCCCGCAGCATTTCAAACTGACGCACCTGAGTACTTACTTCCTGCTCAAAGGTAATCTTGTCCTGAGCCAGGGTATACTCCGTCAACCGGGCGTTGGCTTCGGCGGTTTCGCGCACTGCCTTGAGGCGTCCACCGTTGAGAATGGGAACCCGAAGGCCTACGTTAGCCACGGTATTAGGAATCAAGTTGTCAGCTGCAGTAGGCAGGGTTTGGCCTTGACCTGCAACACCAAATTCCACCACCAAATCACCGTTAACTCCTGCATTGGCTCTTGCGCTGGCTACGTCCCGGTCGGCTTCCAATTTCCGTCGTTCAAAGCTGAGCGCTTCTGATCGGTTGGCTGCCGCCTGTTCCAGAGCTTTTTCCATGTCCACGGTGAATTCTGGCATGTCTTGGGGCACGGCCAATACCAGGTTAGCACTAGGGGATAGTCCCACGAATGATTTTAACTCCAGCGAAGCGGTTTCAAAATCGAGCTCGGCTTGAGAAACGGCTAGTTGGGAGTTCATTAGGTTGAGCTCCAACTGTAGCAGATCGTTTTCCGGGATTTTACCCAGCTGAAATCGGCCCTGGGCAATTTTGTACACTTCGTCGTTGTTTGCCACGTTTTGCACCGCAATCTCGTAACTACGCTGAGCCAATAGTAGGCTAAAGTACAGCCGAGTGGCTTGCTGAGAAAGCTCCTCTATTTCCTCCACATACGCACGTTTTGACTCCTCAAATACCAAAGGAGAGATGGCCCGATCCCATTTGAATTCATTGAACAATGTCAACGGCTGGGTGAAGCGGAAAAAGAAAGGATTGCTTTGGTAGTTGACGTTGTTTGAGTCTACCGAAAAGTTATCGAACCGCTGTACAGAACTCACCACAGAAACGGTACCGCCGGTCCAGGGGACTACTTGCTGGAGCCCCAGAGAAAGACGTGAGGTGTTCTGATTGATTGGGCGAAATTCGATCCTACCGTCGGGTTGGGTAACCGGCTGGATGGAGTTGGAGTACTGCGGTAAGGAACTGTTAAGTACCAGCTGTGGGCGGTACTGGCTCTGGAAGGTGCGGTACTGCCAGTAGCGGTTTTCGCGGCGGGTATCTGCACGCAAAGCAGCGGGAGATTCCCCGCGGGCCATTGCCACATATTCATCCAACGTGAGCAACGACTCGGCCTGTTCCTGAGCCAGGATGGGGCTCAGGAATAGGAGGTTGAGCCCGAATAGGGCACACAAAAATTTATTCATAGCGGAGTGATGTAATAGGGTCTTGTTGTGCGGCACGGCGGGCAGGGAAGATGCCAAAAAACAGCCCGACAAAAGCGGCTACACCAAATGAAACTAGGATGGAAACAAAAGAGATGACCGTAGGAATATCGGCCAGGTTGGATACCATGGTGGCTAAGCCTACCCCCAGAAGAATGCCGATGATGCCCCCACTGATGGAAATCATCACGGATTCGAGGACAAATTGCATCACGATGTCGTCCTTTTTGGCACCAATAGCCAGCCGCAGACCGATTTCCTTAATCCGTTCCAGCACGGAGGCCAACATGATATTCATGATGCCAATACCCCCAACCAATAGTGAAATGGCGGCAATGGCGGCCAGAACATAGTTGAAGATATCGTTGGTGCGCTGCTGCTGCTCTAGTAGCTGAATGGGAATGGTGATCTGGTAATCCACGACTCCATAATGGCGACGTGAGAGCATACGAGAAATTACCTCGGCGGTATTGCTTAGGTTCTCTGTTTGTGCCACTTGCACTACCAGGCGGTCTAGCTGGTGGTAGTTTTGTGCGTCTGGAGATTGCTCCTCCTCATTGCCTCCACCTATAAAGATGACCCGGCCACCGCCGCCAAAACCGCCGCCGCCCAACATATCTTCCGTGATTTTGGCACGGTTGCGAAAGCGAATTAGCATGGTTTTGATGGGCGTATACACGTCCATGTTATAATCACGGATGCCCAGGTTGTCAATGGCGGCTTGAGATACACGACGTTCCTGCAGTACGCCTACTACTTCCAGCCAGTGGGGACCACACTTTAAGATTTTTCCTATGGGATCCTCTTGCGGGAAAAACTTGGCCTTCACGCCACTACCGATGATACACACAGGCAGGCCGCGTTCCAGCTGGTCGTCATTAAACATTCGGCCGCTTGATAGAGGCAGGTTGCTTACATTAAAAAAGGAGGGGGTTACGCCTACCAGTTTGGAGGTACGGCGCAGGCCGTTGTTGATCACGTAGGTATCTACCATCACCTCCGGGCTCATCTTATCGATACCCGGAACGATGTTTAGAATGCTCTGAACATCCTGCATGGATAGTCCCGGAGAAAACTCGGGTTTATTAGAACCACCCTCATCTTCACCTCCCTCGGTAATGTCTTCTTCGGACTGCTCCAGCACGGGTTCAATCACAATGTTATTGACACCCACTAGCTTGATCTGCTCCAGAATTTCTTGCTGCGCTCCGTTACCGATGGCCATCATGGCAATCACGGCGGCTACTCCGAATATGATACCCAGAGCGGTAAGGAATGAGCGCACCCGGTTTGCCATCACTGCCTCGGCGGCAATGGCAAAATTGGCTTTAATACGTTCCCGCATTAGCGATTGGCCGTTAGCTGCTCGTCATCGTCTTCCAGGCGTATGGCGTTTGAGCTCACCCGGGAGGATTCTGGGATAGATAAAAACAGGTCCTGACCTTCTTCCAGTCCGGCCACTATCACCGCTTCGTTGGCATTAGAAGCGCCCACGCGTACTTCCTGACGGCTAATGCCGGATCCTTTGGGAATGTATACGAAAGTGAGGGTGTCACCTTGAGAGTGCAGGCATTCCAAGGGAATGTACAACACATCGGAAACTACCTCAGCCACGATGGTATTGCTAGTGGTCATGGCCGGACGTAGGGTGGTATCTGCCTCGTTTACTTCAATAGATACCTCAAATACTTTAGCATCAGAATTTTTCTTTTGCTCTCCCACATTGGCTACGCGTGTTACCACACCTGTGAGGCGCTTGTCAGGGTATGCGTCCAACCCAATCTCTACTTCCTGGCCAGACTTGATGCGACGAATGTCGACCTCGTTGACATAGGTGCGAGATACCATCTTGCTCAAGTCTGGCAGTGTGGCCACGGTGGGGTCCCAAGCATTAATTTGGTCACCGGCTGCAATCCGTTTCCCGTTCCAGTTTCGGCGGTAGATCACCATGCCATCTTCAGGAGCCATGATGCGGAACTCCTGGTTCAGGTTCATCAAGAAGTCAAGGGTAGAGCGGTCTTCGCGCAATTTGGCAGCCGCCTCGCGCATTTGGGCCTTGGCCTTGGCCACCTTCAGCTCGTAATTCTCCTTGGCTTGTACCAGCTTTTTCTTGGCCTTTTCCAGGTCAATTTTCAGCTTCTCTTGGGTAGCAGGGGGCTCAAAAGCCGACTGTTCTACTTGCAGCTCGGCTTCACGTAATCCGTAGCGTAGATTCTCAATCTCGTCGCGCGCAGCGCGCAGCTCTAAAGCTGTATCTAGCTGCGTTTGATCATATTGCGAGGCACTCTGCTCGTATTCATTCTGTGCATCAGCGATTCGGTCGTTCAATGTGGAAGGATCCAAAGAAGCTACCCATTGGCCCTTTCTTACCTTGGTGCCTTCGGGTACAATGTTTTGGATGGTCACCTCGTACAAACGGGCTTGTCGAAGACCGTTAGCCGGCCCCATGATGTTGGTAGATTTTTTGGCTTCCAATTCACCGGTAGTAGTTACTTCTACTCGGAATTCACCGCGCACTACCTGGGTAATCAAGTCCGCATCGGAAGATGCGCTAGATCGGCCCATAACAAAATAACCGACCAAAAGTAGTCCTACAACGGCGCCTACTATGATTAGTGTTCTTTTCATGCAAGATTGAGGTTTATGACATTTGTTGCGTTTTCGACTACAAAACTAGTGATTACGTTATGGGTTTAACGTACCATCCGGCCCAAAAAGCAGTCTGTTAACACTTATTTACATGTTCGGAGTGGTTATTGCACATTCCGGCCTAGGTTGCGTACAGGTGGGGATTATTGTTTCCTTTTTCCACATTCCTCGGACCGTGTTGTATATTTGCGCTCCTTTTTCTTAGAGGCATGAAACGACTGATTAGTTTTATTATCCGGAAAATTCCCCGCCATATTCTTCAGCGGTTTGCTCACTTGGTACTCCCCATGGTGGGATTCTTTTACCGGGGTAATACCGTGGAGTGCACCGTATGTGGCCATACCTTTCGTAAGTTTCTGCCTTATGGCCGCATGCCTCCAAGGCCCAATGCCTTGTGCCCCCATTGTTTGTCATTGGAGCGCCACCGCCTCCTGTGGCAGTACCTAAAAGAGAAGACGGATTTTTTTGAGGCCCAGCATAAAGTGCTGCACATTGCTCCAGAGGCCTCTTTCATTAGTCGGTTCAAGAAGATGCCAAACCTGGACTATACCACGGGGGATCTGGTAAGCCCATTGGCTGATGTGCATTTCGATGTACACGAAATTCCTTTCGAGGACAATACCTTCGACATCGTGTTTTGTAACCACGTAATGGAGCATGTGGACGATGACATTAAGGCAATGGGCGAGATTCGGCGGGTATTGAAACCGGGCGGTTGGGCCATTATGCAGAGTCCGCAAGACTATGACTTGGAGGTGACGTACGAGGATCCTACGATCACAGACCCTAAGGCCCGCGAGGAGGCTTTCCTACAGACGGACCATGTGCGGTTGTTTGGTCTGGACTACGGCAAGCGGATGGAACGGGCTGGCTTCAGGGTGAAAGAGGACAGGTACGTGATGGAGATGGACCCCAAACGTGTAGCCCGGCACGCCTTTATGGATGATGAGATTATTTATTTCGCCCAGAAAGATTAATCCTATAGCGGCGAATATAGATGGGTTAGAATAAGAAAAGGGGAGCTCCGTAATGCCTCCCCAATCGTACTGTTCATCAATCGCCCAAATCAAATCAATCGGTAGTGACTTCCCCCTTCAGGGTAAGGACCACGGGGTTGCCTTCCACATTAGAGAAAACAGTAACCGTTTTGTTGAATGGCCCTGATTTCGCGGCGTTGTAGGTGGCTTTTACCCAGCCTTCAGCTCCGGGTGCAATGGCCTCTTGGCTATACTCGCTAGCGGTGCATCCGCAACTGCCTTGGGTACGGCTGATGATCAGTGGAGCATTTCCTTCGTTGGTGAAGGTGAATTTTACTACGTGGGGTATGTTCTGAGGAATCTTGCCCACATTCACTGCAGTCTCCTCCCATTGGAATGCGGCGGCAAATTCCGGAGCAAAGGCGGAGGTAAGGGTAGCTACGGCTAACCCTACGATAAGGATTACTTTTTTCATTGCTAGATATGTTTTGTTTGACAGTAGCAAAGGAGCCCACTTCCTGCCAAAACCCGTGTTAATGAGTTTCGAAGAATTGTTAATGAGATGTTAATGGCCAGCTTACTGGGGCCAATTCCGTATACATTAGGATATTGGTTTGGGCTATAGTAGCGGAATCCGAAGGGCAAGTTTCCGCTTGCTGCTGCACGACTCTCCAATTGTCAATCGTCAATCCAAAATCGCCATTCGAAGGGTGTCAAGAAATACAATACGATGGGTTACGGGGTTGGGACTGCTCACCATTGTAGCGTTGCTTACTACGCAGGCTTTTTGGTTGGTGCGTGCCCTTACTTTGCAGGAGAAGGAGTTTAGCCAAAGTGTGCACATGGCGCTCAAAGAGACGGCGCAGGAGATCCGTGCGTTCAACGGGACCGAAGGGCCGTTGATTGATCCGGTAGATCAGCTGTCGGACAACTATTACATTGTGATGGTAAACGATGTGATTGATGCCAATGCCCTGGAGATCTTCCTCACCCGAAATATGCAAGCGCGCAATGTGCAGGAGGACTTTGAATATGGGGTTTACGACTGTAACAATGAGCAGCTAGCATACGGCAACTACGTAGCACTGGCAACGGATGCAGTGGCTGCAGAGCCCACAGAGCTGCCCCGGCTGGACAAGGATAACTACTATTTTGGGGTGCTGTTCCCGCAGAAACAAGCATCGCTTACTGGCCAAACGGCGCTCATTGTGGGGGGCGCGGTACTCACGTTACTTGTAGTGGGCTTTTTTGGCTATACCTTGGTCATCATGACCCGCCAGAGACGGCTTTCGGAGGTGCAGCGCGATTTTATAAACAACATGACCCACGAGTTTAAAACGCCCCTTTCCACCATGGCCATTAGCAGTGCAGTATTGAAAGACCCAGACATGAAGGGGGGCATGGCCCGGGTGCACAATTATGCAGGTATCATTAGTGAAGAGGCCAACCGTCTACTGTCCCAGGTAGACCGGGTACTGCAGGTAGCCCGCACCGATCGTGGAACGGAACGTTTACGACTCGAGCCCATCATTCTCGCAGACACCGTGCAGGAGGTGCTGGACCAGCACGCCCCGGTATTGGAGGAAAATGGCGGAAGACTTGAGGCGGATCTGACGGAGTCTTGTATTATTCTTGCGGATTCACTGCACGTGAAGAACATGCTATTTAACCTGCTGGATAACGCTATGAAATACTCCGATGATTCCCCCAAAATTACCATTACCACGGGATGTGAAGGCAAGCGCGGTTGGGTACGTGTGTCAGATGAAGGGCTAGGGTTATCGTCGAAGGATCAAAAACGCATTTTTGACCGCTTCTATCGCGTGCCTACGGGCAACTTGCACGATGTGAAAGGCTTTGGCCTGGGACTTACCTATGTGAAGCGGATGATGCAAAGGCATCACGGTGACGTGAAGTTGGAAAGTGAATTGGGGCAAGGGAGCAGCTTCACACTTATTTTTCCAAAGCAAAGATGAACGAACCGAAAGCCCACATTCTGTTGGTAGAGGACGACCGCAATCTGGGATTTGTGGTAGAGGACAATCTAAGCCTGCAAGGCTACCACATTACCCGCTGTGAGGACGGTCAGGCCGGTTGGGAAGCCTTCCAACGAGGTGGTTTCGACTTGTGTGTACTGGACGTGATGTTGCCCAAGCAGGACGGGTTCTCGCTCGCGGAGCAGATCCGCAAACAAGATACGCAGGTGCCTATTCTTTTCCTGACGGCCAAGTCCATGAAGGAGGACCGTCTGAAGGGGTTCGCCTTGGGGGGTGACGACTATATTCTTAAGCCATTTAGTATTGAAGAACTGATCGCTCGGATGGAGGTTTTCCTGCGGCGTAGCCGAGTAGCGCCTAGCCCCAAGCCTACTGTAAACTCTGGTTTAGGAGAGTATTCTTTCGACTCTGCTACCCTCACGCTTACGCATCCTGAGGAAACACGTCGCTTAACTGCGCGCGAAGCGGAGGTGCTTACTTGCTTGCTAAAGCACTGCCCACAGGTAGTAAAGCGGGAGGAGATTCTGCTCTCTGTTTGGGGTGATGACGACTATTTTCTAGGGCGCAGCCTAGACGTATTCATCAGCCGCCTGCGCAAATACCTACGGCACGACCCCAGTCTAAAGATTACCAACATCCACGGAGTGGGGTTTCAGCTGGAGGTGGTTGGTGGGTTAGAGCTATAAAGTTGAAAAGGTTTTGAAATTAGTTTTCGTAAAGATGCCTTACTACATTAATAGCAACCCTGAGCAAGGGATCATTGAATTTAATTGTTTCGCCTTGAATTTTTAGAATAGGGATTTTGCCACGTGACAGTATTTCTAGATTTTCTTGAAATCCCCGACGATATGATTTGTTAATATTGCTAAAAAGATCACTTTGATCAATCCCAAAGGAGTTTAATGTCGCTAGCTTTAGTAAGATTTCCCTCTTGTTCGGCTGATCTTCTAAAATGTCTTTTACATTGCTATAATTGACTTGGTCTAGGGCGTATTCAAAATTATATAAGTCTATTTGAAAAATTCTTTCGATAGCTTTTTGGTAATCTTTTTCATTAACTTCAAGGTTCTTTTGGGGATTTTTTTTATGTCTTTTTTTAACGATACTCAATGTGTGAAGGCCTATTAAATGACCATAACCAGGTAAGCCAGATGAGTCATTGTAAGCTTTTTGTAAATAACTCTTGCTAAATCTTAGCGAAAGTTTTTGATTAATTCGGATTTGTTCTTCTACGCGCTCGAAGATATTAATGAACTCATTCTGGTTAAATACTGGTATTCGGAAGGAGTTGCCGTACAATTTTGCTCTGATAGATTGATGATCTTTGACTAAATCACTTGCGTTTTCTCCAATTCCAACAAACACAAATCTAGTGTCTTGTAGGCTTTTGATAAATTTACCTACTCCGTTTTTGTCTTCTAGAAGGTCAAATTCATCAATAAAAAAAATCAACTCAGTGTTGTATTTTTCGCTGAGGTGTGATATCAACCTGTGAAAATAGTCGTGAATGGTATTGGGGGCGTCAATTTTAGTGTCTAATATAGAAACGTTTTTTTTGTGTAAGTTTCTGTATTTTAATAATGAAATATTCGAAGTTATTTCAGTTGTTTCCTTAATAATAGATTGAACGGTTGAATCATTCTCGTAGGCATCTTGAAATAAACGCTTTAGTCCATATTTGCTGGGAGAAATAATTATCGATGCGAGCAAGCCCTGTAAGTTCTTGCAAAAAGCTGTGTTATCAACGGAAATACAGGTTGGTTGATTTGTGAAATTTGAAGTGATGTGACTGTAATTTTCAGAAAAAGAGCTTTTGTTCATTATCACATTTATGATCTGATTCATAAATGAAGTTTTTCCTACTTGCCTCTCTCCGAAAATGATTAGTGTACTTTCTGGTACAGAGATACTTTCAAGGACCCTTTCTAATATTAGGTCACGACCAGTGAAAATAAAGTCGTTCTTTCTTTTTATTGGATAGAAAGGATAAAATAGTTTGGTTTCATTTATTTCTCTCATCCAAAAGCTTTTGAAGTTTAGTAGGTATCTTAAGCTTAACCAATGTTTCAGTAAGATGCAATAGTTGGGCATAAGTAAATACTAAACGCCCTTTTCCTCTTGGGAGTGAAGTTACGATCTCTTTGTCGAAGAATTCTTTCAGGTGATTTTTGTTGTATTTTCCTCTGAATTGGGGCATTGTAAGGTTAACTCCCATTGTGGCCAGAAAGTCGACGCTATTATTCATGTCTAATAGCACACCATACCTAGTTAGTGAATCAATTCCAATGCCATACCTTTCAGCTAATTCCCTCCCATTGCTGCATTTAGGAGCGGAGCCTTCTTGCCATTCTAGATCAATGCTTAGAGAATCTTTGAGTGCCTGAACATACCGAAAGGAAATATTTGGATCGAGATTGGTTATTTGTTTAGTGGCCTTTTCAATGAAAGATGTGTTATCCATGTGCTAATCGGTATCTTGGTATATCTCAGTAATGGTGGGCAAATATAGGTAATGGTAGGTAAATGGGAGTAGTGTGGGGGTAATAATATTAACTTAATGTCATTTCTTTTTGTATTAAGTTGTCCTTTTTATTGTATACACTCATGTTTGGGAAACATAGTATTAATATCGTTTACTTGAGATTAGGTTTTAAAAGTTAACCGTTTGGGGTGATGACGACTATTTTCTAGGGCGCAGTCTGGACGTATTCATCAGCCGCCTGCGCAAATACCTACGGCACGACCCCAGTCTAAAGATTACCAACATCCACGGAGTGGGGTTTCAGCTGGAGGTGAGCTAACGGCGTATCTCTTTCTGGCTTTGGCAAGCTTACCAAGGGGCCTACTTTTCTGATTCCAGGTACTTCATATAGCTAGCTACTACGTCCCGCAAGTCGTTTTTGGTAGCATTACGAAATACCGTAGCCGTGTCGTACTGATAAGTAAAGTCCTTTAGTATTTCCAGATTGCTTTCTTTGCCACCGCTCATATAATCGGTTACAAACAAAGAGTACTCCTTGTCGGGCTCCAGGGTATCCCCTCGGATAAGGTAGGTGCTGCCTGTGTATTGCACCTGTGTGGTTTGCAGGTATCCTCCAGATCCCTTGTTGGCTCGGCCGTTGTTCAGTACTATTTGCAAATCGGCACCTGTCATAGTGGTACGCTTGATGGGTCCACCGTAGGGGTAGGTGCGCAGCACATCGTACATAGTCACGGTGCCTTCTATCTGATCATCGAGCCGGATAGACCCGCTATTGAATACCGCCAAGTCTGTGAAGGAAGTATCGGCGTAGAGCATGGCATCGCAGGTAAGTGTACCCAAGTAGCTGGGCTCATTGCGAATGATCGATTCGCGACCGTCCAGTACGGAGTCAGTATGTATGAGTACCTCTGTGGGATTGTACCCCATTTTCAGCATGGCTGCATCGGCAATGCCCTGCCATTTGTTGATCACGGCCAATACTTCTGGCTCTTCGGCTAGCTGATTGGTGATCGGGATGATGTCGGTCTTGATCTCCACTGTACCGTCTTCCTGATACCAAAGGCGGTGAACAGCTACTGATTTTGCGTTGGCATCGGCCTTGATGATGTAGGAATCATTCACCGCTACGCGCATGCTGTCATGGTCGTGCCCGCCCATGATAAGAGGAAACTCAGGGTTATTTTGAGCAAAGCGCTCGTCGTCGGCAATGTTGAGGTGTGTAATAGCTAAAGGAATGTGGGGCTGGTCATTCAGCTTGGCGAGCTCCTGGCTTACCACTTGCCGGTATTCGGTGTTGTAGTATACGAAGGGCTTCAGGGTAAAGGGTAAGCAGATGCCGATGAAGGCTAGCCGTAGGGTGTCCTCGCCTAAAGGGATGGAGTGCACTACAGAGCGAGGTAGTGGAGCCCCCTTTTGGGTAAAAGGCAGCGTGTCTCCATGGGTGACATGAAAAGTGTTGGTGCTGATCCAAGTGAAATCTGACTCGTCAATCCTGGCGAGCAAGTCAGGTTCTTTCAAGTCAAACTCATGATTGCCAAAAGTAACGTAGTCTAGTCCCAAGGCATTCAGCGATTCTACCATTTGCCGACCGGCAATTTTCTTTCCTTCGTATTCCAGCGTACCGGTAAGGGATGGGCTGAGAAAGTCACCGGAAAGGATGGTGATGACGGGGGCCTCACTTTCTAGCTGTTGCTTAAGTGTGGCTACCCGGGCCAAGCCGCCTACCTTGCCACCTTCCAGCGGGGCAATCTCGTAGACATCGTTCATTTGGAGGATAATCAGGTCTGCCTTCTCCTGAGATTCGGTGGTGGTGCATCCCCAAAGGATGCTCAGGCTAAGCAGCGCAGCAGCGGCATAGGTAGTACGCATGTGTAGTGAATTAAGTAGGTAGGTTGGGCGTGAAAATACGATTTGCCTACCGAAGGTCCTTACAAGAAGGTCTTCATTTCATCCAGAGAACTGATTTCGAAGGTGGGCCGGTGCGGATGGTAGTGCTTGCGTGGGTTAAAGAACACCTGGTCCATGGCTATGGCTTGTGCTCCAGCAATATCCGTTTCCAGATTGTCCCCAATCATCAGAGAATTGTCAAGGTCGGCTTTTGCAGATTGCAGAGCAAAGTAGAATATCTCAGGAGAGGGTTTCTTGTGTCCGTTGGTTTCGCTGGTCACTACCACATCGAAGTAGTGGTCTAGCCCTGCGGCTTTCAGCTTTTTGTCTTGCACATCGCTAAAGCCATTGGTGATGATATGGAGGGCGTAGCCCTTGGCCTGTAAGTAGTCCAGTACATCATGGGTATGCGGCAAGGTGTGGGGCTTCAGCGGGCAGCGGGCCAGGTACACCTCGCCCAAGTCGGCAGGTCTATCCGTGGCCGAAGCATCCAGTGCGTCCAACACCAAGTCAAACCTGCGAGTACGGATGTGGTTGCGGTCAATCCTGCCGTGGTTGTAATCCATCCACAGGGCGTGATTTACCTCTAGGAAGGTATTGAGAAAACGGTCTTCGCTGAACTGGTATCGCCCTTCAAAGTCAAACTCGCTATAGAGCTCGCGCAAGGTTTCGGTACTGTTCCGGTCAAAATCCCAGAGGGTGTGGTCCAGGTCGAAGAAAAGGTGTTGGTATGCCATAGTATCCCAACGCAAATGCCGGGCAGTAGTTTGGCTGCAAAGAAGGGGATGTTGGGATAATGTTGATGGTTATATTTTTAATTCTTAATGAATTTTCCACTTCTGGCTCTCATCCTGATTTTCATAGGAGGATTTTGGTTGCTGGGCTTCGGCTGCAAATAATGAGGGGAATAAAAAAAGGCGGACATAGGTCCGCCTACACTAACTAAACACTATAACTCCGCAATAGAATTTTTTTAAGACCGGTTGCGAATGCGCTGTACGGGAGCGTATATCAGTACTCCAATCAACGCTATAATAAACATGGCCCCGAACATACCTACCTCCTTATTTAAAAATTTGACTGATCGATTGTATTATTGTTAACGTAAGTTTTTGGTAAAATGTTGCGTTGTTTTATTGGATTGCTTGAAAGTGTATCCTGCTAATAATGATTTTCATCAAAAATCTACCAAAACTTACTTGTGCTATATCTGGTGAAAAGAAACTAAATTGAGTTGCTTCTTCCGCAATTAGTTATTAAAAGGACCCTGGTATTAGTTGAGGGGTTGGTACTGGTAGCTTGAATCAGGCTTTATTTTATAATGATCCTCACCGGTCTCCTGTGGAATCAAATCCAGTACATTGGCCAATACCAATAAGATGAGGGTGCGGGCGGCCCGGTAACGGTTAAGGCGGGCTAGCTTAGAAAACTGAGGTAAGGTTATAAAGGAGTGCTCTGCCAAATACTCCATCAACAACCGCTCTTTCTCTCCGAAAGTGAATTGAATATCCTTGTTTTTGCGTCTTCTTCGCAAAATCTCACGCGCCTCCTTGCTGGCCTGCATGCTACGGTCCGCCACCCGTACGTAGGCTATTCCTTTACCCGTGGTCAGATTCTCTATGACCACGTGGGGTTTGCGGTCACTCTCTTTTACCTGCAAATAGAGAACTCCTCGCAAGTCATTCATGCGGATGATGGAAAGCGAATAGTCAACTTTGGGACGGCAGTAGCGGTCCAAGGCTTGTTCTAGCACGTAATACTCCTCCTCCACATGCTTTACCCCCGGGATACTCCCGTTGTCATCTACCCCTACCAGCAGGGTGCCCCCTTGGGTGTTGGCAAAGGCCACCACCTCCTTCATGATCTTGTCCGGATGGTTGGCTTTCCTTTTGAATTCCAGGGTGGAGTGTTCTCCCTCGCGCACCAGCGATTGTAATTCTTGCAGTGTCATGACCATCTCCCGTGTTTGCTTCCCGACAAAACAAAATTATCAGAAAATCTTATCCCTGCTACACTCAAGGCGATGTCTGTGGGCGGACGATTCGTTCCCCGGGCCTTTGCCATCTTTGGTACATGCGTATACTACTGATTATCACTGGTTTGTTGATTTCGAGTGCCGTTATGGCTCAGCGACTCAATGTTCAAGCGTATACTCCCTCGGTGCTACTGCAGCCTGGGCAGTGGGAGGCCAAGCATTATAATAACCTATATACCCAAACGGTAGCCTTCGATGCTGAGGGTATGCGGGAGACCTTGGGCCAGCGTGGTACTTGGTTTGCGTCCATCAATTCGGTAATGACTGGGGTGAGTGATCGGTGGAATGTAGGAGGTGAGGTATGGGTGCGTAGTGTTCGCATCGGCGAGCCTACCGAGTCTGCCTTCAATTTATTTCGGTTTCAGAACAACAACATGGCCCGTACAGGAGTCGCTTATGCCGGCCCTAAAGTGAAATGGCTTCCTTTTGCCAAGCAAAAACGGATCTCGCTACAAAGTACGTTCTTGATTCCTGTGGCGGCTAATCTGCAAGGAGACATGCGCAATCAGCCTTGGCTGGACCGTGACCGGTATTTGTGGGTCACGCAGCTGCTCTGGGACCATCAGCTAGCTTCCAAATGGCAAGTATTTATTGATGCCGCCGTTTGGGCTAGCTTTGATCGGGAAGGCGATGCTCAAGGCCATTTGGTGGAAAGCCCGGTGAAGGGGTTTCTCAGCTATTTCCCCAACAGCCGACTGACCTTTTTCGCCATGACCGAGTACTGGCCCATTTATGGTACTGAGCAACTGCTCAGTGGTTATTTTGTACAAGCTGGTGTGGGAGGTAAGGTGCAGATTATTCCTGGACTGCTGGAAGGGGAAATGCAAACAACACAGTTCGTTGCCGGTAGGCAGCAGGGGGCGGGCCGCACTCTGAATGCAGGACTTCGGTTTTTGTGGTAAAAGCAACGTCTGATTTCTTGGAACCAATCGTTGTAGTCCAACTCGGCTCGAGTGGGTTAAATAGTGGAATTGTCAACTTTTAGCCCCCTTTTTATCAAGAGACAATGCCTTTCAGTATCCGAACGAATACGTCAATTTCCTCCTCGGTATTATAATAATGTACGGAGGCACGGATCATCTCTCCCAGCTTTCGGTCTTGCATGTCTAGCAAGGTGCCGCTGGGTACGATCAGCGAGGTGTTGATTTTGCGCTGCCGAAGGGTTTGCATCACCTCAGCGGCCTCTTTATTTTCTATATCCAGGCTTACAATGCCGCTGCGGGCCGTGCCCAGATCTTTCACTGAAACCCCGGGT
>DMST01000117.1:35901-41996 GCA_003454975.1 Cytophagales bacterium | reverse complement strand
GGGGTATGGCCTCTGTGGATTTCCGTAGATAATCTGCCACGTGCTGTACCCGTTTCCAGATGTTTTCCAGGCCCAACTCCAGGGCATATTCTATCGCTTTTTTCAGACCCAGCTTGGCCGCCAAGTTGTGCTCCCATATTTCGAATACCCGGGCATCTTGTCGTGTCTCATACTGGCCCTTGGCGGTCCATTGGGCACTAAACAGGTCCAGGATCATGGGTTCGTAGGTGTTTCGCAC
The DNA here is from genome assembly GCA_003454975.1 of Cytophagales bacterium. Classification (GTDB taxonomy): domain Bacteria; phylum Bacteroidota; class Bacteroidia; order Cytophagales; family Cyclobacteriaceae; genus DMST01. The sequence goes on along the minus strand of DMST01000117.1, from coordinate 41,758 downwards.
TCGCTCATTCACGTACATAAATCCTGTTCCGCGGGGACCACGCAGGTACTTGCGGCCGGTGACGGTGAGCATGTCACAGCCCAGCTTCTGCACGTCTAGTGGGTACTGCCCAGCCGACTGACAGGCATCTAACAGATACAAAGCTCCGTGGGCTTGGGTGAGCGCCCCTACGGCTTCGGCCGGGTTTACCAGCCCTCCGTTAGTGGGCATGTGGGTGAGGGCTACTAGCTTTACTTTGGGGCTTAGTGCGGCCTCTAGCGCCTTTAGCGATACCTGGCCTTGCTCATCGTTGGGGATCACCTCAATATTCACCCCATACTTTTTCTGCATTTGCAAAAAAGCGATGTAGTTGCTGGCATACTCCGAATGCCCCGTCAGGATAACATCTCCTGCTTGCCAGCCCAACGAATAAAACAACTTGGTCCAGGCATCAGTAGCGCTGGTAGTGTAGGCGATGTCCTCTTCCCGGGCATTGAGCAGGCGAGCCACCGTAGCGTAGAATCCCTGTAAGGCCGACTGGTGTCTGGCGGCTACTTCGTATCCACCGTAGCAAGCCTCTTCGGCCAGGTATTGGGTCATGACGGCCATGACGGGATCGGGGAGGAGGGAGGCTCCAGCGTTATTCAGGTGAATGACGTGCTGGGTTCCTTGGGTTTCGTTGCGAAGTTGATCGATGTTCATGCGAAGCAGAGGGTTTGGGAGCGCAAGATGTAAAAAACCGTATTGGTGTGCTGGACTACCGCATCAATCGAATTCTTTTTATTAGTTGGTATAAATATTTTAATTTTACAATTACCAATTAACTACTAGACTCTATTTCAATCAGATAGGTACTAGCATTTATTGTTACAGAAATTCTCAATACCAAGACCACCATACTATGCGCAGTTTATCTATTGCCAGTCTTTTTATTCTGGCAACCACGTTGTTTGCTCACGCACAAGCCCTCGAAATTAAGTTAGGAAAAGTACCCGCCCCCGATCTGAAGATGGAGGTGTATCCGCTGGACAGTACTGCGGACGCGGTGATTCTGGGAGATTTACGTGAGGTGTACTTTTCTGACCTCTACAATGTAAAGGTGAAGCGGACCCTGAGAATAAAAATCCTTTCGGCAGATGGGTTGGATTGGGGTACCTACAAAATTCCCGTGCTGACTACTGGATTGGTAGGTGTGAAAGGGTTTGTAACCAACTATGAGAACGGTGCGGTACAGACTGAAAAATTGAGAAGGGAGCATCAATCTGTAGAAAAAGTAACTGATGAGTTGCGTAGGACTACGGTGACTTTCCCGGATGTGAAGGTGGGTTCTGTGCTCGATTTGGAGTACAACTACACCATTGGAATCAACAGTTTTGTATTTGGTGCCCGCGAATTCGCCTTTCAGCGTAGCATCCCCATTCGTGAGCAGGTACTGGAGCTCAACCTCCCCGAATTCTTGTTTTTCGATTTCCGTCAAAAAGGCTTCGAGACGGTCAACAGCATGGTGAAAGGGACCTCTTCCCGGATGTTAGACGTGGGCGGCGGAAGAATGCAGGTGAATGTGGATAAGCGGGTGTTTTATGCCAATAATATGCCCGCCCTAAAATCGGAGTCCTATGTAAACAACATTGACAACTACCGGACGGCGGTATCAATGGAGATCTATATGATTCAGTTTGCGGGAACTCCTCCCACTACTTTTTCCAAGAACTGGCCCGATATTGAGAGGGAACTCATGGAGTCCTTTTATTTCGGTAAGATCATAGAGGGGATTCCCCAGACGAAGGAGCTGGCCCGCTCGCTGACGGAAGGTATGACGGAGCCGATGGAGATCATAGAGGCGATTGGCAACCACATGAAGGAGAATTTTGAGTGGAACGGCAATTTTGGCATCTACGGCGACCATGAGATCAGGAAATTATACAAGGAACAAGAAGGGGATGCCAGCAACCTTAATTTGTTAACCGTCCACTTGCTGCGTGAGGCAGGACTGACGGCCTATCCGGTGATTTTGAGTACCCGAGCCAACGGTGTCATCAACCCTTTCTTCCCCTTGTTGTCGGATTACAACTATGCCCTGGCCTATGTACAGCTAGATGCGGACAAAGGGATGTTTTTGGATATGACAGATCCGGACATGCCCTTGGATATGATTCCTTTCCGCTGTCTGAATGGGAATGGCCGCATTCTGTACGGTGGGGGTGGAAATTGGATTGAGGTGAAGGGCGGGAACCCCAACCGCCAGACGATGAGAGGTGCTTTTACTATTGCAGAGGACGGTACCATTACGGGACAAGTGAGATTGGCTACCCAGGGCTATCAATCGTTGCAGGTGTTAGAAATGGTAGCCGAGGATGGCGAAGAAGTGCGGGATCAGGACTTTAAGGGAGATCATACCGAATGGGAGTTCAGCAACTATTCTCTGGATAACCAAGTAGCTACCGGCGGAGCATTGAATGAAAGCTGGGAGGCAGAAACGTATGAGGTGGCGATGGCTACTGGTGACCGGATTTACCTGAATAGCCTGCTAGGATATGGTTTTTCGGACAATCCTTTCAAAGCGGAAACCCGTCGATTTCCTGTGGATAGGGGCGTGGGTAGCGAGCAAACCACCATGCTTCAAATACAGTTGCCTGAGGGCTACGAGGTAGAGGAGGTGCCCGAAAGCACAATGTTCGCCCTGCCCAACCGGGCGGGTACTTATCGCCTTACTTATCAGCAGAGCGGATCCCAGCTTACCATTATCAGTAAGCTGAGTTTACCCCAAGCTCAGTACTCGGTAGAAGAATACCCCAATCTGAGGGAGTTTGTAAACATGGTAATTGCCAAAAATGATGGGCAGATTGTACTCAAAAAAATTGTGGAATAATATGATGAGAAGGGTGTTCATCTTGGCCTTTTGCTTCGTGGGTACGATGGCTCTGGGCCAATCCTACGGACCGGTCCCCAAAGTACTTTCCGCAGATGCCAATGCCGTGATTAGAAAGTGGGACGAAACGTTTGAAGTGCTCAATCCGGGCAAGGCGCTCCACACCTATTCGGTGGCTATTACGATTCTGAATCGGCATGCTGACAAGCAAGCCTATTTGGTGATTCCCTACAGCAAGCTTAATTCCGTAAGTGATATTCGGGCGGCAGTGTACGATAAGTCAGGAAAAAAAGTGCGGACGTTGAAGCGCAAGGAAATCGACGACTACAGTAATTTTTCTAGCATCAGTGTACTATCGGATAATAGGATCAAGGTAGCGGATTTGCAGTACCACGACTATCCGTATACGGTGGAGTATTCTTATACCATTACCACCACCAACATGATGTTTTACCCAGTATGGGAGCCACTGGATGAGGAAAAAGTGGCCCTGGAGGATAGTCAATTCCGAGTGGTAGTACCTAAGGGGAATGATTTCCGGTACCGCGGGTACAATGTGGAGGAGCCGCAGGTTACGCCTTACGAGGATAAAATCTCCTATTTGTGGAAGATAAAGAACCGGAAGCCGATCTCGTTCGAGCCGCTGATGAATTCGCCCTTAGAGGTGTTGCCAGCCGTGGTGACGGCACCCACCGTTTTTCAGGTAGAGGGTTATACCGGCGATATGAGTACCTGGAGGGGCTACGGGGACTTTATTCGTCGACTGAATGAGGGACGAAACGACCTGCCCGAGGATAAGAAGGAGGAGTTCAGGGCCATTGCGGCTGAGCATAATACCACCGAAGCGAAAGTGCGGGCTTTGTACGAGCATTTGCAGAACAATACCCGGTACGTGAGCATCCAGCTAGGGCTGGGTGGGTGGCAGCCATTCAAAACGGCCTTTGTAGACGAGCAAGGGTACGGGGACTGCAAGGCCCTTAGCTTCTACATGCAGGCCATGCTGGATGCGGCGGGCATCCCTTCGCATTATACCTTGGTGAAATCTGGGCCGAGCGCTCTCGGTTGGGGCTTGAAGGAAGAATTCCCTTACAGCTCCTTCAATCACGTGATTTTGGGGGTGCCCAACGGTGCTGATACCTTATGGCTGGAGTGTACCAGCCAAACGGGGCCTTTCAATAATCCGGGGTTGTTTACAGGCAATCGGGATGTACTCATGATCACCGACTATGGTGGGGCGGTAGTGAAAACGCAGCAGTACACCCCACAGGACAATGCGGCCTATACCTGGGCTCAGGTTGCTATCGATGCACAAGGAAATGCAGAAATGGATTTTTCCACTCTCTGCAAGGGTATGCAATACGATGTGTCAAGCATAGGTGCCATCCAGAAAGAGGACGAGGAAGACCAGAGAAAGTGGCTGTACAGCATGACTTCCTTGCCCAGCTTTGAGACCCAATCGGTGAGCTTTACCGAAGACCGAGAGGGATTGGTGCAAGGCACCGTGAAAGCAAAGATTTCTGCTCGGCGTGTGGCCAATGTAAGTGGTAAGCGCATGTTTGTGACCCCCAATCTATTCAGCCAGAGCAATCACAGCTATGTACCCATGGATGACCGGCAAACACGCATGGAGCTGACCTATGGTTACGAGAATATCGACACGGTTTCCATTTCCATCCCCGATGGCTACTATCCAGAGGTGTTGCCGGAGCCAATTCAGATTGAGTCTGATTTTGGTAGCTACTCAGCCGAGTTTCAGTTTGGTGAATCGGGGCTTCTCTACATTCGGCGCAATACGCGGTTGGAGGGGGTGTATGACCCAGAGCAATACAACGAGTTCGTAGAGTATCTCAACAAAATCAAGAAGGCGGACCGGACCAAAGTGGTGTTGGTAAATCGGACTTGATGGATAATGGTTTGACATGAAAAGCCGGGATAGGAGAAGCTTAGGTCTCCATCCCGGCTTTTTTTTACCTAACTCCCACGTTGCATCCGCCACGGAAGCCGTCCGCCGAAAAGGTAGTTTCGAGCGTTCCGGTTTGTCCATCCTTCGTGGCATCAATCTTCAGCGTGAAATTCCCCTGCCGCTTGGGCGAGCAGTATTGAAAGATGTAGAAACTGTTGGCCTCTCCCCGAACCGAAGCCGCCGTTTGGGCGAACGTTTCGGCCAATTGGGGTAAATCATCCACAAACGCAAAGCCGTCCGAGCCAATTTGCTGCAGGCTGGGCTGATCAATCTCTGCGCCAAGGCCAATCGATAGCACGCTCAGGTTCTCCGCCCGATTATTCACTCGGTTGAATGCCTCCGTTTCTGATACCCAACCGGCGCGGTCCTTCCCGTCTGTAAACACCAGGATGGAACCCGCCGTCAGAATGCTGTCTTGACCCTGTATGGTGGCCATGCGACGCTCCATGATGTCTACCCCTTGCACCACCGCACCGTGTAGGTTGGTAGAGTTGTCCTGGCTAATGCCCGAAGAGATGCTTGCAATTTGGCTATGCAGCAAATCTGCATTGGAGGTGAAATTCTGTAATTGATGGATGGCCTTTTCACCATCGAACCAATAAATCGCAATCTCCGTGGTTTCGCTGTCGTCTTCAGAAAAGACCTGATCTACAAACTGATCAGCAGAAGCCTTTAGAACGGCCAGGGCCGAACCGTCCAGTACACTACCGCTCAGGTCGAGGAGCATCAGGGTGGAATAATTGAACTCTCCCGGGTCGCGCAAGAAATCGCGGTCCGCTTCAAACGTAGAAATGAGTTCGTCATCTTCAAAGATCTCGATGTCGCTGATGTTCAAATCGGCGATAGGAGTTCCATCCTCAAAATCCGCCTTGAAAAACAAGGTAACATTGGCCGGCAGGCGAGACTCGCCCTCCAACAGTGTAAGTTGAACCCCTTGGGTGGGCTCTACTTCTTCTTCCCCTGGAATTTCAGGGTCAATACAACTCCATAACGTACCCATTAGGGCCGTAGCTAGTAATACTCCTGTCTTATTCATACCTATAATC
>DMST01000117.1:34341-35860 GCA_003454975.1 Cytophagales bacterium | reverse complement strand
ACCTATAATCCTGTTCTGCCCGCATGTGCGGGTGCTGCTTGGAGAACGGGAAAAACCGAGCCGGATTGTCTTTGCCCGCCAGAGGGGATGTAAGGATCCGGGGTAAATGGAGTGAATTATGCCCCTTCTACGGGCGCTACAAGGGCCTGTTGGGCAATCAGGTAGCGGCGTTGACTTTCCGTATGTACCACTAGCGAGCGGGTGCGCCTATGGGCCAGTAGCTGGTAGGTTTTCTTCCTAAAAACGAACTGGCTACCTATTTCCAGACGATTCAGTGGTACCTGTCCGTCTGCCTCATCTTGTTCATTTTCCGGATACAGGGCTTTTATCAGCGAAGGATCAGCATAGCTACTTGCCTTAGGATTGCGCATGTGGCGAGCAAGCACGCCCAATAAAGGCTGCGGGAATACCGCTTCCGTGAGCAGGGGCTGCATAAGCGCCTTGAAATTGTTCTTCCATTCCACTCCATGGGGCATCACATGTCCTCGGTGTTGCTCAAAAGTGACCAAGTGGGCAATTTCATGCACGTAAGTAACCAAGAAGGGGTAAGGAGGGAGGTCTCGATTGACCGAAATGATGTGCCAACGTTGGCGTGGCTCAAACCGATAATCGCCCAGCTTGGTCTGCCGTTTTGGCGGCAAACGTAGAACGAAAGGGGTGGCTTCCCATAGCCCCACGCCATAGGCAAGTGCAGCTGGTGGTAGGTGATGCTCTAGTGCTGAGTAAATCTGGCTGCGCCGTGGAATCATGAACACAAAAATAAAGAATGGAGGTACTACCCAATAAGCTGCGGACCATTTTTTGTGGTACCCCCCCAGGCTCCGTAACTTGCCAACCGAATTTTACTGCATGCGAACCTTTTTCCGGGTGCTGGCCTATTCCAGGCCTTACTCCTCCTACATTCCTCAGTTTATTGTAGTCACCGCCCTGGCTATCATTTTTGGCTTGCTCAACCTGGTGCTGGTGGTCCCCCTACTAGAAGTGTTGTTTGACCAAAGTGGTACCCCCACTGTACCCGAAGAGTATCAGGCTTTGCCCTCCTTTTCGGTTTCTATTTCCTGGTTCCGGTGGGTGTTTTATCATTACTTCTACGGCTTCATTGCGGAGCATGGGAAACAAGGAGCCCTCACCTTTGTGTGTTTACTCATTGTGGCCTCCGTATTCCTTGCCAACCTATTCCGGGCAGGATCCAACCTTATTTTGGCCCGCACGCGCATCCAGCTGGTGCGTCGCATACGGCAGCACCTATTTGAGCACGTGAGCACCTTGCCGCTGGGTTACTTTACAGAGCAACGCAAAGGCGATTTGCTCACCCGCATGAGCAGCGATGCGGCCGAGGTCGAATTTACCATTGTGAATAGCCTGCGGGTATACTTTCGTGAGCCCTTCCAGATCATCGCCTACTTTGTGCTCATGTTTGCGCTGTCGCCCACACTGACACTTATCACCCTGATCACCATTCCTATTTCGGCGGGGCTTATCGCCCGGGTGATTCGCTCCCTGCGCAAGCCCGCGCGTC
>DMST01000117.1:33983-34336 GCA_003454975.1 Cytophagales bacterium | reverse complement strand
TGTCAAGGGCAGAATATCATAGGTGGGCTTATGAACAGGACAGAGGAGCTGTTGACCGGCATGCGGATCGTGAAAGCATTCACGGCAGAGCGTCATCTGCAGGAGCAATTTGGGGCTGAGAACCGCAAACTCAGCCGGGTACAATGGCGCATTGCGAAGCGGGCCGAGCTGGCAGCTCCCATGTCCGAATTCCTGAACGTATCGGTAGTGGCAGTGATTCTGTATGTGGGAGGGCGCATGATCCTCAACGGTGATAGTAGTCTGGAAGCCTCTCAGTTTATTGGTTTCCTGGCCATATTCTCTCAAGTGGTACGCCCGGCCAAAATGCTCAGCAACTCCCTTAATGGCTTACA
>DMST01000117.1:2794-33926 GCA_003454975.1 Cytophagales bacterium | reverse complement strand
TGACCGCATGTTTGCCATGCTGGACGAAACGCAGGAGCGAATCACGGAGGAAGGAAGTTTGCCACTGCAGCAGATAGAGCAAGGGCTGGAGTTTCAAAACCTCCGGTTTCGATATCACGAAGACTTACCCTGGGTGTTGGACGGTGTCTCTTTTCAGGTGCCCAAAGGCCAAACCGTGGCCTTAGTGGGGCCCTCCGGAGCCGGTAAGAGTACTCTGATTGATCTTATACCGAGGTTCTATGATCCGCAGGAGGGCAAAGTATTGCTAGACGGACAGTCGAGTACGGCCTATGAGTTAACGCAGTTGCGGGGTCGGATGGCCATGGTGACCCAGGAGTCTATCCTCTTCAACGACACCATTTTTGAGAACATCGCCTTCGGCAAGCCAGGAGCTACGGAGGAGGAGATAGTGGCAGCAGCCAAGGTAGCAAACGCGCATGAGTTTATTCTACATACCGAGAAGGGGTATGAAACGGTGATTGGAGATCAGGGTACGAAACTCTCTGGTGGGCAGCGTCAGCGACTGGCGATTGCCCGGGCCGTGTTGAAAAATCCTGACATATTAATCCTGGATGAAGCCACCTCTGCCTTGGATTCAGAGTCTGAAACCCTGGTGCAAGCTGCCTTGGAGAATTTACTACAAGGACGCACCGCCGTGGTGATTGCCCACCGGCTGAGTACCATACGCAATGCGGACAGTATTGTGGTGATGGACGGAGGAAGAATTGTGGAAACGGGTACTCATGAACAATTGATGGAAACACCCGGTTTGTACAGAAAAATGATTGAGATGCAGTGGCAGGACACTTAAAGTAAAGTGCACTGTGCGTAGTTTTTCGATAATTGAACGTGATATTTTTTTACTTTCGCACAAACTGTATCTTTATTTGTCTTAGGAAAATCGTATTTAATCCGGACGCATGAGCAACCCCCGTACGAAGCGGAACAGGAAGAACAAAGCAGTACGTATTATTCTGTCCTCCTTTTTCCATGTGGTATTCTTAGGCATTTTAGTTTTTGCCTTTGCCGTTTCGTTAGATGAGGACCGGATGTTCGATTTGGCACTGGATTCTATCAAGCTGATTGAGCAGGTAAAATATGTAGTGGGTGGGCTCCTGGGCTTGTATGTGGTCGTGATTAGCCTACACTTTGCTGAGATTCTGATTGAAGTTCGTCAGACCCGCAAATCCCACGATCTTGTCATGGAAGTGCAAGAATTGAAAGCCAAGATTTTTGACCTAACGCGTGAAGAAGAAGAGCGCGATGAGAAAATTCAGGCTTTTAAAGATTCGCTGGATAACGACTAACACTTCCTCTCTTTTCCATGTCTTTTGCTTCCCTTATTCGCGAAGAGTTACAGACGGCTTCGGCGGTCATTGATGCCTATTTGGCAGATGAGGCCAATCTGGCCTATCTGGAACAGGTAGCTCACATGTTGGTAACCACCCTGCAGGCCAACGGAAAAATCATCACGTGCGGTAATGGTGGCTCACATTGCGATGCCATGCATTTTGCGGAAGAGCTTTCAGGACGGTTTCGAGAAAATAGACCTGCCTTAGCCGCAATCGCTATTTCTGATCCCGCCCACCTCTCTTGCACCGCCAACGATTTTGGATACGAGGAGGTATTTGCGAGGTATGTTGAAGCCATCGGGCAAGCGGGAGATGTTTTGGTATGCATCAGTACCAGCGGCAACTCACCCAACGTGCTGCGGGCAGCCGACCGTGCGCATGCTAAAGGACTGAAAGTACTGGCGCTTACCGGCAACGAAGGGGGACAATTGGCCGCCAAAGCGGATTACGAATTGCGGGTACCCTATTCAGGATACGCAGATCGTATTCAAGAAATGCATATAAAGCTCATTCATATGCTTATTTTGCTCATTGAAAAAATGATGTTTTAATTCAATGAATGTAGTTGCGTACGGTGCTTCGGTGACGGGCGTGGATGCCCACATCATTACTATTGAGGTGAATGTGATTAAGGGGACCCGCTTTTTTGTGGTGGGCTTGCCTGACAATGCCGTACGCGAGAGCGAGCACCGAATTGAGTCTGCCTACAAGGAAAATGGGTATAACATGCCACGCCTCAAGGTGGTGGTCAATCTAGCCCCCGCAGACGTGCGCAAAGAAGGTTCTGCCTACGATTTGCCCATTGCCCTTAGTATCCTGAAAGCTTCCGAACAAATAGAAGCTCCAGAGTTGGACCAGTACCTGATCTTGGGCGAGCTGTCCCTTGAAGGGGGACTACGGCCCATCAAAGGAGTGCTTCCTATTGCCATCGAGGCCCGTAAGCGTGGCTATCGTGGTTTTATTTTGCCCAAAGAGAATGCATCCGAGGCGGCCATTGTCAACCAACTGGACGTGATTGGGGTGTCGCATCTCAAAGAGGCTATCGAATTTCTGGAAGGTGTTTCCGATATCAAGCCGTTGAAAATTGACACGCGCGATGTGTTTTTTACCTCACAGAACAGCTATGCCGCGGATTTTTCAGATGTGCAAGGCCAGGAGAATATCAAGCGCGCATTAGAAATATCTGCCGCCGGTGGACACAACGTGATCATGATTGGCCCGCCTGGAGCAGGTAAAACTATGCTGGCCAAGCGTTTGCCCTCCATTCTGCCCCCTCTTACGCTGCACGAGGCATTGGAAACTACCAAGATTCACAGTGTAGCCGGTAGGCTGGGAACAGAAGCCTCCTTGCTTTCTAACCGGCCGTTTCGATCCCCACACCACACCATTTCTGATGTAGCCTTGGTGGGTGGCGGCGGTGTGCCCCAACCCGGCGAGATCAGCCTGTCACACAACGGTGTGTTGTTTCTGGATGAGCTACCGGAGTTCAAACGTACGGTGTTGGAGGTAATGCGGCAGCCTTTGGAAGAGCGGCGGGTAACCATTAGCCGAGCCAAAGTGTCCGTAGATTTTCCCGCCAATTTTATGCTCATTGCTAGCATGAACCCCTGCCCTTGCGGGTACTATAACCACCCCGAGAAGGAGTGCGTATGTGGCCCGGGTGTGGTACAGCGTTATCTAAACAAGGTAAGTGGCCCTTTGCTAGACCGGATAGACCTGCACGTGGAGGTAACGCCGGTGTCTTTTGATGAGATGACGGCCGACCGCAAAACGGAGAGCAGTGATGCCATCCGTGAGCGAGTGATGGCAGCACGAGAACGCCAGGCGGCCCGGTTTGAGGAGGTCAACGACGTACATTGTAATGCCATGATGCCCTCACAACTGGTAAAAGAGGTAACCCCGCTCAATGCAGCCGGTAAGGCGTTGCTCAAAAAGGCCATGGAGCGCTTGGGGCTATCTGCTAGGGCCTATGACCGTATTTTGAAGGTGTCGCGTACCATTGCTGACCTGGCCGAGAGTGATGAAGTGCGCATTGAGCACCTGGCGGAGGCCATCCAATACCGTAGCCTGGACCGGGAAAACTGGGCGGAGGGCTAAGCTGCTTCGTCGAAATATTCCCCGCTATTTCCCTGGCTAATAGAGTAAGCTATATTTTTGTGGCATGTTCAACTTCAACCAACTGAACCTGCCATCGCTTAGCAGGAGTCTTCTTTTTGCCTTTGTTTTCTTCATATCACTTCCCGCCCTTGCTCAAGAAGATTGGTACCCTCCGGTTGCGGTGGGTAAGCTCCGTCCCGTAGATATTTCATTGGAAGAGGTTCCTTTTGACCCCAACGCCAACGCGGTCATCATTTATGACCTTTCCAACATCAAGGTAACCCGCGAGATAAAGGTCACCCGTCATCTTCGCATCAAAATCCTTACCGCGGATGGATTGAGCTGGGGGAATTTACCCCTTCCCGTTCGGGTAAAAAATGTTCGAATTAAAGGGTTTGTGTATCCACCTAATGGGCAAGGAATTAAACTCAAAAAGGAACACCTCAAATCAACAGAAATCAAAAACAACCGCTACCAGCATACTTTGGTAGTGCCTAATCTTACGGTGGGGTCCATCATCGATGTAGAATACACTTATTATGCCCCATCCATTGTCTATGCCCGCAACTATGCTCTGCAGTGGGATATACCGGTATTGTATTCGCAACTGTTCCTCTGGAACGAGAGTATGTACATTCCTGGCGGAATACAGGCCATAGATAATTTGCCCGAGACTTTCGGCTGGGATACTACCTACAACTACAACCTTTGGCTGAAGGGCTCCAATTTACCCGCATACAAACCGGAACCTTATGATGCAGACCCCGAATACCACCGGGGCACAGTGTGGATGGATCCTTGGGGAACCATGGGAATCTTTAATCCAAATGAAGATTCGGACATCGTAAACGGCCTTTCCATTTATGATGTAGGTAGTGCCTACCAGCAATTTGTGGTCGATAAATTCTTTCGCCAATATCAGTTTCAGCAACTCTTTGATGAACTCTCATCCGAAGAAGAGCGGGTAAAGGACATTCACCAATATATGGTGGATAGTTTCCGCTGGGATGAGGATAAGTTGCCCCTGCTAGAACAAGAGCCCGAAAAACTTTGGGAATCCAAGACGGGCAATGCGGCTGAGATTAATATGTTCTACGCTGGATTGCTGAAGCTGGCCGGGCTTACGGTCTACCCCGTAATTACCAGCACCCGCGGGCATGGGCAAGCGCCCATTGAGGAGAAAACCCGCTTGTTTGCCCATGATTATGCGCTGGTATTGTGGAAAAAGGAAGACGGTACCTACCAGTTGCTTGATGCTACCCAGCGGGCATTGCCTTTCGATCTATTACCGCTGTACTGCCAGGCCCGTGTAGGAAGGGCTTTCACTCCAGATGGCGATGAGCAGTTCAGGATACAAGGCAAGGCGAAAAACCAAGCCGTCTACGCAGGAGCTTTCACTTTGGATGAAGAAGGAAGGGTTTTGGGAACCCTGAAACGTACTTACTACGACTATCTGGCTTGGGCATTTAAAGAACTGGAGGAAGTAGGTGAACTGGAGGTAAATCCGGAATACTTTAATGAGAACCAGCTGCCTTGGTCAGTAACCTCTTTTCATGTGGAAGACCACTTTGACAGCGCTCAGCAATGGATTGAGACCTGGAGTATACGTTCTGACGACATTGCCGCAGCGCAAGGCCATTTAATATATCTGCCCATGTTGCTGGGGTTTGGTAACCAGGAGCGAGGCCTTGTGCCGGATTCAGATCGTAAGTCCCCCATCGATTTTGGTGTGCCTACTCAGACGCGGTTCAGTTTTATTCTTCAATTGCCCCCCGGCTATCAACTAGAAGATCCTCTCGAAAATCAATTGGTTACCTTGGCCAACAAGGGTGGTCAGTACCGACAGCTCGTGGACCAACAGGGCGATAAGCTGATCATTTCGGCTATTTTACAGCTGGCGAAGCCTATATATCAGCCGGAAGAGTATCCGGCTTTGGTCGAGTTTTTTGACCAAGTGATTGCGCTCCAATCAGAGCTATTTGTGCTGGAAAAGCTGGAATGAAAAAGACCTCCCGAAAGAGGCCTTTTCTAAAACAGGTGTGATAAAAGTTAGTCTTGTCGATGCCGATCGCCCGATTCCCGGCCGCGTCTGCTTTCGCTTCGGCGTTCACGTAGTTGCTGGATCACGTATTGGCGAAACTCTTCCTCAGCCCGCATCAGTTTTAGGACTTGTCTTGCAGAGATAACCCCCAACATACGTTCGCTGTAGGCCTTTTCCAGATTGAGTTCCTTCTGACGCATATCCTGAAAAGCCACAATCATCTCACTGGCCTCTTCCTCACTTAGCTCAGTACCCGCATCCATTCGTGAGTCACGCATGCTCTTTCGTAGCTCCTGGCGTTTGTCTTCCAGCTCATTGTAGATGGGCCAAAACTGTTGGGCTTGTTCTGGAGTGAGGTCTAGTTTTTGGGTAATGAATGCAATGCGTGCACTTTCAATTTGCTGACGCCGCTCGCCTCTGGGGCCTCCTCCTGGTTGCGCCCAGGCTCCCCAAGTAATGCCGGTGAGGGCTAGGAGTAATAGCAATCTTGTTTTCATAATTCCAGGTTCCTTTTCGTGTTATAAGTCAATTTCATCGAGGCCATATTCCTCCAAATCATCCAGACTGATGTCATCCAGATACTCCTCCACCGCTTGGTCCTCTATAGAGCCTTCCCACAGGCTGCCTTCCAACTCGTCTTCACTTTCCTCTAGGTAGGCCAGATCATAATGCAATACATCCGTGGCGTCCAGTTCCTGTTCTAGAAAGGCAACCAACTCATCGTCACTAACCTCAGCCATGAGCGAATCGGTAGAGACCTCCATTGATGGCCCCAATGTCTGGTAACCGATGGCGATCAATACTAACAGCAATGCGGGTGCTGCAATTCGCCAAAACTGAGCGTGCGCCCACCAGGCTACCCTGCGCACAGGGGATTCTGGCAACTGGGCCATGATCCGGTTGGGTAGCTCTTCAAAATACCCGTCGGGTACGCTGAAGGGCATATCTTTCCCTAGCCCGGGAATCTCATCCTCTTTGTGTATATCTTTTTCCATGGGCTTCTGTTTTATTGGATGCCCCAAGGGGGCAAGGGTTTAAGCACTTTTTAAATATTCTTCCACTTTTTTCGCGGCGTGATGGTAGTTGGCTTTCAGCGCTCCTACACTCGTGCCGGTAATCTCACTAATGTCTTCATACTTCATATCGTCGAAGTAGCGCATGTTAAAGATCAACCGTTGCTTATCCGGTAACCGGACCAATGCATTCTGCAACTTCTTTTCAATTGCCTCTCCGTTAATATGACTCGCACTGCCACTGCCTCCGGGTAGCTCCGTTTCTATCTCAGAAAGGGAGAGCATTCCTCTACGTTTCTTCTTTCGCAGAAACGAAAGACATTCGTTCGTGGCAATCCGGTATACCCAGGTATACAACTGTGAGTCGGCCCGGAAAGTATCCAGCTTTTTCCACACCTTGATGAATACCTCCTGCACCAGGTCATCAGCATCGTCATGGTCAATCACCATCTTGCGGATGTGCCAATAGATGCGCTGCTGGTACTCCCGTATCAACAGGTTGAACCCGTACCGACGCGAGTCCGGGTCGCGTAGCTTCTCAAGTAGTTCCTTATCGGTCAATGTTGTGGTGAATATTTGCCTCTTGGATGTGCCGGGTGTCCAGAGGTTTAATCGGTAGTTGAAAATTATGAATAAAATATTTGTGAGGACGAATGGTAGGGGAGGCTCAGGTACAATTAACCAATGTGCACCCACTGTATACTGCGTGCTATTCTCTTTCCACTATATACTGCGTTATTTGTAGTATCTTTTAGATTAATGCCTTCCACATGAGATATCTCCTACGCATCCTAGCCATTATCTGCTTTTTAGGTAGTATGCTACCGCATTCTGTAATGGCCCAGGGCTGCAGCGATGCCGGGTTTTGCACCATGGGCGCCTTGCGACCCGATCAAAAATTTAGCCGTCGGGTCAATTTCAGACTTCGTTCGGTAGAAGTGAGCCAGTACCTGGGTATGACTCGATTTGACGACCTGGTTTGGGTAACCACCGCAGAAGCCACTTTTGGTCTGAACAACGATAATTACTTCCATATAAAGTTGCCTTACCAGCATACCGTGGGCCCCTTGGGTGAGCATGGTGGCCTCAGTGACCTTTCGCTTAGCTATACCCGTACCTTGCGACGGGAGGAAAATTGGCAGGTGAGCGCTAGCGTTGGCGTGAAGGTGCCTATGAGTGCTCCTAACCTCACTTCACCGGAAGGCTTGCCCTTGCCAATGTATTACCAGCCTACCCTGGGCACCTACGATATCATTGCCGGCGCATCTTGGATCAGCAAAAATTGGTTATTTGCTACCGGCATTCAGCACGCCCTTACGCGCACGCCTAGCGATTTTCTATGGGCACCGTGGCAGGGCCATCCCATGGAAGAAATTATTTTGTTGTACCCCCAGTCCAACAACTTGCGGCGAGGTACCGATGTCATGGTGCGGGTGGAACGTAGCTTACGCTTGGGCAACAAAAATTTCTACTTGGGTATGCTACCCATTTACCGTTTGCAAGAAGATATCATCGTACGGCCGGATGGTACCGAGATACAAGTAGCGGATACCAATGGATTGGTACTGACCGCTCTGGGCGGATTTGGGTATCAGTTCTCAACCAAAATGGGGATAAAAGGACTGGTTGGATACCGACTCATCCAACGTGAGAAAAATCCGGACGGTCTTTCCCGTAAAATTGTTTTTTCTTTAGGGTATGAATACCGCTTCTAGATACCTTGCCTACTTCGCTTTTGGGCTAATTTTTATTTCCACCGCTCAGGCCCAAAGCCAAGAAGAATTACTCTCTCAACTGCTGAAGCAAATAGAGAATGCTACGTCTCAGGAGCAGCCAGAGAAGGTCTTGGGAGTTGCCATGGAGGCAATTGATCTAGCGGACCATTTAAACGATACAGCGGCCTCCATTGCTGCGCATTTGGCTCAGGCCAGAGGCTTGGTAGCAAAAGGTGAGCCGGCACAGGCTCAGGAGTCACTAAAGGTAATTGAACCCTGGGAGCAGGCTTTTTCCCCAGAGCAACAGGTGGCCTACTTATTGGTAGAAGGGGAGGCCTTTTTGCTATTGGGCCGCACGGACCAAGCCTTAGAAGCAGGAGAGAAGGCCATTCAGCGGGTGTTGGACATGCCCAACCATGCCTTGGCGCAGGAGGCCGCCGCGTATTCCTTTTTAGGGATTGTTTTCTGGAATCAGGGAGATTACGAACAGGCGCGGGATGCGCATCAAGAGGCCTTGATACTGCGCGAACAGGTATTTGGCGAATCCAGCGCTCAGGTGGCGGGTTCTTTTGTGAACCTGGGCTTGGTAGATGCCAGCGAAGAGAATTGGAAGGCCGCTGCCGATGCCTACCGGAGAGCGATTGTTGCGCTGGAGGCGGCTGATGCCACCCATACGCGTGCCTTCATGAGTGCCCAAACCAACCTGGGAGTTGCCTACTTACTAGGAGCTACTCCCCAATTGGACGATGCTGAACTTGCTTTTCGCACGGCTAGAACGGGCTGGGCCAATCAGCTAGGGGAGGGCCACCCTAACGTACTCTTCCTGGATGCCTATTTGGCACGGGTAGACCAAGCCAGAGGGAATTATGATAAGGCTCTGGATCGACTGGCTAAGGTAAGGGAGGGATATGCAGCACATTACCAGGGCCACCACCCGGAGCTAGCCAATGCCTGGAATCTTACCGGACAAATACTCCTGGAACAGGAAGAATATGATGAGGCTATTGCTGCTCACCAGCAAGCTTTGGTCACCAACCACGAAGACTTTAACCCCACCGATGACCTGCAGAACCCGATCAAGTCGGCTACTGCTTTTCAGAAAGAGTTGGTGGTAAGCACGTTGCAATTCAAAGCCAAAGCATTTGAAGCCCGGTATTATGGCATTAGCCTAAAAAAGCGAGACCTGGAGCAAGCCTTGGCCTGTATACAAGAAGCTGATCAGCGATTACAAAAGCTACGTCAGCAGCGGGTGCGGGAAGCCGACCGTTTGGCTCTGGGCAAACTTGCCGCAGGCTTGTTTGAAGATGGCGTCCGGATCTGCGAAGGGTTGGCCGAGATCACCCTTGCTAAAGAATCCTATTGGCTACAAGGTTTCCGTTTTGCGGAGGCCAGCAAGGCAGCGGTGTTGCAACAGTCCATTGCAGAAAGCAATGCCAAAAGCTATGCCGGTATTCCAGATTCCTTACTGAATTGGGAGCGGGAACTCACCACGCAGATTGCTTACTATGAGCAGCGACTGGCCCAAGACCCGTACCATCCCGAAGTGGGCGATTGGTTTGCCGCTCTGGCACAATTACGCCGGGGGCATGATCGCTTTATTCGTACCGTAGAGAGTGATTTTCCAGAATACCATGCCTTGAAGTACCAAAGCAAGGAGTTGACGGTAGCGGAGTTGCAGCGACGCCTGCCGGCGGGCACCGCTATGCTTTCCTATTTTGTGCGGCCACAGGACCAACGCTTGTCTATTTTCATGCTCACATCCGAGGAATTCGATGTCCATAGCCTTTCGCTGGGCAATGAGTTTAATGATTGGATTGCGGGTATGCGCAACCACATGGTGTACAATGTATCTACAGGATACGGGAATGTTATGCACCCCCTTTACAAGCAATTGTTTCCCAGGGCTTTGCGTATTCCTCGTGATGTAGACCAACTTATCATTGTGCCCCATCGGCAGCTCAGCCTGATCCCTTGGGAAGCCCTACTTACTGAGTCCGTAGACGACCTGACTCCCTTTCACGAATACCAATACCTGATCAAGCGCTACGGGTTGCAGTACAGCTATTCGGCAGGACTGTACGCCCAACTGCAGGACCAAGGCCAGGCCCAGGGAAATGAAGGCGTTTATATGATGGCTCCGGTTCGGTTCGACAATTTTGGTTTAGCCTCCCTACCTGGTACCCGAACGGAAATTAACAATATATCCAAGGTGACGGCGGCTAGTGAAATGCCCGTGACCGCTCGTACGGATGCCGAGGCTAGCGAGCTGATCTTCCGGCTGGATGCCTTGGATCAGTATCCCATCGTTCACTTAGCTACGCACGGGGTCATTGATGCTGACAAACCTGCCCTATCCCGGTTATACTTGAGTTTGGAAGACGAAGCCGACGCGCAAGCTGACGGTGAGCTATTCACCGGAGATATTTACGGACTATCGTTAGATGCTGAGCTGGTTACGCTTTCGGCTTGCGAAACGGGGCTGGGTAAGCTACAAACCGGTGAAGGCCTATTGGGACTCACGCGCGCATTTTTGTACGCGGGAAGCCGGCGGTTGTTGGTGTCACTTTGGACGGTGAGCGACCAATCTACCGCTCAGCTAGCTACTCAGTTTTACTACTACGCGCTGCAAGAGCAAAAGTCGTACGCCGAGGCCATTCGACAGAGCAAATTGGAACTGATTGAGGGGCAAACCTATGCGGCTCCCTATTATTGGGCCCCCTTTGTATTGGTAGGTAAGTAAGAACATGAAACCTACTTGCTTACTTTTTCTTTCGGAGCCCAAAGCGGATGGTGTCCTTCTTCAAGTTGACATCTTCTGGGAAAAACTCACGCAGGTGACGGGCAAGTTTGGGTTGTAAGTGTACATCGTTGGCTATCCTCTGATATACAAGCTCTTCGGCTTGTTTCCGAGTAGTGCGGTCACGGTGGTATTCTTCCATCAGAATAGAAACCCACTGATCCAGCTTGTCTTTGGATACCATTTCGTCATCCAGTCGGGCCAACTCTTTACCGAGTGTGGGTTCGTCGGGTTGGTATTGGAGGTAAGACCGCACACAAGCAGCATCTTTGGCAGGGCCCTCCCAACCTTCCAAATAGTTGGACAAGGCGCGGGGTAGGTCCTCCATTTTTTCACGTACCAAGTCACCGGCCATTCGATGGTGTCCTCGATGCTTTAGGTCATGCAAGGCTTGTTCATATTCCTCTAGGGCCGGATCTCTTTCCCCCATTTGCCAGTATAGATCGCCGGCTTTTTCATGCTCTTTTAGCTTCTGATAAATCGGGATGGCCTCCAGGGGCATATGTCCTTCCACGTAGCATTCGGCGGCGGCTTTTTCCTTGTGGCAATATTTCAAATAGATGGCCGCGGCTTCTGGAAATTTTTTACCCTTTCTCAGGGTATCAGCTGCCGCATGGTAGTCCTTTAGCAGCTTTAAATAGACAAAGGAGGCTTGCACAAAATCGCCCTCCTGCTCCAGCTCCTTAGCTGCTTTCACATATTGCTGCCGCAATTCAAAAAGCGTGTCTTGACCCATAACGGCCCTACCGCCTCCACGGCTACTACCTCCCAGCTGTTGATTGTGCCGGGTAAGCCGAAAACTGGTGAGTCCGCCGCCGGGCGGCGCTGCCTCGTTTCCGAGAGGAATGGCCCACTTTAAGGCTTCGTGCATGTCTTTTTTGAACATGTCTACCAGCTTATCAGCCTCCTTGTTATTCCTACGTTCCAGCTCCTCCAGATCCTCTTGCACTCGCTGATTTACCCGATCTTCCATCCGTGCCCACCATTGCCCCAGTTTGGTCCTGGGTACTCGGGTAGGTTTGTTTTTACCCGAAAGAAGGTGGTTGCTAGAATTAATTCCATCCTTGCCTTCTTTCCGCTTTTTCCCTTTCCGTAATAGCTTATACAGCCTGAGGCGTAGGCGTTCCAGGCGAGATAGGGGTGCTTCGTTCTTTGGAGTAGTTTGAGGAAAGGCTTCCGCGTCCAATCGTTTCAGTACCTCCTCCGGATCTACCTTGGCCAGGCGAATACTGCGAAGCTGCCGGGGTAACGTGATCGTTTTGGCGGGCTGCTGCCAGCCAGAGGGTAAGGCTGTAGGAGAAGCCAACAAGTCTGACCACGTAACAGGTGTACCCAAAGTAACGGTACCTAGCTCAGGATGCATTAATACCGGTTCCGGGAAAAGTTGCTGTAGCTCTTCAGGTGAGCATGGAGGGTGAGGGCGGCTGTAGGCGGAGATAAACACTTGGGGTGCAACCTGTTGTACCGTAAACAGCGAATGAGAGGGGAAAGTATGTTCGGGTGAAAGGGGGAGAGCAAGGCAACCCCCAACGGTATTGACCGAAAGCCCGGGCAAGGCAAATACCTGAATGGTATCTAAAGGGATATTGGCTTCCTTCAAAGCGAATAGCCATTGCTTTGGTGAACTCCCTTTAATTAGCACCCCAAGGGTAGGCCAATGGTTCTTTTCAGAAGGCTTAAGCGTTAGCTTCATACCAGCGTATTATTCTCTTGCAAAAAGCTTGTACGTAGGTTTCAAAGAAATGTCGGGTATCCATGGGTTCCTGAACCGTATGGGGAGCTTTGTAATCCTTAGGTCCCGTAAATACCAATTCGGTAGCACCGGCATTTGCGTTTTGCATGACCATAGTAAGATAAAACACCGGAAGGTCATTATCACTGCTACGGCAAGTAAGTATGCCCCTTTTGTCCACCTCTACGATGGACCCATCACCGAATTTGAAATGGTTTTCGTCCATCCGGTTTTCTCCCTGCACATACCGTAGGTGGTTTCGGGTAATGGACACCCATTCCATGCCCCCTTGGGTGGACAGCCGCAGCAATTTTCCTTGTTTCACGTGCCCACCTTGAATGCCCGGGCTCTGCACGGCCGTGTGTAAACGGGGCATCCCGTTGATTACGAGAGTTTGGGTAGTAGAAATAGATATGTTCGTCACCTTGGAAAAACTACCTGCTGTAGAGGGGAATCTGGTCCTGAGGCGGTTCTCATAGGCTTCCCTCATCTCCGGAGAGACGCCCTCGGTCTTGGTTACTCTTGGTGAATCATGGGGCTCAATTCGATAGGTATACCGGAAACCTAAATAATAGAAAGCACCCTCTGTGCTGAAGAATTCAGCGTGTTTTATAGAGTCTCTCCAATTTGGGAGGGAAAATGAAGTTTCCTCTCCGGAGCTTAAATTGACGAGATAGCCCCGCCTGGTCTGAGGTACAAACGTGAGCCAAACCAGCCCCTCATTTTGCTCAAGAATGGCAAATTTACAGCCCTTATGTATGTAAGAAGCCTCTGCCAGAAGTTCCATCCCCAAGCCCATCCCTTGCCCTGATTTGAATACCCCTTTCTGGCGGGTAGAAAGATAACTGGGGCCTTTCGGATTGGGCCGGTATATTGCCAGAGCATTGTTGGGGACGGGGAAAAGTAGTGGGTAGGGGTGTACCCCTGGACTACCCGTGAGCGCAATTTCGGAGGGGTGTTTTTTGGCCTCTTTGGGTGGGTTGCGCCACAGCCGATCTAGGGGTAGGGTGAACTCCTGCAAGAG
Organism: Cytophagales bacterium; assembly: GCA_003454975.1. Taxonomy (GTDB): domain Bacteria; phylum Bacteroidota; class Bacteroidia; order Cytophagales; family Cyclobacteriaceae; genus DMST01. The sequence goes on along the minus strand of DMST01000117.1, from coordinate 20,155 downwards.
GTGTTTGGAGTTGAATCGATTTTTGAAAAGCCGAACCCTGCCGTCGTGCTCCACATTGATCCAATACGTAAACTGGTGATGGTATTCGTTGAGCACCCGGTACATGGCTGGATACTCCGTGGCTGCTTGGGTGCTGATGAAAAAGACTTCCGTCTGCTTACTGGGTATATGCTCTTGCATAAACCTTTCTAGCCCTACTTCTGCATGTAGGGTCCCTTCCAGCAATTGTTGGGCATCCATTAGCCCCTCTACCGTGGTAAAGTCCAGGGGCATCAGTTGGTTGCCTACGGCAAAAGCCGTGCACGTAATATCGGATTTAGGATGGTGGGCAATGGCCACCAGAATAGATAAGGCAATCAGTTTGGGAGTACCCCAGTTTTTCATGGAGATATCTACCAGAATGATGCGTTGAAACTCTTCCGAAGCAGGTGGCTCTTCTCGCCGCAAATACAACGCCTCCCCGTTGGCTAATCGGGACAAGAATACTTCGCTATCGTTGGCATATTCCGAAATCAGCAGTCGTTCCAGATCGCCTCGGTTAGAGATATCGCTTACGCCCCCCAAAGGCTGCCCGCCGGGCAAGGCCAGATGGTAGGGGATGTTCATGCCCGCCCACACGTGTGGGACCAACGCCCCCAGCTTAAAGGTTTGGGGTTCGGCCTGTAGGGCCTCCATGAGGTTCCCTTCGGACCCCGACTCTGTGGGCTCTGGTTCTAGTAGTAGAGTATCTACTTCAGCCAGATTCATCAGGGCTTTCTCTATGGCACGAGTACTCGGGTACTGTTCGTGTAGCATGGCCAGGCCACGCAGGTCGTTCTGAATGGGGCCGTGGTTGGCGTTGGATACCGATGGTAGTTCTATTTCTCCGGGTACAGCGCCAAAGTATCGCCATTCGGTTAAAATGCGTCGGGCTTTTTTGCTCCCCACCCTTTTGTGGCTATCGGCGAACAGCAGCTGAATCAATTGCTGGCGGTGAGGCCCTTGCTTAATGCCCGGCTTTAGGTTCGCAACGTTGCGTAACAAGCCCAGAACATCCTCCCGGGTCCCCTTGTCCACCATTTGGTTAGTAAAGCCAACCGGCTTGAGATTTTTGAGAATCTCTTCAATTTTATTCAGATCCTGGTCTGCGGTGGGATTGGTGGCTATCAAAATCAGTAGTAAAGACGTTAACCGGGGGATGGGCTGATCGCCAAACTGCTCCAGCATCTCCAGCACCTGCTGGCTATAGGCAATGGTGCTACCATCAGGAATAGCAAATACCTGGCCGCTCTCCTCTAGTTGCCAAAGATACCCCCGGTATGCCTGCGTGTAGTCTACCAAATTCATGAGGCGGGAGGCGTCTGGTGTCGATGGAGGCGTACAGAGCTCCGGCTGAGCGGCTGCCAAAGGGATTTTGGAATAGCTGTGTAGGAACCTTCTACGGTCCAAAAGAACCAGGAAGGTTCTGTAGCGGCCAATTTGCGGGAAAGATGTGGAGCCAAATCGGGGAGCTCAAAGGTATACCCAGCGGGTAGCCAATGCTCGCCCAAGGGCCAATAGGTTTGGCCGGGTAGGGCAGGGAGGGGGTGGCCCATAATTAGGACTTGCTCCTCCGAAGAATGAACCCAACGAAGCTCTTGCAGCCGTACTGCCGGAGCGGAGGCTACATAGGCTTTCAGAGCTGTAAATGAGGTTTTCAGGGCCGCGGCTTCTTGGGGTGAGGAATGGGAAACTAGCCCGATAGTGATTTGCTCCGCTACGCCAAAGAAGTTGTGGTTGTAGTCAGGAGACTCCACGGGGATTGCCCTTGCTATGGGGGTCCAGAGTAGACCGGGTAAACGTTTGGTAGGCAGAGATTTTCCCCACGGGATTAGCCTGCCCTCTTGTTCCCGAAAAAGGGAAATGTAGGGTATACTGCGCACCTCAGATTGCACGGCCTGCTCCTCGGTGAAGCCCCGTACCCATACCTCAGCATCCCCACGGGCCAGATTCAGATCGGGCCAATACCTGAGGATGGCTAGCAGGTGAGCGTGTGCAGAAGGTATGGACAGCACGATGCTCATGTCTGCTGTAGCATTCGGTTCCAGAGGGTATCTATTTCTGTTTGCAGGTCCGTTTTTTGCTCCCCATTGGGCACCCATTCGCTGCGGCTTTGCACATAGCGCAGCTTATCCTTCAGGGCATTCTGCTCTTGTAAACTGGGGCCACCGCTCCATATGTTGGTTAGTTTCTTTACCTCCTGAAGGAGCCCTTCAGCGTCCGGCACATGGTTTTTCAGTGCCTGAGGGTGGGCCAGCGGGCTATCTTCTTTCTCCAGTACCTGATTGACCATGCCCGCCAAGATTTCAATCTGATCCTCACTATCCCAGATGTACTTCAGCACCCATAGGTCAGGCAGTATCGCCTCCGCACGCCCCATCAGGTAGGCACTGGCCGCAATCAGGTTTTGCAGCTTCACCGCCCGCCGGTCTGATACCTTGATGCCGGTACTGCGCAAGTGGTGTACCAGATCGATGTAAGGCTGGCGAATGGCGCTTAGGTCCACGTTTCGGCACTCCTGCTGCATGTGCTGGATGACCGCCGTGGTAATGGAAGGTATTTCCGTAGTGGCACGTTGTTCTAGTTGCCAGCCTGCTGAAAGCACCTCCCCCAAGCGGTCAGGGTCTACGTAGTGGCACGGTACCCGCACCAGAAATCGGTCAAGCAAAGCTTGCAAAACCTCCTCTTCGGGGAGCACATTACTGGCGCCAATAAAGGTGAGTGCGGGCAACTTTCGTGTTTCACGGCCGCGGCGAAATACCCGTTCGTTGAGGGCCATCAGCAGGCTGTTCAGGATGGCGCTGTTGGCGTTGAAGATTTCATCCAGAAACACCATAGAGGCTTCGGGTAGCATGCCCTCCGTGTTGGTTACCAGCTCCCCATCGCGTAGCTTCCGAATGTCGAAAGGCCCAAAAATCTCATTAGGCTCTGTGAACCGCGTTAGCAGATATTCAAAGTTCTTGCCGCCCTCGATGGCCTTGGCAAACTCACGAACAATCGCACTTTTGGCGGTGCCCGGAGGGCCCAGGAGGAACATGTTTTCGCGGGCAATCAGGCAGATAGCCAGCAAATCCACAATTTCATCTTTCCCTATAAAGGTGCGTTTCAGGTGGTCCAGTACCTGCCGTAGTTGCTCTTGTTTGCTCATCATGTCATGCGTTTTGCGGCCTGCGGCCAAAAGTGATCAGCATACCCTCCCAGGCTGCTGTGGATTGCCTCCTGCCAAGGCTCTGCATTCAGATACGCCCCCAGTTGTAATGCGATAATCCGGTCGGTACAAAGCTGCCGTACGCAAGGGTCGGCTTGCCAATCCGCGGGCTCCATTACCCCATCAAAATATCCTAAACCCGAGTAGCCGAAGCGTCTTAGGTACCCTTCCAACAGCGGAACTATTTCATCATCCGGGTCTAACTGGTAGCCTTTCTTCAGCAGGTGGGGCAAGAAGCGTAGACACAAGTCTGCCGAAAGCACTCCTCCTGGGGTGATGTCCCCAACGAAAGGCGGTAGGTACTTAGGCAAGGCCTCGGGCAGATCTTGCCGGTGTAGCAGCAGATGTGCGGCAAAGAAAACGGTGGTTGCAGCCCAGCAAGCCGCCTCCGCATCATACGGTGGAACACCCTCAGGATATTCCAGCTTCTCACGGTCGTACTCCCGCTCCAGATAGTCTCCCGCCATTTGTAGGTCTTCTCCCGATACCTGCGGCAAAACGGGCTGCAGAACCAGCGCCTCTTGGGTGCGCAGTCTGTCAAGGGTAGCTAAGAAGGAATATTCGTCGGAAGTCGAGGTCATGGGTTCTGGTAAGCCCTGAAACCTAAAAATAAGAAATATGATGGGTTCGCAGGGCCTCATTTCCTGGTCAATATCGGGCAACAGCCTTGCCTGCATATTACAAACAAGCACCTGATTGGGCAGTACGGGAACAGAGAGCTAGACCAGCAGGGGCGAAATCCCCGATATCAAATTTGTTTTCAATACCGGATAGCGTTCCAAGCACGATTCCCAAATAGCAGGGGTAAGGGAGAGATGAAAGGCCTGCTCCATGATATGGGCTACGTCTTGGTAAGTAACTAGCGGATAGCCCAAGGCAGATAACCGGGCAAATTCATCGGCTGTGGGTATGGAGGTGGTTTTGAAAGCCTCTTGAGGTTGTGGAGCAATATCCTTGGTGAGCATGCCGCTTTCTAAATCTTGCACAGCCTTTAAAATCAAGGGTACGCTAGCCCGGTATAGCTGAAACATATGCCATACCAAGGATTTGCCCGGCTCGGTAGGTATCGGCTGCTGACAAATGACCGGGCCATTGTCCAGGTTGGGAAAGGGGTTCAATATCCAGTGTAGGGTAGGCCCATAGCTAGTGTCTTGGTGAATGAGGGCTTGTAGCACATTTTCTAGGCCCCGGAATCTGGGCAATAGGGAGCTGTGTAGGTTGATGAGTCCTAAGTGAGGAATTGCCATAGAGGGTTCGCGAAACAGACCGCTGTAGCGCAGCGAAAGAAAGACGTCCGATGCGTCTGCGGCCATCTGAGCTACCACCTCTGGCGCGTCGGGTTTTCTGCGGGTAAGCGCAATGGGAATACCGTAATTTTCGTATAGAGAGTCAAAGAAAGGGTAGGGGCTGGTGGCATTTATATTGGGCTCACAAGCCCGGATGAGATCAAATATGAGTTTTCGCTCCGTGTTTTTTAAAATACGATACTCCGGTAGCATCCGGTCTGCGACTTGGCACACTCCGTGATAGTGGCCATCTTCCAGAAGGGCCTCGCTTAGGTAAACACGATCGATGCATTCGGTTCCGAGTAGCCTCACAAGTTCGGCTACCAAAAACTGCCCGTAGAGGGAGTATTGGGTGAAGATGCTGATTTTCATAAGGTATTGATCGCCACCATAGTGCGCCTTATAGGCCCTATGGTGCAGGAGGTAGATTTGTCTTTCTTTATCTATACAAATTGCTACAGACAAGACTCATTCGCAATACCTGATTGGAGAGAAGGCCCGCAATCGAAACCTTTTTTGGTTGGAAGCTGCACAACTGGGTATCCTGGTGAAGAAGTTCACCCAAACAGGCTTGGGAAAAGAGGCTTCCACCATAGAATCCACCGAGATTACTCTCTTGAAAGGGCATAATAAAGTGGGCCATTCTTGATCCTATGCCGGATAACGTGAGGCAACCTTTAATGAACCCCAACCGTTAATGTGACTAGGCGGTCATAAAATTTGTTTCATCATAAATTTTAGGTGCTGAATATTTTTTGACCACTAAATGACTACTCAGTCACATCAAATATCGTTTACTATGGAAAAGAAGATTTGTTTGATCACCGGAGCCAATGCGGGCATTGGCAAAGCTGCCGCCATCCAACTCGCCCAGGCAGGTCACCACGTTATATTGGGGTGCCGAAACTCTCAGCGGGGCCAGCAAGCACTAGAAAGCGTCCGGGCAGCATCCGGCTCCTCTGGTGTCTCCTTGTTGGTCTTGGATATGGCCAGTCAAGCGTCCATTATCAACGCAGCCCAGCAGGTACAACGAGACCATAGTGGCTTGGATGTGTTGATCCACAATGCGGCGGCCTTTGATATTTCGCAGAAAACAAAACAGGTAACTCCAGAGGGGATTGAAACCGTATGGGCGACCAACCATGTAGGCCCCGTACTGCTCACGGATGCCTTGCTACCCGCCCTGAAACGATCACCACAGGGAAGAATCATTATGATTGCTTCCAAGGGCCTCATGATGCATCCTCGCTTGAAAATAGACCTTGATGACCCGGAGTTTGCTAACCGAAAGTTCTCCGTACCGCCAGCGTATTACCAATCCAAGCTAGCACAGGTGATGTACACTTACTGGCTGGCGAAAGAGCTTGAAACTACTGCGATCACGGTAAACGCCATTCGGGTAACGAACGTAAAAGTAGACGTGAGTCGGTATCCCGATCTGGGCTGGTTGGCCAAAGCGGCATATTCCCTCAAAAGTCGGTTTTCCATCTCCCCGGAGGCGATGGCCGAAACCTACACCTACTTAGCGACCGACCCTGCGCTGGCCATGGTAACCGGAGCCTATTTTGATGAAAATCGCAAGCAGGTCTCGGCAGGCAAATATGCCGCCTCTGCCCGTGCACAAACACGGCTGATGGAAGTAACCCAGACCTACCTGAGGCATGCGTGATCTACTGCCTGCAAGCACCTAACTGCTCTCGGGCATGGCTATAACACAAAGTCTTCGTGCTGGGAATCCTCCTCAGGGAGGCTCACCAATTGATTGATTTGATGTACCACCGTGTCCAATTCCAAAGCTGATTCTCGGAGTTTTTCCAGGTAAGAGGAGGCATCGGGGGTATCTACCGATTCCATGAGGCTCAATAAACCCAGGATACCTGCCAGTGGACGGCGCACCTTATGCGCATTGAGGTACGCAAACTCCGTCAGCTTTTGGTTTTGTTCTTCCAAGACTTGCGTACGATGCGCTACCTTTTGCTCTAGCAACAAATTCATCTGTTGGATCTCCTTCGCTTGCGTCTGTATTTGTTGGTAGGCAGCGGCATTGTCGAGAGCAATGGCAATGTAGGAGGCCAAATTCTTCAGGAGCGTGAGGTGGATGCCTTGGTAAGCATTTTTCTGAAAGCTCTGGAGCGTGAATACCCCAATCCGTTTTTGGTCTTTGGTGATGGGAATGTACAGCATAGAGTTGGGGGACACCCCAAACTTAGGCGAAGGTAGTGCTCCCAGGACACTCGGTCCCTCCAATTCATAATCACCAAAATGCAAAAGCTTCTGTTCATTAAAACAGAGTACGGCAGGCCATTGGGGTTCATTCAGTGGATAGGAGACCTCTTGAAAAGCGTTCCCCATTTCCATGAAGGCAGGGAAGAAAAGGTCCTTTTCCTTCTCCCGGAATAGCCCCAGGCCAAAGAGGGGCGAGTCCATCAAATGGTGAATTTCTTCGTAGACCGTCCTCTCAATCTGCTGCACCGATTGGCTAGCAGCAATCTTTTTTCCTATTTCCGTCAATTGTTCTACGTTGTGATTGGCTTGCTGCAGTTGCTCGCGGTGGGCCGTTACCTCCTCATTTCGCTGCACCAATGCCTGATTGGCCTTCTCTAATTCTATAGACTTCTCCTGCAATAGTTCATTGGAGCGGCTTTTTGCCCGGAAGAATAAGAACAGGAGGCCAATCAGCAATAGGGCTAGTACCAGGCCAATCATCGTTGCTCGTTGTTGAATGGCCTTCTTTTCAAGGTCCTTTTCGTAGGCGAGTTGTTGTGCCTGGCCGACTAGTTGTATAGAATCCTTTTCCTGTTGAAACCGGTAATTGGCCTCCGTCGCAAAGAGTCTTTGGATATTTTCCTCGTTGATGATGCTATCCTCAATGACCTTATACGTCACATAGGTTTCGTAGGCCTGGCGGTAGTTACCCACCAGCTGGTAGGTAATGTGGAGTTCTCCCAGCGCCTTCCTGTAGAGTTCAATTTCATGCTTTTCCGCTAAGGCAACGCTTTGCTCTCCAAAGGCTATGGCCTTTTCGAGCTCGTTTAGCCCCCGGTAACAGACTCCTAAGGAGATATAGCCTGGAATGAGGGAATACGTGTCATTTATTTTCAACGAATAGGGTAGCCCCGCTTCAATTTGGGCCATACCTTGTTCATAATCACCAATAGAGGCATGTACCACCCCTTCATAGATTAAAGACCAGCCTTTCAGGAAGTCATTGTTGATGGCCTTGGCAATTTCAAACGCCTCCCGGTGACTGGCCAGGGCTTGGTCCCAGGCTTCCAATCGGGTGTAGGTATCCCCTATGTTGTTCAGGTAAAAGGCGGTCTTGTATTGGTTGCCCTGTTCCTTTACTATGGCCAGCGACATATTGAAGTACGTCAAGGCTTTCTCGTAATCCCCTTGAGAAGAATATATGTCTCCGATGTTGTTATAGTTGCCCGGCAAGGCCTCTAAGTTTCTTAAGGCCTCCTGTATGGCCAACACTTTGAAATAATAATCCAAGGCTAGCCGGTAGTTGCCCTGGGTTTTGTACAACACGCCCAGGTTGCTGTACATCATGCCTATTTCGAGGGAGTCCTGCTCGGACTGGGCCAAAGCCAAGCCCCGTTGGTAATAGTCCGCCGATAGCTCGTACTGGCCTAAATTTTTGTGCAGGATGCCAAGGCTGTTGTAGATTCTACCTAGATTATTCCCATCGCGCAGCGAATCGAAAACGGTGATCGCATGAGAAAAAGAAGCAATGGCCGCTTCCGTCTTACCGGCTTGTTGTTGCGCTCTTCCCAGGTTGAAGTAGCTGGGTCCCAGATCGGGAAATAGTTGGAGGCTTTGGGAGAGTTCCGCGGTTAAGCGGAAATAAACAATGGCAGAGTCGTACTTGTATTGGTTGTAGTGCATCAAACCCAAGTGGGAATAAATCCCCTTGAGAAACAGGCTATCACGCTGCTGAAGTCCGTAAATTTCCAGCTGCCTAAAATACAGTAGGGCCGTATCGTACTGCTGTAGATTAAAATACAATTCGGCCAGTTCAAGCTGGGCCTGGGCTACCCCGTAGGAGAAAGCCACCCTTTCGGATTCTTGCAGGGCTTGTCTTGCCCAGTACCTCGCAGAATCGGGGTTGTTGTCAGATTTATATTCGGATGCGAGCCGTATGGTTGCCAGAATCCGGGCGGTGTCAGGTAAATCCGTAGGCCCTGCCAAGGCTCTCAAACTATCGGTCTTGCTTGCCTGAGACAGGAGGGGGTAGGAAGTTGTGATGACTAGGGTAAAGAGTAGGAAAACGGACCGGACCATGATGCGGGCAGAGAGACTAACAACGCTTTTTCTTAAGATAGGAAAAAGTTCTAACCCCTCGAAGGAATGTCGGCTTATCTACACCCCACAATTAACCCAACCGAAGAATCGAAGACCGTCCCAATTTCCGTTTTCATCAGGGCTAGATCCATGGATAAAACCTAGGTCCTGGGCCTACTTGAAGCATGCACTGTAGGTGTGATCGGTGTTTCAGGTGGAGCCTATAGTCGGCTATAACCGCATGGAAGACGGATTCGATCGCATATTCGGTCGCCAGGTAGGTCAGGCATGGGGCGAATAAGAGGGAGGCTGCAGGGTAGCAAAGCCCGTGGCAAGCAGGCTTAACGCTAGGATTGCAAGTGGACTTTTTATGGTGGGTTGGATTTGATTCTGGGACTGAAGGAGTCATGTACCATCTTATAAATCGACAGTGTGCAAACGCTGTGAAAATGAACTGTATTCCATCGAGCTCAACCTTACCCATCTGAACGCTCACGGACAACACCAAAACCACAGTTACAAGCTTGGCATCCATGTGGAACACGTTCGCCTGTGGGTGTATTACAGTTTTGCAATTTGACGTATAGAGGTCATGTTAGGCTGTGTGTTGACTCCCGAGAGTAGTTACCACCTTACTACGCAAGGCCCGATGGGCCGCAAATTAATAGAGCCCCAACCGTCCGAAGGCTAAGGTCGGGGTAACAGAAAACAATCAGAAAAAGGACCGGAGGTCCGACATAGGAGTAGAGTCCTAAAACCTCCCCACCACCTTTCCAAGGACGATTAATGTCTTCCAGCCCGGAATTCCCCGTAGTGAAAACGAGGGTTGGTATTACACGCTATGACATGTAATACCAACCTTTATCCTCTCCATTCAAACAAAACAACGCTGAAGTAATCTCACGGCATCAAGGGCGGTATGCAAAACTGCCGTATACCCTTCGCTTGTGGATTGTACCAATTTTTGGTTTTTTGAATTAAACTACCTGCAGGATGAATAAAAACACCTCCGTTTCTCTTGGAACCCATTTTGATGAGTTTGTCCAACAGAGCATTGCTGAGGGGCGATTTAAAAACGCCAGTGAGGTCATCCGTGCGGGTTTGCGGCTGCTGGAAGAAGAGGAAAATAAAGTTATCGCCTTAAAAAAGGTGGTCAATGAAGGATTGGGCAGCCCCAAGGTGGAAGGTTTTGACTTTGACGAACACCTACAGAGCTTAAAATCCAGAAGAAAATAGGGATATGGCTAGACTTGTAATGAGGCAAGCGGCCATAGATGACTTAACTGATATCTGGGAATACCTCCTCGAAACCTGGTCGGAAGCTCAAGCCGACAAGTACTATGAAATGATCAAGTTAGCTTGTCAAGAAATCGCTCAAAATCCCTCGCTGGGAAGGGCCTACCCGGAGATAAGTCATAACGTAAGGGGCTATGATAGGGCAATTGCATGTTGATTTTTCCTTCATAACAGATGAATGGCTATTTATATTATTGAAAATCAGTGATTTATCTTGAGTAGGTGTGATGGCCCGGCCCAATAGCGGGGAGCGCGTAGGCCCTTGGGGGGAAGCATTATTGGGCCTAGGGTTTTTCTTTGCTTCGTTTCTTTTTGGCCAATGCAAAAAGAAATGAAGGACCAGCCAACTAAAATCTGTTTTAATGGGCATTTAGAGGCAGCATAACCTCCTAATCAGAAGAGTGTATTTTTCGAGATTAGCACACAATCGCCCTGATAAAGTCAACAAGCACCTTGTTTTTTATCGCTCAGTAAGTACAGATAAAATCGAAGTAATCAGATTATTGCATGAGCGAATGGACCTGAAAAACCAGCTCTCATCCACCTAACCTATCCTAGCAATGCATTGGCGGATGGACCACCTAAAAGCAGTGAAGCAAACAGCACCCGAATAATTAGGAAACCACCTGAAGCGTGGAAGAAATTGTGGAGCTGCTTGGCCGATTGGTTTACGATGATCCGCTGGCGCAGAATCTCCTTTTGGTGGCAATCTCTGATTGCTCTATTTATAGCAATTCCTGCACCCCATCCTTGAACTGATAAAGCGTTTTGATCTCTTCCGCAGTTAAGCTTCGGTTATACATAGACACTTCATCCATGAGTCCAATATACCCCAGGCCTAGCATGATATTGGATTTTTCATACTCCCAGGTGAACGGGTCCGTGATGTTGGATCGGGTGCCCACCCATTCTCCGTTCAGATAAAGTTGCGCTTCACCGTTCTCCGTATTGAGATGTGAAAAATTGATGAAGATGTGTGTCCACTCCCCCTTGGCAAAGGGCGGTTCTTTCACTACGGGCAACTGTTCAATAAAAATTGGATTTTCATTATCAGGACCTTCGGGGGTAGGATTCCAAACCTCTCGGTCTCCGATGACACCCAGACGGAAATCACGCGGGTTTTCTTTGGTAAAGTCTACCCAAAACGCGGCATCGTTATAACTGACATCTGTGATTTGAATCGGGTCGCAATAACCGGGTTCCAGATCGGTGGCCGGATCAAGACTCAACCAAAAGGATATGCCGCCACTCCAGTCATTGGTGGCGTACGTCATGTTCTTTTCGCTTCGGTAAAGGATATATCCCGGACTTCTTTCTGTAAACAACAGACCATCGCCATACCGCCCTTGATTTACCGCGATGCTGATGTCAGGTTTGTGCAATCCCACTTTCGCGGAATCGATGGATTTTATCGGAGAGGTATACAGCTTTTTGTCCCCCAAAGCGAAATCAGCTTCGGTTCCATGATCGAAAGAAGCATAAAAGGTCAAAGCCGCTTTCAGGGATTCATTTGCATCCGACTCCTCTTCCGCACTCTCCGATCTTTTAGCACTACAACTGATACTAACGGCTACGATGAAAAGTGATAGTGCAAATAAAGCTATATGATTTCGTTTGGGTTCTCTATTCATAGTCGTTCTGGGTTTTCATAGCAAAGTACATTCTATAAGGATTTTGAACACGGTAGGTGGCCATTTTTTGCGCACCCAGGTTGTCAAACCCGATATCACTATGGCCGTTTGGCGCAACTTGGCGTATCGCCCGCCCACTCAGAAAGAAAAGGTATGCGACGGCAAGGAACTAGGGGGAACCGGTGAACATCGGAACCCCGGCGAGTTCCCCTATAGTTCAGAACCCTGGATGCCCTCGGCCACCTAGCCGTCGCCCTCCAGCTCCGCAAGCAATCACCCACATACCCTTCCTATTCGGATCACCTTACGGTCGAATTCGAGATTGATCCTGCTTCCTTATTGCTCCGATTCACTACAGAGGCTGATTCGTAAGTGTTTTGCGAACCCATCTTGGAAAGGCAATTGCATTGCCGATGTGCAGGGTGGGGCAATACCATTGCCCGCTAAAAATCATGACTGCATGGGAAATACGTTCGGGCTGGGTTGGAGGAGGTGGAGGCCTGCATCTAGGTGCTCGGGGAGCTTGATGGATTGGGCGGGGCCGTGCGTGGCGTAGTCCAGGGTGGCACCTTGAAGGGAACGCTAGGTATAGGGTTGTTAACCAAAAGCCTTACCATTTTCAAAAGAAGTTCGTTACGTGATCGTATGGGTACACGGGCAAAGTCGAAACAAGCATGGGTTGATCTAATCGATTCCATTGAGGATGAGCAACTGGTCCTGTTATTAACGCGAATTGCCGCAGAGAAAACCGAATCCAACTCTATCGGAAATCGGATTAAGCAATTGCCAGACTCTATGAAAGAGGAACTTGATCGAAGCTATCAGGAAAGTTTTGATCGCCAACAACTTATCTCACGCCAGAACTTTGAAAACCACTTAGGTTCATGGGACGAGCAATCTTCCTAACGGTACGCACACTAAAAAACTCAAGATTTTGTGCTTTTTCTGATTAGATTTGACATCTATTGTCAAGACCAATTTTTGGTATGATCGGAGAGATATTAAGAAACAAGAGAGAATCGAAGAACTTACTATTACGAGAAGCAGCATCAGCTTTAGCAATTGATCAGGCATTGCTTAGTAAAATTGAAAGAAATGAAAGGAAAGCAACACGAGATCAGGTAATTCTCTTTGCAAAATTCTACGGCTTGCAGGAAAGTGAATTAATTTCAGAATGGCTTTCCGATAAAATCATTGACAACTTATGTGAAGATCCAAATTCAGAAAAAGCACTTGAAAGAGCTTTAAAGAAGATAAGAGACTCGAAAGATGGAAACTAAGAAAATACTAAGGCATGTAAACAGGTTATTGCTCGATCCTAATAATTATAGGTTTATCGATAAACCAGGTTATGTCAAGGTTCCAATGGAAGAAATTGAGGACCCTCGCATTCAGCAGCGAACCTATAACTTGTTAGTTGGAAAGAACAACGAAAATATCACAGATCTGGTTAGCAGTTTCAAAGAAAATGGATTCTTAAACCTAGATCAAATTCAAGTTAAGGAAACTGCTTCCAAGAATTTTTTAGTAGTTGAGGGAAATCGAAGAGTAGCCACCTTGAAATTTCTTTACAGCCAATTCGGATTAGGTTTCGATATTGGAAAACTAACGGAAGCAGACTTTAAAAGTGTAGAACTGGTACTTCATGTAGATGAAGACCCTCGGCAACATCTAATAGCGATGGGACTTCATCATATCAGTGGGAAAAGAAGATGGAGTCCAATTAATCAAGCTCAACTTATTTACGACCTGATAAATACTCATGGCATGACTGAGGAAGAAGTCTGCAATTCTTTGGGTATTACGAAGCATAATATTAGACGAAATCTTAGGGTTCTATCTCTTATTGATCGATATAAAAACAGTGATTATGGAGATCAATTTGAAAGCAACATGTATTCAATTTTCGAAGAGATGGTTAAGAAAACTGAAATTAAAGCATGGCTAGATTGGGACAATAATGAAATGATACCAACGAATATTGTGAATGAAGAAAAGCTCTTCTCTTGGATTTCAAAAGAAGAATCAATCGAACGAGATGAGGAAGGAAACGATCACACTATTTTACGAGATCCAATAATTACAAAAAGTCATGAGATAAGAGAATTATCCAAATACATATCCGACCCTAAAGCCATTGAAAAAATGGAAGAAAGTCGAAGTATTACAGCGGGATTTGCCTCAAGTGATGCTATTGGTGAAGCTAGATTACATAACGCCTTAGACACTATTAAGAAGGAAGTGCAAACCGCATTCAATTTTAGTGAATTTATGGATAATGACGACACCTCTGAAATTATCCGACTAAGAGATAAACTTGATAAGCTTGTTCCATCTGGCAATATTCTATTGAATGAGAAAAAAACCACGACATATTTTGAATCAATAAATTCGCACTTTACGCAATTAAATATTCGTAGCTATCGCAAGGTTTCTGATGTAGAGGTAAGCAACCTTAATAAAGTGAACATTTTTGTTGGGGGTAACAATACCGGAAAAACATCCATCCTAGAATCCTTCTATTTGGTAACACAACTCAATGACATTAATAAATTTCTTGATCTAGAAAGGTATAGAGGTAAATTTTTCCAAGATTTTAATCCGAAATGGATTGATCGAAATTTTACAAAATCTGTAAAACTCCAAGCAGTATTTAATAACTCCTCTACATCTATTGAGGTCAGAAATGAAGAAACCAACGAGTTCATTGATAAAACGAGTTATATTTCATCAATCTCAATAGATGCATTTGTTGATGACATCTCGCTGACCAGTCATGTAAACCTATACTCGAATAGAGATGCAGAGCTGTTTTACCAAAAAGCCCAAATTCTTTGTCAAGCTGCCTTTACTAGTCCCTATAGGTATAATGATGAAATGCTAAAAAGGGCTCATGCGTATGCAGTCAAGGAAAAGTTGTTTGATGATATTGTCCAATTTTTGCGGCAAAACCTTGATCCGTCAATTGAAAAAATTGAAATGGTAAACATTGAGGGAGAAAGTAGATTCTTTGTGTCCTCTATTGGCCAAAATAATAGCATTGATATAACAAAGTACGGAGAGGGATTGCAAAGAATTTTTGAAATCACAATGCTCATGATTTTTTGCAGAAATGGAATTATATGTATTGACGAAGTTGATAGTGCGATACACAAAAGTCTGTTAATTAAATTCACCGAGTTTATTCAAAAGCTTGCCGACAAATGTAATGTTCAGGTTTTCCTATCAACTCATAGTAAGGAATGTATTGATGCATTTATTGAAAACGAATATCACAATGAGAGAATTACCGCATACTCACTTGTTGAGAAAGAGGGAAAGATAGTTTGCAAGTACATTGAAGGAACGCGGCTAGAAAAACTTGTTGATTCTATTAACCTTGACATTAGATAAATATGACTAGGATCATACTTACACTTTGTGAAGGGCCTCATGACGTTGCTTTTCTTTACCGAATTCTTAAAACGGAAGGTTATCAATCTTTTAATAAAAAGCTTCAAGAATTTCCAACTCCAATAGCAGATTTACTTATTGAAGAGGTAAAATTGGCTGATGTAGAAGAGCTTAAGATCGATCAAGTTAAGAATCGTCTGCTCCCACGGGAAGTGCTACATAAAACTGATACGTATATTTTATTCTATGCTATTGGAGGAGACTCGAAGGCTGAGCTCAGAAAAAGTCTAGTAGATTCCATTTATGCTCTAATTCCGCAAAATGAGAACGAAATTTCACCACTAAGTGATGATACAGATTTGTCAGTCATATACTTTTTTGATGCGGATAACCAAGGTGTTGAAGCTAGAATTAAACAGATTAACTCTGAGATCATTTCAGTTTTAGGTGATATAGCCGATCCATTTGAAAATAATGGTGAAAAGAAGAAAATTAAAGGATTAAACTTGGGAGGCTTTGTATTTTCAACAAACGAAGGGAAAGGCAAACTAGAAGACATCCTCATTCCAATGATGAAGGAGAGCAATGAGAAAATTTTTGAGGATGCTGCCATATTCCTCGAGAATGCTGATCCAGAACGACAGAAAGAACTTAAGCTTATTGACGAGGATGGCACATTAAAAGAAACTAGAGGTAAGAAAGTGAAATACGACATACAAAAATCGCTAGTTGGCGTTGTTGGTCAACTACAAAGATCCGGTAGCTCTAACGTAGTTGCAATTCGATTCACAGATTATGTTAGCCTTGATAAAATCCGTAAAGACCAAAATTGTTCTCAAATAATAACATTTTTTAAATTATTCGAGCAGTAGATTCAGCCATACACATTGCCAAGCCGCACAACCAAAACCTGTCAAAGAGTTTGACTCATAAACGGAGGACTCGCTGGCTTAACTTTGTCAACTTTGGCAGACTATGAAGAATATGATTCTGTTTCACAATTTGTTGAACGAAGGCTAGCCTATACAGTAATTGGCGCATTAACTAGCGTATTCATGTCTGGATAAGTAATCGTCTTGTTTCGCTTTTCTAGTCAAGCTCGACTAAGAAGAATCGAGTACAAATTGGTGCAACATGATGCGGAAGAACTACAAGAGAAAATAGAAGAGAATTTTTTCACTAAACTGGTAAAAATAAACTTGGCTCTGTGTCGATTCGTGTGGGTAAGTAGAGAAAAGAGTTAGCTTTAGGAGTGACGAATAAAGAGCTATTTACCGTCAAAAATAACTGGCTATTACACTGTCTATAGCACATTAATACGCGCCATATACCAAACGTTAGGCTTAATATAAAACATTGCAATAGACATTAAGCAATAGCATCCCCTCCCCAAACCCCAATCAAAATGGACTGGGGTTTTGTCTTTTACGCTAAAAAAAGAAGCCCCGACCAAAGGCCGGGGCTCCAATCATATACCCGTACAACTCATACCTTCAACCCTTTCCTGGGCCTGTAGAGGATAAAAACTTCGCCAGGCCTATCGTCCATCAGAAGTATCCCTACGGTTGGGCGCCCCTGAAAGGGTTTACTCATTACTCCACCATAAACTTGATGAGCTGCGTTTGCTCGCCCTGCGAAACCTGGAGGAGGTAGAGGCCCGTATCCAGGTGCTGGGGCAGCTTGACGGCCTGCTCCACCCCACGGGTGGTGTAGCCCAGCAGCTCCGTATGGAGGGGGGCGCCGCGCAGGTCGCGCACCACAATTTCCACGTCCGTTTCGGTGCCCTGGCTGTACCAACTAAACTGCACGGTACGGCCCTCGATAGGGTTGGGGTATACCTCGGCAGTCAGTGGCTGCGCCAGTCCGTTGTGGCCTACGGCTATCCGGCGGGAGTACTGTTCTTCTTCGGTGCTCAGGATGCGCAAGCGGTACCAAATGAGGTCCTCAAAGCGTACCTGATCCACATGCTCGAAGCTAAGGGCCTCGCCCGCGCCTTCGGTGCCAATTATCTCGAAGGTAGTTCCGTCGAGCGAGCGCTCTACTACGTAGCCTTCGGTCTGCTGGGGCAGGATGTGGTTCCAGGTTAGGAGTACCGCACCGTCTTCCAGGTGGGTACCCTCCAGATCTAGGCTGGTGAAGCGCATGGTGGTACCGCCTACAATGGCGGTGTTTTGCACGGTGAAGAAGTGGCGCGCCGTGTCGGCCATGGCGTTGCCCGCTTCGTCGGCCAGGCCGCCGGTCGATA
>DMST01000117.1:2435-2718 GCA_003454975.1 Cytophagales bacterium | reverse complement strand
GTTGGCGGTGAAGGCACCGTCAAAGATAACCTCTACGGTAGCACCGCTCAGCTGCGCTTGGTACATGCCCTTGGGCAAGTCGATGTAGCTGCTGTCGTTGCCACCTTGGCCGTTGGGCGTGAGCTCCAGCTCCTGCACCGTCACGGTACCGGATTTCAGCGAGGTACTGGCCAGCGCTTCGGTGAAGTTCACCAAGGCCGTGGTACCCAGCTGCAGAATGCCGTCGGCAGGAGCTACGTTGTCCCGAACCACCGGAGCCGTCAGGTCGATATGGCCACTCAGC
>DMST01000117.1:1665-2375 GCA_003454975.1 Cytophagales bacterium | reverse complement strand
ACCCGCACTTCGTAATCGCCATCGGGTACGTTGGGCGTCCAATCCTTCGCGAAGAAAGGTTGGCCGTTTTGTTCCCCTTGACGCGCTTGGTACTCAGCAATGATGGCCGCGCTGTCGGCCGTCGCCAAGGTGTCCCATTCGGCTTGATGCGTGGCACGGTATTCCCACACGAGGCTATCGAGGGTGTACTCCACCTCGAAGACATCGTAGTCCCCGGCGGTGAGGGTCACCTTCGGGTTGGCGCGGTTCATTAGCCAGTTGTTCTCCGGGGTCAGTAGGCTTACCGGAGAGGTTTCCTCGCCGATGCTACCAATTTGGAACTGGTGCGTGATGTTGCTCTCCGCAGGGTTTCCGGCCATGTCTAGCAGGTCCGTGAGGACGATGTAGACGGTGCCTCCGAAGTACTGGGCCAGCTGCTCCTCTTTATACACCCCATAGGTGCGCATGCCGGTACAGGCTACGTGCACATCCAGCGCGATGGTATCATTAGTACCATACGGAATCACATACGTTTCCCAGCTTTCGGTTGGCCAGATGTCGCAGTCGATGGGCTCGGAGAAGTTGAAGAATACCTCGTCGCCTGTGTGGTACACACCGTCGGTGGGGTGCGGGGCACCCGCAATGTGCGGTACGGCGCGGTCAATCACACCGCCTAGTGGGTCAGAAGGCGAAGCCAAACCGCTGCGGCTGTAGGCCACGGCCCGCACCTG
>DMST01000117.1:309-1609 GCA_003454975.1 Cytophagales bacterium | reverse complement strand
CCTGGTACTCGCCATCGGCGGTATCTACGGTGCCCCAGCGCAAGGTATCCAGCGCACCCTGACCGGAGAGGCCGTAGGTGGCATAGTTGGCTTGCAACTGATCGCGGGTCAGCACGTTGACCTGCGTCCACCAGGTCTCATCGGCACGTTGGTATTCCAGCGTGATGCTGTCCAGCGAGGTGCTAGCCTCGAAGAGGTCGTAGTCGGTAATCACGAAGTTGAGCGTGTTGGCCTCGCCTACCAGCAGCGAGTTCACCAGCCAGTTGTCGCCCGGGCCTACGAGCGACACCGGTGAAGGCGTGCGCTTGAAGTAGTCGATCACGAAGTTCCACTCGTACATCGGCCAGTACGAAGGGTTGCCCCAGTAGTCGTAGATGCCCGTGGTGCGGATGCCCGCGCCGTAGCCGTCGTATTCCTTCAGCTTGTCGTCGTCGATGACGAACGTGATGGCATTGCCGGAGGCCCGCACTTCGTAGTCGGACAAGCCAGGGAAGTCGGCGTCGTAATCCAGGAAGGTGGTATCTCCCGCAAAGTCGATCACGTACACCTGCCAGTGGGCGGAGGTACTGAGGAATTCGGTATCGTTGATATCCTCGTCGAATTCAATCACGATGGGGTCACCCGCCGACCATAGGCCATCAGCCGGCTCGGGCAAGTTCAGCAAACGCGGCTGGGTGCGGTCGATGGCTCCGGTGAGCACATCGGAGTAGGCAAAGCTACCGTTGGGGTGTACCACCATGGCCCGAATCTGATAGGTGCCGTCTTGCATATCCAGCCCGGAAATGTCCCATACGAAGGGGTACAAGGGATCCGGATAGACGTTGAACTTCTGCTCGTAGTACTTCCGCAGGGTATCGATGGACACGGCGGTTTCTCCGTTGGTGGCATTGAACATGCGGGTCCAGACGGTGCTGTTCTCGCCTTTGTATTCCAAGATCACCTCTTTGAGGGCGTGATCTTGTTGGTATACGTCGTAGCCGCTCAGCTTCACGGTCACCACTTCGTCGTTGGTGTCGTCCGTATCATCCGCATCGGCAATCACGTACCAGGTATCCAGGTCGGTGCTGAGCTCGATGGGCGACACGGGTTTGTGGTAATACACGCTCATGGCGAGGGTATCGTACACGTCGTGACGTTCCCAGTAGGAGTCTACCTGACAGGCAGGCTTGGCAATCAATTCGATATCCTTGTAGTCAAACGTAGGGTTGCCACCGTGGTGTACGTAGAGGGTACCGTTGTAGGTCTGATCCGGTTGGATCAACACGGTGGCACCGCCGTCGGCACCCAGGCCTTCGCCTCC
>DMST01000117.1:0-281 GCA_003454975.1 Cytophagales bacterium | reverse complement strand
GCCCAGGCCTTCGCCTTCCAGTTGCAAGTCGAGCCCGTGGGGGTTGCTACCCAAGGCCGTGACTACGGACACCAGACGGCTTTCTTCGAAGAGGTTGCCGGAGGTGAGGGTAACGGGGATGGAGAGCACCTGATCTACGGCTACATCGAAGTACGAGGTAGGCTTCAGGACGCCATTGGCATCGGCAAACTGATGGGTAGGCCGATCGCGCGAGATGGTGCCTTCTTCTACCGGACAAGAGCTGCGGCCACCCACTACGTTGAAGGCCGGCGAATAGGGAG
>DMST01000507.1:365-3006 GCA_003454975.1 Cytophagales bacterium | reverse complement strand
GCCGTCGGCAATGCTGGTATTGAGGCGTAGCGGGAAGGGCACCCTAACGCCATTGCCCAACCCTAGCTCTGGCTGACCGTCCAGCAAGGATACTGCGTACGACCAGTTGCTGCCGTCGTAATTGTCTATAGCAATCACCCGGCGGCCGGTAGTTTGAGAGGTATTTACCCAAGTGGCAAAGGTGAAGCCTGTAGTGAAATCCAGGCTGGCGTCGCTGCCTACATTCACGACATCATTGCCGTCGAAGGTCATGCCTGTACCGTCGTAACCCGTGCCGAAGCTCGCGCCTACCAATGTCCCGTCATTGGAACTCGCACCGTCAAAAGTGGTTAAGCCACTACACTCGCTAAAGCTATATTGGGCGGCGGGGGTGGGCAGGCAAACAGTAGGGGAGAAAGCGAGCCGGGTGGCTTCAGTATTCGCTTCTTGTGCGCTAAGTGCGTAGTTGAAGATACGCACCTCATCTAGCTTGCCCGCAAAGCCCTGGGTACTGTCTCCGCGTTGGCCCAGCACGTGATATCCTGAGTTAAACTGAAAGGGTCCGTTAAACCCAGTACGCTCAGCAATCGGTTGACCATTCAGGTAGACTCTTGCTGTGTCGGCTCCGTAGGTAACGGCCAAGTGGCTCCAAGCATTCAGCGGTAGCAAGGTATCCGTACGCAGCCAGAAGTTGGTGGCGAAATCGCCTAGGAAGACCAGTGGCTCGCCAAACTGTAGAGAGATAATCACCGGAGTGCCTGCTTGCTCACGAGTAATCAAGGTCTCGCGTCGGGCTGTGCGACGGGTAGGATGTACCCATAAACTGTAACTGAAGGCGCGACTGGTGTCCAAACCGAATGCAGAATCGGAGAGTACGGCTTGGTTGTCGGTTCCATTGAGGGCGATGCCTTGGTTTTGGTAGCCCGATGACCAGGAAGCGGTGCCCCGGTATTCGCCTACATTTTCACCAGAAATGCTATCCACTAGCTGAGTGCCTGCACAGGTATCCAGATTGAGAGCTAGCACCAATGATGGGTCTGAGGAGGGAGGAGCCACAAAGAATTCGTAGGCCCCTACATCCGGGAGGTCAACGGGGCGTAAGTTGTCCGCTAGGTCAGAAGTTAAAGTTCCGATCACGGTACTATCACCTGCATCAAGGGCGGGGCTGCCAGCGGCAAGAGTATAGTCACCCTGGCTTGGATTAACAAAATACCCGGTAGACGGGCCGAAAAGAATACTACCTGCGGTGTCCAGAATAGTTTGACTGCCTTTAGTAGAGTATGTCTCCTCATTGCCACGATCTATATTGGTATTGCCTACTATGAGGGTATTGAAAAAATTTACTGAATCCACGAAGGCGTAGATAGTACCGGGATCGAAGATAGAAGGGTCTACTAAATTGTTGGCGATTGTGCAATGACGCATGGTGAGAGAGCTCTCGTTTCCAATGGCATACACTACTTGTTCTGCGACATTATCCACGATCAAACAGTTTTCATATAATACCTGCTCGCTCCCTGACCATAGCAAATAACTCCTGGGTGAGTTGTTGTTAGCAACTATGCAGTTGCGCATGGTGATGGTAGATTCTGGAGTGCTTACGGATCTAAATATTCCATAATCAAACATGTTTGAGAACCGACTACTATTTATAGTGATATGGGTGGGATAAATATCCGTCCAATTTTCTACCCAGATTACTGGTCTCTCTATACCTTCGAAAACACAAGAATCAACGACGATAGTGCCCCGGTTGCGTATCCAAAAGAAGGCATACCCATTAAGGCCTTCAAAGCCTTGATACTTCACATGGCGTACATCAATAGTTATGTCGTTATCTAGGCTGAAGATGATACCCTGAGTACTGGTTCCTGAGAATGTAATATCCAAGATATTATCTCCGTCTACATCGCCGTTGATGCTCAGGGACCCTTCTAGGGTGACAGTATCCGTATGGTACGGTACGGTTTGTCCAGCCAGAGAGACATCGAAAGTAATGCGGTGTTCTCCCGGCTGTCCGTCAATGGCTTGCATAGCATCCTGAAAACTGCCTGCTCCACCAGCGTTGGCATTAGTAATGACGTAGTCTGTGATTTGGAAACTGTAAGCCTTACTCACCGAGCATAAAAGCAGCAAGATGAACAGCCAAAATTGGCCGCCGAGTCTATAGTTATTCATGGCATTGAGAAATGGTTATGCGGTACCTACCTAAATCCTCATAAGTAGAGGATTATAAGACATAAATTTCCCATTTGAGACTTCAAACTTCAAGTCCCCTAGTTTGGTATTTGTCTGGCCATCCTTGAAGTAGTATTGGGAATTTTGATGGGTAACCTCCTATTGAATGATGGATAGTAATGTTCTGGTGTGATACAAAAGAAGGCGACCCAAAGGCCGCCTTTTGCTATTATCCATACTACCTATTGACTTATCGTATCTGCAAGGGCATTGCTTGTCGCAGGTTAGGACTTACTATGGTGATGAAGTATAGCCCAGATTTGGTGTGCTGTAGTTCTGGAATCAACACCTCATATTCCCCGGTGGCCAATTTTTTAGAAAGGACTATCTGTCCTAAGGGATTGGTAACCAGAAGGGTGGTTCCTTCACTGAAAGGAACTTCAGACCGCAGGGTCACAGCACCTTGAGTAGGGTTGGGATATAG
>DMST01000507.1:0-295 GCA_003454975.1 Cytophagales bacterium | reverse complement strand
GCGGGCCGTGCCCCAGGGCAGCTGCTACTGTTCTGCGCTAACCCGGCCAATGCGTTGATTTCTAATGCGGTGAGGGCTTGTCCATAGAACTGCACCTCGTCCAAGCTACCGGTGAAGAACCGGCTTTTGCCAGAACGGCCTCCCAACCACACATCCGTGCTCGCATTGGGGATGATGGCACCCGGCAAGTTTCTCCACTGAGCAATTTCTGTCCCGTCAATATAGCCCGTAACGGTGCCTTGTCCGAAAGTGAAAGCCAGGTGGTGCCAGGTGCCGTCGGCAATGCTGGTATTGA
>DMST01000219.1:2603-3772 GCA_003454975.1 Cytophagales bacterium | reverse complement strand
GCTGTATTTCAACTACGCCGTCGATTTCATCGATGACCGCTACAACCCCGGCATTGGGTTCGTACGCCAGCGCAACCTGATCTCCCACAACCCGGGAGCGTACTACATCTGGCGGCCCAAAACGGACCGGATTCGACGGTGGGACCCTGGGGTGTTTGCCACTTTCAACCACGACGCGGCCGATCCCTCTCGCTTTCAGCAAGCAAACCTTTACATCTTTCCGGTGTATGCGTGGTTTAAGGACAACAGTTTCCTGGAAATCTCGATGTTCCCTACCTGGCAAAACATCAATTTCGATTTTGCTCCCTTGGGTATCTCCATTGCCCAAGGGCAATACTTCTATACCCGATACTTTATCCGGTACAACACCGACCAATCTAAGAAATGGTCCTTGGGAGGCACCGCCGATTTTGGACGATTTTACAACGGCAACCGCACCGGTTTTTTCGCTTTTGGGCGGTTAGCGCCCATTCCGCACGTAGCACTCACGGCCAGCTACGAGTACAACAATCTGCAAGAGCTGGGCGAAGCCATGGAGGATCTAGAGACCCATTTGGTTACCGTGGGTTCGCGCTTTGCGGTCAACCCGCGCCTACAGCTTTCGGCCTTCTACCAATACAACAGCTTTGACGGCCAAGGCCGCTGGAATGTGCGTGGCAGTTGGGAATACCTGCCGTTGTCTTTCGTGTATCTGGTGTACAACAATACCCAGATCAACACGCTGGACGATCCCTTCAGCGAGCAGCAGTTTATCGGGAAAATTACGTTCCTCAGGCAGTTTTAGCTATTTTGGCCTTACCACCGATTGAAGCAGATACACCCATGAATCGTATCCATTTTTTGCCACTTCTACTCCTTCTCGCCGTGGCTTGCAGCTCCGGAAAATCGGATGAGCATAGGGAAACCGATGGGGCCCATGGCTCTCATGGCGAAGCCCAGCCGCACGGCCACCACAGCGACACGGAAGGCCATCATGGTGGTGCCAACGAATACATGCACCAAGCCTCGTTGGAAGAACTCATCGAGCGGTTTGAGTCTCCTGAGCGGGATGCTTACCAAAAGCCAGAACAGGTGCTGGAATACCTGGGGGACCTTACGGGTAAGCGGGTGATGGACATCGGGGCAGGTTCGGGCTACTTCTCGGTGCGGCTAGCCGCTGCCGGTGCCCA
>DMST01000219.1:0-2544 GCA_003454975.1 Cytophagales bacterium | reverse complement strand
GCCGGTGCCCAAGTGATAGCGGCCGATGTAGACGACGACTTTCAAGCCTATCTGAAAAACCGAATAGAGGAGCAGGGAATCGAGAACATTAGTTTGCGTAAGCTACCCTATGATAGCCCCGCCCTACAAGAGGGGGAAGTAGATATGGTACTGATGGTGAATACGTACCACCACATCCAAAACCGATCAGCATATTTTGCTCAAGTGAAACAAAGTACCGCCGATGATGGAGAGTTGGTGGTGATCGACTTTTTCAAGTCTGACACCCCGGTAGGGCCACCCAAGGAGCACAAGGTATCGATGGATCAGGTGATTGACGAACTGAAACAGGCAGGCTACACCTCCTTTGCGGTTGAAGTAAACCTCCTACCCTACCAGTTTATTATCCGAGCCCAATAGGTTGGAGCGTACAAATACCCCAATGCGAGACTTTCTCACACAAATACACCCTGTACCGGAGGCCCTTCTTACCGAATACCTCTCTCACTGGAGCGAATACCACGTACCTAAGAAAACCATCATGACGGCTCCCGGTGAGGTGGAACGTTATATGTATTTTGTGGTAGAAGGGGTACAAAAGTCATACTATTTACACGAGGACAAGCAACACGTTATCGCCTTTACCTACCCGCCTTCTTTTAGTGGTATTCCGGAATCATTTTTCACCCAATCGCCTTCACACTACTTCCTGGAGACCCTTACCGAGAGCCGATTTTTCCGCTTGCCGTATGAAAAACACCAAGCGCTCATGCAAGAGCATCGCGAAATAGAAACGCTCTTTCGGAAAGCCATGGAGTTCTTTATTTCGGGTATGGTGCAGCGCCATTATGAACTGATGGCCTACGACATCAAGGCACGGTTCAAGGCCTTTGCTGAGCGCAGCCCTCACCTGTTTCAGCTGGTACCCAATAAAGACCTGGCCTCCTACCTGCGAATAGACCCTACCAACTTCAGTAAGCTGCTCAACAGCATCAAGCTGTGAAATCTTGGTACAGACCAAGAATGAGACCGAAGAGGAAACGGACCTTTGTTTCAAAACAAAATGAAACGATTAGGTACCCTTTTACTCCTACTATTTATGAGCAGCCAAGCCTCCCATTCTCAGTCCTGGGTAAATACCCAGCAGTACCCTTTTGAAAGCAAATATCTGGCCCTGGAAGGTGGCCGAATGCATTACCTGGACGAAGGCGAAGGTGACGTGATCCTGTTTGTACACGGTACGCCCACCTGGTCCTTTCTGTACCGGGACTTTGTGCGGGAGCTCTCTCAAAACTACCGCTGTATCGCCATAGATCACCTGGGCTTCGGTCTGTCTGACAAGCCTGCTGAGGTAGCGGCCACGCCCCAATGGCACGCACAAAACCTAACTGCTTTCATTCAGGCCCTAGACCTACAAGATGTAACACTGGTGGTGCACGACTTTGGGGCCCCGATTGGGCTGGCGGCGGGTATAGCGCAAGCTCACCGCATCAAGCGCGTAGTGATGTTCAACACCTGGCTATGGGCTACCGCAGACGAAAAACGGGCGCAGAAAATAAACCGCATGGCCCATAGTGGGCTTGGACGCTTCCTGTATTTGAACATGAACATTTCACCGAAGGTCCTGCTTAAGCAAGGTTTTGCTGACAAACGCCACCTGACAAAAGCGATGCATCTGCAGTATTTGCACCCCTTTCCTTCAAAGCAGTCGCGGGTACCCCTTCTGGACCTAGCCAAAGCCTTGGTAGGTTCGTCCGAATGGTACCAGCAGCAATGGCTAAAGTTGGATGCCCTGTCCACCAAAGATTGGCTGATTCTGTGGGGCACCGAGGACTCTTTTATTACTACGGAGTACCTCCAACAATGGGAGCAGCGGTTGCCCCAAGCGGAGAAGGTTATCTACAACTGTGGGCACTTTGTGCAAGAAGAAAAAACTGCCGAAGCCATAGTTGCCATTCGCACATTCATGGAGAAGTAAAAGGACGCAAGATGGCTCTTTCCGCACCATCATGGCCTTGCACCTAATTCTTCTTATTCCCTACCCCAATGATACACAATACCCAAATTGAGACCGTAGCTGAAGGGCTGCACCGTGACGGGTAGCTCAGGCAAGTCTGGGCGACGGAGGGCATACCGGATAGAGGGCTGAAAACGGAAGGACCAGCGATCGTTGAGGGCATGATCAAACCGATAGCCCAGGGTAAACAGGTGCTGTGGGGTAGCCAGCACTTGTGTGCTGGCCTCCTGTAGCGTGACCTGCTCTTCCTGAAGCACCCAAGCTGCTTCGTAACCAGCCAGTAGGATATGCCCCCCTAGCCAATCCGAAATCTGATACTGCACCCCCAGCTGCAAGCCTATACTATGGCTGGTGTAAGAGAAGGCTCCCTGCCGGATTTGATACACAGGAGTGTATGCCAGGCTCCCCTCATCACCACTTTCCCAAACCGCCGTATCGGGGTCGGTACTATGGTACCGAAACGCAAACTGCCCACGACGGAAAGTGTAGGCGGCCTCCGCATGGGCGGTAAACCGAGAATCGAAAAGTTGCTGTTCGTCCCCCACAGC
>DMST01000446.1:1471-80815 GCA_003454975.1 Cytophagales bacterium | reverse complement strand
TCAAACCCCCTCGCTCACCGTTAATCTACACCAATCTCCCCTTCTTTATGTCAATTTTCCGTCAGCCTCTCGCTCAACGGGGATGCAAAGGTAACCATGCAACTTTTATATGCAAGGAGTGCCTAAGGCTTTTAATTTAACAACTTATCCACAGCCCTCCAACTTGTCCAGAGGGCTATGAATGTAGCATTTTAAATGGAAATGTCCTACAGATTTCCTGAGATTAAGCTATCAATTCCCCTTTCACAAGAGTCTGCAGCCTATCAGGACCTACAGAAACAATATTGATGGGCACCCCTACTTCTTTTTCTATAAAGGCTACGTACTCCTTCAAAGCCTCTGGGATACTTTCTAGGTCCTCGACACTTTCTAAAGAACAATCCCAACCTTTCATGGCACGGTAGATAGGCTCTACAGTACCCTCATTAGCTTCATAGGGGAAGTCACGAGTTACGGAACCGTCCTCAAGTTTGTATTCAGTACATATCTGAATCTCTTTGAAGATATTGAGAACGTCTGCCTTCATCATGAATAACTGGGTAACTCCATTTAGCATGATAGCATACCGTAACGCCGGTAGGTCGAGCCAGCCGCACCTACGAGGCCTACCTGTGGTGGCACCAAATTCCTTTCCCTCTCTTCGCAGTTCTTCTCCCACCTCATCGTGCAATTCGGTTGGGAACGGCCCACTACCCACCCGGGTACAATAGGCTTTGAAGATCCCAAACACCTCTCCTATACTACTTGGTGCGACACCAAGCCCGGTACAGACTCCAGCCGCCATGGTGGTGGAGCTGGTAACGAATGGGTAACTCCCAAAGTCAATATCCAACAAGGATCCTTGTGCTCCTTCCGCTAGGATGGAGGAGGAGGAGCTAATCTGCTGATTGATATAGTGTTCGCTTTCTACTAAGGTGAGGGCTTTCATGAACTCAATTGCGCCAAACCACTCTTCTTCCATGCTTTGGAGATCGTACTCGAAATCATAAGCACTGAGTTGAACTTTATGACGCGACACAAGTGCATCGTACTTCTCCTTGAAATTAGGAGATAGGATATCCCCTACCCTGAGCCCATTCCGAGAGGTCTTATCCCGGTAAGTAGGGCCAATGCCTTTTAACGTTGAACCGATCTTCTTAGCGCCCTTTGCCTGTTCATCTGCTGCATCAAGCAGTCGGTGCGTGGGCAAAATCAGTTGTGCCTTCTTAGATACGAATAGGTTCTTAGAAACATCCACCTGAAAGGGTGATAGCTTATCTATCTCCTCCTTAAAAATGATGGGGTCTAATACTACTCCATTCCCCACCACGTTGCAGATGTTTTTGCGGAAGATACCAGAGGGTATTTGATGCAGCACATGTTTATGTCCATCGAATTCTAAGGTGTGCCCAGCATTGGGTCCTCCTTGAAAACGGGCCACTACATTGTATTTGGGTGCTAGGAAGTCCACAATTTTCCCCTTGCCTTCGTCTCCCCACTGAAGGCCCAGCAATACATCTACTTTCATTATGGTAAGTGAATTTAAATCGTTACGCTCAGGCTTGCGCCTGCTTCAAATTGTCAGCCGCTTCCGTCTCATCGGCTACAATGGTAAAAATGGAGGTGAGCTTGGTAATGAGTAAGGTCTGTTTCACCTTATCGGAAGGATTGATAAGAACTACTTCCCCTCCTTCGTTTCGGAACTTTGTAAGCAAGGCAATGAAGACCCCAAGACCACTTGAATTGATATACCGCACCTGACTAATATCGATGGCACATAAAGTGATCCCGTTGAGCACGTGATCATTCGCCTTTTCCATGAGTTCAGGCCCTGAATTTTCTCCAATCAGGTCACCCTCTATTCCGAGGTAAAGAATTCCATCTTTGATTTTCTCCTGAAACTTCATGCGCGCTATGTTTTGAATGGCTACCGCCGCAGCCTTGCAAAGATAGAAATTAAATGATTCGGCTATTGATCGAAGCGAGTTACGTTCACCACACCCGCCACTTTCTCAAGCCGTTTAAGTAAAGTATCCAGATGTTGGGTGTCATTCACATACAATTTAATATCTCCTTCAAAGATACCGTCCTCCGTATCGATAGTGATTGACCTCATATTTACTTTCAGGTCCTGGGATATTACTTTTGTTACATCATTCATAAGTCCAACTCTATCTGTACCGATTATTCTCAGACCAGCTAAAAAAGCAATCTCTTGCTGGCTATTCCATTTAGCCTTAACGACCCTTGAGCCATGCGTGGATAAAAGTTGTTTGGCGTTGGGACATGTAGTCCGGTGGATTTTGATGCCTTCGTTGATGGTAACAAACCCAAACACATCATCTCCGGGAATTGGATTACAGCACTTGGCAAGTTTATAATCCAAGATGTCCATATCTTCTCCAATCAATAAGGCATCCTGGTCGGATCCTTTCAACCGAGAGATTTCTTTTTTGAAGGTCTTACCATCAGAAATTCGCCCCTTACCCGGCCCTTTCTTTTTGGTAAGTGACTCGATGGTTTTGAGTTCTTTGGGATCGATAAGCCCTTTGGCAACACGAAAGAAGAGTTCTGTATTACTATTCAGGTCATAATAGGCTCTTAACTTATTATAGGCCTCTTCAAAGTTCTCGACCTTCAACTGTTTCAGTTTCCGCTCTACCAACTCCCTTCCATCAATCGCCGCTTGTTTACGCTCCTCTTTTAAAATGTCCTTTATCTTTGATTTCGCTTTGCCCGTGACTACAAAGCGCAACCAATCTTCGCTGGGTTTCTGTTTCTTGGAGGTGAGAATTTCTACCTGATCTCCATTCTTCAGCTTATAGTTCAGTGGAACGAGCTTATTATTAACCTTGGCTCCAAGGCAGTGAGCGCCTATTTCGGTATGAATCTCGAAGGCGAAATCTAATGCCGTGGCCCCTTGGGCTAAAGTTTTTAATTCACCTGCAGGCGTAAATACAAATACTTCCTCGCTGAACAAGTTGCCTTGGAAATCCTCAACAAATTCTAGTGCATTGGCATCCGCTTGATCAAGAGTATCCCGTACCGTATTAATCCACTCTTCAAGGCCGGACTCACTCTTATTTTTACCCTGTTCTTTATATTTCCAGTGCGCTGCATATCCTTTTTCGGCAATGTCATCCATCCGTTTAGTACGAATTTGAACTTCTACCCACTGACCTGCCCTACTCATAACAGTAGTATGCAATGATTCATACCCGTTTGATTTTGGGGTACTGATCCAGTCACGGAGCCGATCAGGATTGGGACGATAATAATCGGTAACGATAGAATATACCTTCCAACAGACTTCCTTTTCAATCTCGTAAGGAACATCAATGATGATTCGAATTGCAAACAGATCATACACTTCTTCAAAGCCGACCCCTTGCCGTTTCATCTTATTCCAAATGGAGTGGATGGACTTCGGTCTACCTTTAATCGTAAAGGAGTGACCTAGCCTATCCAATTCCGACTGGATAGGATGAATAAAATGATTGATGAATCTAGTTCTAGATGCTTTAGTCTGACGAATCTTATTGGCAATGTCACGGTATGCATCTCCATCTGTGAACTTTAGGTTAAGGTCTTCTAATTCTGACTTGATGGCGTACAGCCCAAGGCGGTGTGCTAATGGGGCATAAAGGAAAATTGTTTCGGAGGCAATCTTTAGCTGCTTGTCTCTTGGCATGCTATCCAGAGTACGCATGTTATGCAGCCTATCTGCAATCTTAATCAGAATCACTCGCAAGTCATCCGAGAGCGAGAGTAACAGCTTTCTGAAGTTTTCTGCCTGTTGAGAAGTGCCAGTATCAAAAACACCAGAGATTTTAGTGAGGCCATCAATGATACGGGCCACTTTCTTCCCAAAGTCTCTTTCGATCTCTGAAAGAGTAATATCGGTGTCTTCTACAACATCATGTAATAAGGCAGATACAATCGAGGTAGTACCCAAACCGATTTCTTCTACACATATCTCTGCCACGGCTATGGGATGGTATATATAAGGTTCCCCGCTCTTGCGCCTCATTTCTTTATGTGCCTCTACAGACACATTGAAGGCCTTCTTTATAATCTTCGCATCATTATCCTTGAGGAAAGGTTTAGCCTTCCTCAACAAGCGACGATATCGCCGGATTATTTCTTTTTTTTCTGCCTCAGCTGCCTCCGTAGTAATCATGAACTGATCTTCACTTTAAAACCCAATAATATGCATCTTTTTGTTGCAAAAAATCGTGGCGTATTTAAATCAAATAACTATCTTTGCACTTCCAAATCTTCAGAAGAAGGAAACGCCTTCTAAAAAAAGATCTGGATTATGGTTAATCAATTGATTACCAAAGTTTTACTGCGGATGTGGCGAAATTGGTAGACGCACTAGACTTAGGATCTAGCGCCGCGAGGCATGGGGGTTCGAGTCCCTCCATCCGCACTTTTAGCTAAAACCCTTGATCATTAACAGTTCTCTACTGGAGTCTGTTACCTGATCGAGGGTTTTTGGTATGTACCACTTCTTAAATCCCAGGACCTTTGGATATCACGATAGACAAACCGACTACCACCGAGGGTAAAATTAAAGTTAAAGTGCTGCCTAGTGATTATCAACCGGCAGTAGACGAAAAGGTAACGGATTATCGAAAAAAGGCGAACCTAAAAGGATTCCGTCCTGGAAAAGTTCCTGCTTCGGTAATCAAAAAGATGTACGGTAAGTCCATCTTGGTGGAAGAGATCAACCGTGTACTTTCCAGTAGCCTAAATGACTACATACGTGATGAGGACCTAAACATTGTAGGTGAACCATTGCCCAATGAGGAGTCTATCAAGAACATTACTTGGGAAGAGAATACAGAATATGAATTCGTTTACGACGTGGGGTTGTATTCTGATTTTGAGGTAAACCTCAGTAAGGTATCTGGTGTGACCTCTTATGAAGTGGAGATGAAGGATAAGGAAGTGGATGAATTTGTCCTTGATTTGCGCAAGCAAAACGGAGAGTCGTCTAATCCAGAGACCTCCGAGGAGGGGGATTCCCTGTACGGCACACTTTCCAATCCTGCCGACAGTGAATTCAATGAAACTGGATTGATCGATATTGACAAACTGCCTAAGCGTGAGCAGAAGAAATTCATCGGTGCTAAGTCTGAAGATGCAATTACCTTCACTATAGAAAAGGCATTTCCTAAAGCACCTGAGTTAGCTCAGTTTCTGGGCAGAACGGAAAAAGAAGTAGAGGGGATTTCTGGAGAATACGTGTTCACGGTTAAAAATGTGAATCGCTCTACCCCAGCCGAAATGAATCAAGAATTCTTCGATAAAATGATGGGCGAAGGCACCGTTACTTCTGAAGAGGAATTTATCGAGAAAGTGAAAGAACAGATGGGGGGGCAATACACCCAGCAAGCTCAGGACTTTCTTCGCAGAGAGGTAAGGGATGCTGTGGTTGACCATGTTACTATTGAGTTGCCAGAGGCATTTTTGAAACGCTGGATCATGACCACCAACGAGCAGGAGATCACTGAAGAGCAACTGGATAAGGAATTCGATCTTTATCTGAAAGACTTAAAGTGGAACCTGATCACCTCACAACTAGCTAAAACGAACGAGATCAAGGTGGAACATGAGGACGTAATGGAGTATACCAAAAACCTCATTCGCGCCCAGTTTGGTGGTCAAGGTCTCTCTGCCATGCCACAGCTAGAGGAAAATTTAGAGTCTTTTGCTAACAACTACCTACAAGGGGAGAATGGAGATAACTACATGCGCGTTTTCAACGACGTACGTAGTCAACGCATCATGGATATGGTAATGGAACAGGTAAAAACGAAGGCTAAGAAGGTAAGTGTAGATAAGTTCAGGGAAGCCGTAGAGAACTAACTTTCACGGAAAAGAGTTATGAAAGTCCTATTCCCAAATCGGTGGGGATAGGGCTTTTATTTTTCGTAGATTGTCAAAAATTGGTTAGCCCAAGTATGATTAACAAAGACGAGTTCAAGAAATTCGCAGTCAAAGGTCAGGGTATTCCTACCACGACCATGGATGACTATTTCCAGACCTTTGAAAATATGACGCGCTCGGTAATTGAGGAGCGCCCAACCCGGTTTGCAGAAATCGATGTGTTTTCACGTTTGATTATGGACCGGATTATTTTCTTAGGAATGGGCGTCGATGATAACATTGCAAACATCGTAATTGCCCAACTGTTATTCCTGGAATCCGTAGATGCCAAGAAGGATGTACTCATGTACGTAAATAGTCCCGGCGGGTCAGTCACTGCGGGTCTAGGTATGTACGACACTATGCAGTATATAGGCCCAGATGTAAATACCATTTGTACTGGCATGGCTGCATCTATGGGTGCGGTACTCTTAGCCGGAGGGGCAGCAGGTAAGCGTTCTGCTTTGAAACACTCCCGGATCATGATTCATCAACCTTCTGGCGGAATGCAGGGTCAATCCTCTGACATGGAAATTAGCTACAAGCTGATTATGTCATTGCGTCAAGAACTTTATGAGATCCTGGCACAACATACAGGTCAGACCTATGAAACAATAGAGAAGGATTCTGATCGTGACTTTTGGATGAAGGCTACCGAAGCGAAGGAATATGGCCTGATTGATGAAGTCTTAGTAAGAAAATAAGCTCGATACATCGTCGTTAGGCGACAAAAGGACCAACTATGGCACAAGTAACGTGTTCATTCTGCGGACGCAGCAAGAAGGAAGTCGATTTGATGATTTCTGGAATCAGTGCTCACATCTGCAATCATTGCATCTCGCAGGCTAACCAGATAATGGAAGATGAGGTAAAAACGAAGCAGAAGACTACTGCTCCGAAATTTAATCTCATTAAGCCTGCTGATATGAAAGGGTATTTGGATCAGTACGTTGTGGGACAGAATGAGGCAAAACGCGTGATTTCTGTAGCAGTGTACAATCACTACAAGCGCCTGATGCAGGATGAGCATGAAGACGATGTCACTATAGAGAAGTCCAACATCATAATGGCAGGGGAAACGGGCACTGGTAAAACCTACCTAGCCCGTACTCTAGCCAAAATCCTACAGGTGCCTTTTTGCATTGCAGATGCAACGGTTTTGACGGAGGCCGGCTATGTAGGGGAGGATGTTGAGAGCATCCTAACTCGATTATTGCAAGCAGCCAACTATGATGTGGAAGCTGCAGAGCGTGGCATTATCTATATTGATGAAATAGATAAGATTGCTCGCAAATCTGACAACCCCTCTATTACTCGCGATGTAAGTGGAGAAGGTGTTCAACAAGCACTCCTTAAATTATTGGAAGGGACCTCTGTAAATGTTCCTCCCCAAGGTGGGCGAAAGCACCCAGACCAAAAAATGATTGCGGTGAATACGGAGAACATTTTGTTCTTATGTGGTGGGGCTTTTGATGGAATTGCTCGGGTCATTGCGAAACGCTTGAATACTCGTCCTATCGGCTTTGCAGCTAGCTCGGATGGTGATGGTCGTGAGCAAGCAACCCAAGAGAATCTATTAAAGTACATTACCGCAATGGATCTGAAGGGCTTTGGCTTAATCCCAGAATTGATCGGCCGCCTGCCCGTATTAACTCACCTAAATCCTCTGGATCGAGAAACCTTAAAACTGATTCTTACACAACCCAAAAATGCTTTGACGAAGCAATACGAGAAGCTATTTGGGATGGAAGATATAGATTTGGTGTTCGATGAAGATGCTCTGGACTATATCGTAGATAAGGCTATTGAATTTAAATTGGGGGCCCGAGGATTGCGCTCGATATGTGAGGCTATTATGACTGACCCCATGTTTGAATTACCTTCCACTGATGAGGTAAGTGAATTTGTGATCACAAAATCTTTCGCAGAGGAGAAATTCGAAAAATCGAAGTTTAAAAACCTAAAGGTAGCCTAATAGTGGCCACAAAAGAATTTTAGCCCAGGGTAGACCTTGGGCTTTTTTATGCTTTTAAGGTTGTAGCGATGTAAGTAGCAACTTCACTAGGAGTATCCTTTTTCCCTAGCTTGTCCTGAATTTCCTGATATCCATCCATCTGATGCTTCCTTCCTTCCTCTCGTTGTAAAACCCAGAATTTCTCCAGCACCTTGGTGGAAGTACAGTTTCCCTGCAACTGCTCAGGAATTACCTCTCGCCCAGCAATTAAATTGGGTAACGACACGAACGGAATTTTAATTACTAGCCGAACTACCCAAGCGGATAAGGCACTGGTTCTATAAACCACTACTTGAGGGATGTTGAATAAGGCTGTTTCTAAAGTGGCGGTACCTGAGGCCACAATTGCGGTATGGGCATGTGCCAATAGGTTGTATGAGTCTTCCCAGACGATAGGAACTTTTTTATCTATAGCTTTCTGATATAACGATTCTGGCAGGTTACGAACACCTGATAGCACCCATTGGAAATCAGGTTCAGAATCAATAATCTCAAGCAATACAGGCAAAATCCGGTTTACTTCCTGTTTTCTACTCCCAGGGAGCAAGGCCATGATGGGGCGGTCATCCAGAGAGTTTTGTTCACGAAAAGTTGTATTGGGTAAGAAATTATGGATTCTCTCTGTGAGCGGATTGCCAACGTAGGTGGCTTCAATGTTACGCTCACGAAAAAAATCCACTTCAAAGGGCAGTATCACCAATCGATGATCAGTGAGATTTTGAAGCTTGTAGGCCCGTTTTCTATTCCAAGCCCAAACTTTTGGGGTAATGAAGTAGAAGATAGGAATCTGTAGGGCCTTAACTTGAGGAGCCACTCTAAGGTTGAAGGCGCCAAAATCGATAAAAACTACGGCATCAGGTTGAAAGGAACCAATGTGATCTTTGCATTCCTGGATAAGCGCCTTGAAATACGAAAGCTTCTTGAGAACTTCCAGAAAGCCCATGGTAGCGGTATCGCGGTAGTGCTTCTTGAGAGTAACCCCTGCTTGAACCATTCGGTCTCCACCCCAGCCTTGAAAAGATGCACCGGGAAATTGCTTCCGGAGCTCTTCTACAATGCGACTGCCATGCAGGTCGCCTGAACGCTCACCTGCTACCAGAAAGAACTTCACGCTTCTTCGCCAAAGTATTCCACAAAATTGCGAGGAGTCTCATACAGTTTGAGGCTATGGAGCTTGCCCCTATCTGTGATTTTAGCAACCGCGGGCTCCAGGATCTTCCAGAACTCCATAACCAGCACTTCGCAGCTTGCCATTTTACCTACCATGAAGGGCACATCCATGTTCAGGTTTTTATGATCTACCTTATTGATGACCTCTTTCTTCACGGTATTTGAAAGTTGCTTGAGGTCCACAACAAAACCTGTTTCAGGATCTGGTGTCCCTTTCACAGTAGTAATCAACACAAAGTTGTGCCCGTGCCAGTTTTCATTGGCACATGGTCCAAACACTTCTTCATTCTGCTCACGACTCCACTTAGGATTGTACAATTTATGCGCAGCATTAAAATGTTCTTCCCTGCTGATATAGACCATCTTACGACTCCATGTTTTTAATCAGGGTGCAAAATTAGCAAAGGATTCGGAATGTTTCATAGCTAGGGGTTTATATGCTGGAGGATTAATTGGGAATTCGTTCTTTTGTAAAGAAGAATCCCATTCAACACATGATTGTAGTTACAGGAGCCGCCGGATTTATCGGTAGTAATCTTTTGAAGACACTTTACAACGAAGGCTACCATGCGCTTATCGGGGTAGATCATTTTGAGAATCCAATTAAAAATAAACACCTAGAGAATATCCCACTTTGGGAAAAAGTAAACCGAGATGAGTTTCTTCCCTGGCTGAAGGCAAATGAGAAAGAGGTTGAGTTCATTTTCCATCTGGGCGCCAGAACGGATACTGCCGAATTTGATCGTGACTTGATGAACAAACTCAATACCCAGTACACTAAGGATGTATGGACTGCTTGTTCGAAATTTCAAATCCCTCTAGTCTATGCTTCTTCCGCTGCCACTTACGGAATGGGCGAGCATGGATTCTCAGATGATGAGGACTTAATTGAGGAACTAAGGCCACTTAACCCTTATGGGGATAGCAAGCAGGAATTGGATGTATGGGCTCTTGAACAACGCCAACAACCTTTCTTCTGGGCAGGGCTGAAATTCTTTAATGTCTATGGCCCACATGAAGAGCATAAGGGTAGAATGGCTTCAGTGGTATATCACGCCTACCATCAGATTAAAAAAACGGGTGGAATGAAACTCTTTCGTTCCCACAATCCAGATTTTGAAGATGGCAAGCAGCTACGAGATTTTATCTCAGTAGAGGACATTTGCTTTATTTGCATTTTCTTGATGCACCACCGGAAAGACTCAGGAATTTATAATGCAGGAACCGGTAAGGCCCGATCATTTTTAGACTTAACGAATGCAGTTTTCGAAGCACTAGATCAGCCCTCTAACATCTCCTTTATTGATACCCCGCTGGACATTCGGGATAAATATCAGTATTTCACTGAAGCTAAGATGGATAAGCTAAGAAGCATAGGTTACGACAAAGGGTTTATTGGTCTTGAAGAAGGGGTTCGAAGATACGTGCAGGAACATCTACTAAAGGAATAAAAAAAAGGCTGGTCGAATGACCAGCCTTTCTTATTTCAAAAGGAGTGAACCTTAGTTCACATCCCACCATAAACGAGTATCAAGACCATCAGCACCTTGGGCCGAAACAGCAGCCTCATAATTGTCGCTGTTCAAGTCAGACTCAGAAGTAGGATAACCGTGACGAACGGGAATCTCACCGCTATTGTTCGCAAAGTCAGGAGCAGGGCTCAATGTAGGGGCATCCATACGACGCCACTCAGCCCAAGCCTCGTATCCATTCAGGTACAGAGCCAACCACTTTTGGGTAGCAATCTGATCCATTGCGTTTGCTGCGTCGTAAGCAACGCCAGCCTGTGCGATGTAATCTGAATAATCCAATACAGCCATTGTGGCTCCTTCAACAGGAGAATTAGGACCGTAAACATAACTTCCGATGTCCAATACACCCCACTGAGCCAATGAAGCTTGGATACCTGCCTCATAGAAAGACTGAGCGGTACCACCAGCAGCCCAACCCTTCACAGCAGCTTCAGCCAACATGAAGTTCACCTGAGCCATGGAAATGATAGACTGAGCAGCACTTTGGGTATAAATCTGATCAGAAGTAATGAAAGAAACAGATGCATTCTCGATATCACCAGCATTCTGGATACCGTATGGCATACCTACATAATTTGCGGTAGTCAAGTTGAAATCGGTAACAGAAATCAAGGCAGGATCAGCAAAAGCAGGCAGACGAGGATCATTCAGTGAAATCAACTCATCAATCAAAGTCTCGGATACAGCATAGTCTGTACGGGTGATAAAACGAGCAAACCAAGGGTTTTGGTAGTTCGCGTCAGCCAAGTGGTTGAAAGTCACATCACTAGAAATGAGACCGTCTGCCACAGCATCTTCAAACTCAGACTGAGCAGTAGATGCGTTTACATCTGACATACGCAACGCCATGGTAGCGCGAATGGTGTTAGCGAACGCAGCCCAAGAAGCCATGTTTCCGCCAAAAACAATGTCACCATTTACACCAGAGCCACCATCTATTTGAGCAGCAGCTTCTTTCAATTCATTGATAACGGCAGCGTAGATATCAGCCTGTGTATCATAAGAAGGTGAGAAGTTCTCAGCACCCTGCAGTGCATCAGAGTAAGGGAGTGATCCCCAACGGTCAGTCATCATTTGGAAGTAGTACGCCTTCATGATGCGAGCCACAGCAATTTGGTTCGCATTTGAACCATCTGCAGAAGCAAGGTCAGCAGTAGCTTCGTCAGTGTTAAGACGAATGATCTCTTCCAGGTTGATCAATGGACCAGTATACCAGCCGTTGAAGTCGAACTGGCTAGTACCGTACCGAGAGTCCTCAGTATACTGAGTCTCTGATAGATA
Source organism: Cytophagales bacterium (assembly GCA_003454975.1). Classification (GTDB taxonomy): domain Bacteria; phylum Bacteroidota; class Bacteroidia; order Cytophagales; family Cyclobacteriaceae; genus DMST01. The sequence continues at coordinate 68,905 of DMST01000446.1, read as the reverse complement.
CTGCACATATAGAGTGGGTAAGGTAGCACCTACCAATCCTGAAATACTGGCTTGTGCAGAAGTCAACAACGTAGATGTGGGAGCCGAAGAAGGCTGGTTAGGATCTACGTTCATGTCCCCAAATTCGCCGCATGAAGAGAACATCAATGCTCCCCCCGCGATCAGGGTATATGCAAGTTTATTAAGTTTCATGACTGTTCTTTCGTTAAGCAATTAGAATCCGAGCTTGATGTTGAATCCGAGTGAACGAACACCAGGCAATACGCCACCTTCAGCCACGTTGAAGCCACCAGCTCCTTCACCGATCTCTGAAGGATCGATTCCGTCTACGTTGGTGTGGATCAACCATAGGTTTTTACCTACTGCAGCTACGTTGATTGAGGTGAAACCTACACGGTTTACCAATGAAGTAGGCAGAGTGTATCCGAAACGTACCTCACGCAGTTTGATGTAAGTAGCGTCGTACAACCAGTTTTCGTTACGACCGAACAAACCAGAATAGTAAGTTTGAGCCTCAGTGTAATAGGAAACAGCATCACCGTTTGCATCTACACCTTCTACCAATACACCACCTGAGTTAGCACCGGCTTCAGAAGCAAGAATGGTATTACCACCAGTAGGGTTACCGCTAGCATCAGTCAAAGGATCACGCAATGGGTTACCCAAGGCGTTATTGCCTACAGTTTCTGCTCCAAGACCTGAGTATGCATTGAACATCTTGGTGATAGAGAAGAACTGACCACCGATTTGGTAATCGATGAAAGCAGAAAGGTCGAAATTTTTGTAAGAGAAGGTGTTACGCAAACCACCAGTAAAGTCAGGCAAGATGCTACCCAAATCTTTGTTGGCTTCGTAAGCATAAGTACCACCACCGCTCACAACACGCATGCCGTTGTTAGGATGATCGATCTCGTTACCGTCGTCATCAGTAGCTTGGAAAGTAGCGAAACCACCACCGGTCAACTGACCCCACTCTTCACCTACACGAGCGTTCAGGCGGAGACCACCCCAGCCATCAGACAATGCCAATTGCAACTGACGGTTGTCAAGACCTTCGGCCAACTCAAGTACGGTAGAACGGTTACGTGCAATGTTGAAGTCGATATCCCAGTTGAATTCACCTTGGATAGGAGTACCGCTCAACGCTAACTCGATACCTTGTGACTGGATGGAACCAGCGTTAACCAAAGCAGCAGAATAACCGCTAGAACCAGGAACGGTCAACGTCAAGATTTGATTCTCAACTGTGTTGCGGTAAACAGCCAGGTCGAAACGAACCCGGTTGTTGATGAAGTTCATGTTCAAACCGGCTTCCAGGTTGGTAGAGGTTTGAGGAGTCAGGGTTTGGTTTGGCAGTGTATTAGGCACTGACAAAGTTGCAAATCCACCGTAAGGAGCACCTACACCATAGGTTTGGTAAATGTTGTAAGGACCAATGTCAGATCCCAGCTGTGCAGCACTTGCACGGATTTTACCGAAGCTCAGGATAGGAGAGTCGAACAGCTCAGAGAATACAAAGCTGGTAGACACTGAAGGGTAGAAGTAGAAGTTGTTGTCTACAGGCAAAGAAGAAGACCAGTCACCGCGACCAGTGAAATCCAAGTAGATCAAGTTACGGAAACCAACAGAAGCAGATCCGTACAGGCTGCGTACTTCTTTCTCGCTACGGTAAGTATCGTCAGCAGTAGGACGGTCAACAGAAGCATCGATATCATAGAAACCAGCTACCGACAAACCACCAGTTGTAGACTGGAAGCTGGAAGTGTAACGGTTCTGACGGATGTTACCACCAGCAGTAGCAGCAATGTCGATATCACCCAGCTCTTTGTTATACTGAGCTAAGAATTCCCAGTTATTCTCTTGTCCTTGTACCAAACGGTAAGAGTAGTCAGCCAGGTTCAAACCACCTGAAGCTATACGCTCCTCAATACGCTGGGTGTAACCATCACGACGAGCAAAACCAGAAATGGTCAGGTCTTCAGTGATTTGGTAGGTCAAGCCAATGTTGCCCAAGAAACGATCACGCTCGTCTTCTGAGGTGTTCTGGAATAGATCCCAGTAAGGGTTATCCCAGTATAGTGCACGACCAGGTACGTTACCAGCAGCAATGTCTCCACCACGAATGTTCCAGAAACGTTGGGTACCGTCAGGATTTTGGTAGTTAGCCAAACGATCGATATCGATCTGGCGCTGGAACCACTGGTTGAAAGAAGAAACAGGACCCGTACCATAACCCAAGGCAGGACGTCCGAAACCTTTGGTGTTGGTGTACATCATTTGCGCAGATAATGTCAATTTTTCAGACAGTTTACCATCTACGTTCAGAGAAGCATTCATCCGGTCCAAACGGCTATTAGGCAATACACCTGTTTGATTCAGGCTACCGATTGATAGACGAGCATTCATGTTTTCGGTACCACCAGCCAAGGCTACGTTGTTGTTCAAAGTAACACCGGTGTTGAAGAAATCGCGAACGTTGTTAGGGTTTGCAGACCAAGGACGAGTAGTCAGATAGTCATCATGACCTGGAAACCAAGAATCCCAATGGATTACATTTGTTCCGTCCAAAGCGGGACCCCAGCTTTCATCAGCCGCATAGTTAGGCATAGGCTGTCCGTCCAGCGCTGCCCACTCTGCAGGGTGAGTAGCAGGATTGTAAGTAAACGTACCGAACTCCTGAGTATAACCACCACCGTATTCGTTTTGATACTCGGGCAATACGTAAACACGCTCAAAAGTGGTATTTGAGTTAATAGTTACACCAATACCTTGACGGTTGGTACCTTTCTTAGTAGTAACCAAGATTACTCCGTTAGCACCCCGCTGTCCGTAAAGTGCAGCAGCCGAAGGGCCTTTCAGTACGGTAATAGACTCGATATCGTTAGGGTTGATATCGCCAGCCAGGTTACCATAGTCACGACCACCGGAGTAGTGTGTACGGCCACCAGGGCTGAAGGAGCCATTTGAGATAGGCGTTCCATCAACTACCCATAGAGGAGAAGACTCACCTAGTGAAGTAAGACCACGAAGGCGAACTTTGGCAGAACCGCCCAAGTTTGCACCAGAAGATCCAATCACCTGTACACCAGCGACCTTACCGGTAAGAGCACCTACAGCGTTAGTCTCACCTACCATGTTCACTTTGTCACCCGATACTTCCTGTACCGCATAACCTAGAGAACTTTCTTCGCGGGAGATACCCAAAGCGGTTACTACTACCTCGGATAGCTGTTGCACATCTGGAGCAAGTGTGATGTCGATGACAGAGCGAGCACCTACCTGAACCTCTTGTGAAATGTAACCTACGAATGAAAATATCAAGGTAGCGTTTTCGCTTACCTCAATACGAAAGTTTCCATCCAGATCGGTGGAAACACCTTTGTCCGTGTCTTTGTCGCGTACGGTTACTCCAGGGAGACCTAGGCCGTCGTCCTCTGAGGTAACTTTACCAGACACTGTCCGGAGTTGAGCAAATGCGCTACCTACCAGTAGGCATAAGCCAACAGTTAACAGATAAAACCTCTTCATGCTTAGTTGTATTTAATTGTTATCAGAAAAAGTCAAATTGACTTCCTTCCGACCTCTAACATACATTTTTTGTAAGGAATAAGAAACGCTTTGAAATTTTCTATCGTTTTATATCAGTAAAGTGAAATAATTGCTTTAAAAAATTCAAAATCAGCGTTATTAAAAGGGATAAAATGGCTTTGCCCAAAAGGACGGAAAAAGTTTAAAAAACGGGCCCTAAGTTTAAACAAAAGTGATTTTGGCAATTTTCCTGGCTGTAGGTAAGTCTGGTTTTCCTGATTTTTAAAATTGTTTCACTTTATGTTATTTTTTTTTAATAATACAAATTATGCAGCCTTATTTTTATCATTATCTCCTTTTCTAAATCACCACATAATGCAAAAGGCCGGATGAAAACCCGGCCTTTTGTGTAAAACATCCAACTTTTACCTTATAATTAAGGGGCTAGATTGGATTCCCTTGCTGCCGGCAAGGGTTACCAAATATCTACCGGGAGGAATATCGTTCAGCGAAATTTCTTTCTCATGTCTACCCGTAGTTTGGTAGCCTAAGCTTTCCTGATAAACTACCCTTCCTTGTATATCTGAAATTCTCAAATCCAGGTTTTGTGACTGCCTTACCAAATAGCTTATGTGCGTATTGGATTTAGCCGGATTAGGATATACTGACAAGGCAAGGTCCAGCTTTGTAATTCCAAGTCCAGTGACCTTCTGAACAATTACAGAATCCTGAATATGGAGGTCGTCAATAGCCCAACCCCAGCCAACAGTGAAAGGATCAGAGAATAGAGTAAATCTGATTTGAATAACATCACCAGCAGAATAAGTATCCTGTAAGTCGATCACATGATCAACATATTGGTTATGCCCACCATTTCCTTCGCTGTCATAGGTGGAACTCCACGACGCATCAAAATTAGCATCATAACCAGCGATTAATGGAGTCCAATTAATTCCACCATCCACACTGCCCTCAACCGTTACATAGTCCCAGTATTCTTCATCACCAAATGAAGTACCTGGTTCACCTTTCTCCACAATGGCCACATCCTTATACCCCAAATACGCATCTTCGTCGGCTACAATAATGGGCACTCCAAGCTGATAGGTGAAGGTTTCGAGTTGGCCATAAGGGTGATCACTGTGAATAGCGAAATCTTGAGGTATAAATCCAGATTCAGTTCGTATAGAGAATCCATTACCGAAAAAGTCTCCGTTGGTTTCCTCGCTAAAGTCGGTTCCGTAGGAGGCTACCGGTGAAATAGCGGCCAAATTGGCGACAATTGGTTCTGAGCTGAAGGGCTTACCTTCTATATAGCCAATAAGCAGAATCTCCTTGAGGCCTTCCTCACCCGTGTAAGTACCAGTGATGATACCCTCACCCACAGTTGCGTTTGCAGGCACAATCAGGCTAAGCTCACCATCTATTAATACATAGGATGAGTCATAGGTACTGCGAAGGTTGGCATTGATTTGAAGCTCTCCATCCAAATTGAGACTAGCAAGGTTAATCAGTGGGATCATCCCGATGGTGGGCAGTTCATCAATCGTAGCGGTCCATATACCTCTACCGTGCGTGGCTACCACAATTTCGCCATCGGCTACTTTCATTTCCCAAACAGCGACTGCTGGCAATTCAGCGTCCAGCATATGCCAAGATTCACCATTGTCTGTGGATTCTACAATCCCAATATCAGTACCTACCCAAATCACTTCTGGAGCATGCGGCATGGTGATTACACAATACGTGGCCACATTTGGGAAGCCGTTGGTGCTCTCACCCGTCACGCTGTCCATTTGGGAAATATCCTCCCAGGATTGCCCCAAATCGGTAGTACGCAAAACATGAGGTTGCCCAAAGAATGAGAATGTAGCGAAGGCAGTAGAGTCCTCTGAGCTATGTGGGTCTAGGCCAGTAATGCGGCCATCGATACCCGGAAAGTCCACTGTGGGCTGGAAGGTTTTCCCAAAATCTGTAGAATAGAACAAATCACCGTTGGTTCCCAGGGTACCACCTGCCCACACAATTGCAGGATTGGCATAGGAAACATTTACTTGGCTTCTTCCTCCAAAGCCCCATGTGTCGCCCATGTTGATTAATGACCACGAACGGCCAAAGTTGGCTGACCGCCAAACACCGGAAGGTCCCACGGCAAAGAGCAAATCTGGATTACTTTTGGCATTACCCAACCGCGAAATGAAGGGCGCATTTCCATTACCAACGTCATTCATACCAGCAGTAGCTCCTTGCCAGGTAGAGCCACCATTTTCAGTCCTTCTCATACCGTTGAACTGAGATGCACCAATCATCAAATCCGGATCTGCAAAGTTCCAGATGGTCTCAAAACCATCACCCCCGATTCCAAAAATATAGTTGGTAGAGGAAGTAGCGTCTTGTAAACCGGGAGAATACCAAGTCCCGTTATCTTGCATTCCTCCGGCGTAACGCTGAGCTCCGGGAGCTTTATCAGCACCATAAAACTGGGAGGTGTGCATTGTATTTCCCCATTGGGTAATGGTAGTGCCGTTATCTTCTGAAAGTGATCCACCACCATCATTCAAGTTGACTAACCAGAAAGTGCCTGCTGCTTCATCCTTAGGAATCGTATATAAGTTATGATGGTCAGGATGCACCCCAGAATTAGGACCATCGTATCTGCCATAAGGATCACTAGCGACTAATAGGTTGCCTTGAGCTCTGATGGATGAACCATATTCTACAGCAAGAGTAGCCTCAGGGATGTTTTCAGGATCCCAGGTAGAACCAGAGGACAGGACTCCCCAGAAGAAATATAGCTGTTTGTAAAAGTGTCCTCTTGATACCGTAGAAACATTGGGATCTGGCGAAAGCTCCGTATAGGGCACGGCATTAATAAAGATATATTCCCTCGCTTGGCTATCATCGGTTTCACTCCGCTCTTCTAAGTCAAACACTCCATTATTCTCTTGATCTCGGAATGAAACATGGAGTTGGACATTATTGGTAACATCCCACACTTCGAAGGGTACTTCTACATAATCTTGGTAGGTATAATCTTCAGAGGGGACTCCCGCGCCACCATCTCCATTGGCTCCGCCATCGGCAGGCACAGTAAAACGGTGCGCCATTTGGCTCATTCCAGGGCCAAATCGAATTTCTACGCTAGTGAAATCGTCTTGGGTAAGTTCAATGCCTTCATCCAAAGAAGTAACTTCCAGGCCACCCCCCAGTAAAGAACCGCCGAAGTTGATAAATGAAATAAAATCGGCATCACTAGATGCGCCTAATACTTGGGGGTCTGTTTCAGTTACCGATCCATCTAGAGAAATATCAAAAATCTCAACTCCTGCCAGGTAGGCCCGGTTCTCATCGTACGGATGGGCGATAATGGTGTTATCGTACCAACCTTGGCCGCCAAGTAGTTCAGGATTATTACCATCCCGATCAGCAAATTGGTTCCAACTGTCGCCGCCGTCATTAGAAAAGAATACCACATCATTCGCTCCAGCTATCTCCGTGGAAACGAAGATGTTTTCTGGATTCACAGGCGAGATGGCCATTTCGAATCTCCGCGTCACCGATTCTGATGAATTATTGGCAAGCAGGCCAGTGGAGATATCCTCCCAAGTAAGACCTGCATCATCTGAACGGAAAACCCCTATGCGATTGATGGAGGCATATTGGCGGTTCCAATTATTAGGGTTGGCATCCAAGTCCTGAACAGCTCCTGCGGGAGAAAGTACTTCCGTCCAGGTGGCTCCTCCGTCCTCACTGCGGAATAACCCTGCGTTGTTGGCACTCAATAACAGGTTTTCATCTTCAGGACTGACAATGATCTTATTGACATAAGAAAAGTCGGTATTGGATGCGGTAGATTCTATTTGCACCCAAGTAACACCACGATCCTCACTCTTGAATATTCCATCGCCGCGGATGGCATCACCATTGCCAAATCCCTCACCCGTACCGGCATAAATAACATCTGTATTTGAGGCTGCCATGGCCAGGGTGGTAACTGCCAAATTGGGGAGATCTGGAGAGATATTGGTCCAGGTAGCTCCTTTATCGGTAGTCTTCCAGATACCACCACCAGCACTACCTACAAACCACGTTTGATCAGTAGCGTCATCGGGATCTACAATCAGGGCTCTTGCTCGACCTGCCACATTGTTGGGCCCTCTTTCGGTCCAAGTAGCATTTACAGACTCAAATTCGTTACCACGGGAGGCAAACTGCCTACGCATTTTACCCAACTCAATCATCTGGTTTCCAGCAGGGTATTGTGGTCCTGTGGCCCCGTATGGAGTACGGATGTCGCGGTGGTACTTTGCAAACTCATCAGGAGAATCGTACTTCTCCATGATTTGCTGCTTGTCTCGTCTTTTTCGTTCGATTAAATCCAGTCGGCTTGCTTCAGCCGTCTTCTCCTCCTGATGATATGCTAAAGAGGATTCTGTAGGTTGCCATTGACGTACTCCATAGCCGACCAATGCCGCTATAGTACCCGCCAAAACCATGGGTATTACTCGTCTCATTTCGGTAATTGGTAAATAAAAATTATAAACTAATTAAGTAGCCAATCACGCAGTTTCAGTCTTAGTGGCTACCCGTAAATGTTCTATCTCAAGTAGTTGGTAAGGTACTATGCATATTGATGCCTTTGCAAACGATTACTGACATTTAGAAGACCTACACGGTCATAATGCGAGATGGAGGGAAAGGAATGATATTATTCTTGTTCTAATTGTAATTTGAGCAAGACAGCCACCACATGAATACAGATGGGAGACTCATCACCACAGGTGCAAGAAAAGCTGAGCACCTTATCATTCTCTAGTTGAATTAGCACCTCCCATTCCTCGTCTACTAATATGTCTGCTTGTACTGTCCCTTCGTATGGCCATACGATAGGCCCTACCAGGGGTAGTAATTCTTCTGCGGCGCTATACCACGATGGATGAATTTGTGCCTGGATATTGTCTAAAGAAAGCTCCATGTGTTCAAAAATGAACCTGTTTGGCCTCTCTAAAGTACAATAATGAACTCAGATGTAGGATACCTGAGCCAGAAAGGGAGCTATTATCCAAGAAAACAAAGCCAGGGTTAGCTACAGATTTCCTGAAACTTAATACAGAATTACTGAGGAGGGGTACCACGAAGTATAGGGTATTGTTACTTTCGTATGGCTAATAAACCCAACTATTCCTTATTCATTTTTCATGGCTTCCTCTCCTTTTTCACGCATTTGTTTATCCCTATCTGGAGGAGGATTTCGTTCTGCGGCTTTTAGCCTGGGCAATCTCTCCTATCTACATCAGCTTCAATACCGAGGTGATGCTCTTCTACAGCAAGTAGTTACCATTACCACTGCTTCTGGGGGCACATTTCCAGGTTTGCGGTATGCTCTAGACCAATATGAAGACAAGCCTTTTGAGGAAACTTTTAGGACTACGCTGGCATGGCTGAAGAATACAAATGTATTTGATGTGGCCCTAAGTCATGTGAGAACACCTGCTTTTTGGGATCAGAATCCAGGAAAACGCCGTAGCCTGATCAACGCCGCAGCCATCCTCTACCAAGAAACCCTATTTGATAATCGAAGGCTGAGCGTTTTCTATGATAAATCCGCACAAGATTTGCCTCCTCTCAAAACTTTTATTGGAACCAGCACGGAATTTAAAGAAGGCTTGAACTTCCGTTTGGCTTGGACCCGAGTGGCTGGTCAATCACTCACCTTTGGTAACCGGCGCTGGGACCTCAATTATCCTGAGACGCCATATTCTGATGCTAAAGGAATTTCTATTGATGCTCTGCGTGAAATCCGATTAGGAGATGTGGCTGCGGCCTCTTCGGCTTTTCCTGGAGCTTTCGAACCCATTTCGTTCCCCGACGACTTTTGCCCTGAGGACAGCAAGTGCTTAGCACCTTTAATTGACGAGGAGCGAAGAAATAAGATTGAAGAGCTACAAAGGAAACGTTCGGAATTACGGGCAGCGGAAAAAGCCGATGAGCGCGACATCCGGGATATCAACAACCAGATCAACGATTTGAGAGATATCTGTAATCCGGCCACCGCCCTTATGGATGGTGGTATCTTAGACAACCAAGGCTTGGGTGCGGCCTTTCACGCTGAAAAGTTTTTAGGTGATGGAGAGCCTTTCCATAGTTTGTTCTTTGTGGCTGATAATGCCAGCTACTTCGTGGATGATTTCGAGTTCGAGACGCTCAGGAAAGAGTTCGGTTTAGGGGCTCGTGGTCTATTGCGGCTGCTACAAACTATTGGGATATCAGTCTTGACCTTGGGGGTTGTGCTCATGGCCTTGAGCTATGTGTACCTCGGCTTAGTCACTCTGGTTATTGGCGGATTAACCGGAGGTGGAATTTATTGGCTCAATCGCCGAATCACCCGGCTTAGTCGGTCAGCATTGAGTTCGCAAAATATGCGTCGGTACTGGAATCACCTGGTAAGGCTACCCTTACCCTTGCTGGTTCGGTTTCTAAAGGAAAGAGGACGATCATTTTACCTGATGGTGGAGCAGGTTTTCTTGAAACAGATTCGGGGGTTTTACCAAGAACGACTTTTTAATGACGAACGCTTTCGGCACCGTAGGTTCATCAGTCATCTATATCTTTTCTTGAGGCCTAAAGAGGATGATATCAACCGTTCTGAATACCGCCGAATCTTGAAAAACGCAAAGACCCACCGCGAATTGGAGGCAGGGCTGCCTTTGGACAAGGTATATGACACCGTAACTGAAGCGTATACTATGCCTCTAACGCTCTGGTTTACTCAAGAAGAGCAGAATCGGCAGTTACCCGAAAAACTAATTGCTACTGGCCAGCTTACCGCTTGTGCTATGCTGCTCAATCACCTCATTATTTTGGGGTTGGATCCCGAAGGTGAAGAAGACCACAGGCCTTTTGCTACTTACGAAGAAGAAGAGAAGCAAGCACTAAGAAACACCTTTGCTCAGCTACGCGGCGACTGGGCTAAGTTTAAAGAAAATCCCATGTGGCTGGTAAATAATCTAAGTTAGGCCCATGAAAAAAATAGGTTTGATCTCGGACACCCATAGCCATTTGGACGAAAAGGTGTTTGGGTACTTTGAGGAGGTAGATGAAATATGGCATGCCGGTGATATAGGGGACCTAACAGTGGCAAACCGGTTAGCCGAATTTAAGCCTTTCCGGGCTGTATGGGGTAATATTGATGATGCAAAAGCACGCACCCAATACCCTGAAAACGATAGGTTTACCTGTGAAGGACTTGACGTCTGGATTACACACATTGGTGGCTACCCGGGCCGGTATGACCGCAGGGTACGAGAAGAAATCAAAGTCAATCCTCCCGGTCTATTTATCTGCGGCCATTCACATATTTTGAAAGTGATGCCTGATAAAAACCTTGGGCTCTTGCACATGAATCCTGGCGCCGCCGGGGTACATGGTTTTCACAAAATTCGGACAATGCTCCGGTTTACCATCCAAAATGGGAAGGTGGAGCAAGCAGAAGTGATTGAGCTAGGTCTCCGTGGAAAAACAAAATAGGAAGCGTCGGCCCCCTATTTTGTTTTCCATTTCACTTATTCAGAATCAATAACCTGCAGCTTGCCCGTCTTTGCGACTTTCAGTAGCACCGTAGTACACCCCTGTTTCAGGATCTCGCCAAATGGCTTGGTAGCCACCATAGCCACCGTTGCTCCATTGGATCCGGTGCCCCCTTCGCAGTAGCTTTTTGATTTCCTCATAGGCAATGCCGCTCTCCATGTTGAGAGTGCCGCCATTTGTCATTTCCTCACCAGTAGGCTGGCTACTACCCACGTGCCGCAAACGAGGGGCATCTCCTGCCTCCTGTACATTCATACCAAAATCAACAATATTGATCACAATTTGAGCGTGACCCTGTGGCTGCATGGCACCCCCCATAAGGCCAAAACTCATCAGGGGCTTACCCTCTTTGGTAATGAAGGCAGGTATGATAGTATGGAAGGGCCGCTTCCCGGGTTCATACACGTTGGCATGGCCTTCTTCCAGATTAAAAAGCTCTCCTCTGTCCTGCAGCATAAACCCTAAGCCAGGAGGCACCATGCCTGAGCCCATGCCCCGGAAATTACTCTGGATCAACGAAACCATGTTTCCGTCTTTATCCGCCGTAGTCAAATAAATGGTTTCCCCTCTGGCCAGCTCACCCGGTTCATAAGCTCGTGCAGCACGATTAGGATTGATAAGCGACCGGCGCTCTTCTGCATACGATTCAGATAGCAATTCCTTTACGGGCACGTCAAAAAAATCCATATCCGCGTAGTACTTCGCACGGTCTTCAAAAGCCAACTTTTTTGCTTCAGTAAACGTGTGGATGTACTCAGCGGAGCCAAAACCCATAGACGCAAGATCGTACCCTTCTAAAATAGTCAACATCTGCAAGGCGGCAATCCCTTGCCCATTAGGTGGCAATTCCCATACATCATACCCGCGGTAGTTTACGCTTACAGGATTTACCCAATCCACAGTGTGTTTATTAAGATCATCAACGCTAAGAAACCCACCTTGCGCTTGTATGAACTCAGCCATGGTTTCAGCCATCTTCCCTTCATAAAATTCCCGAGGGCCTTTCTTACCAAGAGTTTCCAGGGTGTTTGCCAAAGCAGGGTTTCGGAACACTTCTCCCTTGGCCGGCGCATGATCTCCGTCTACTAAATACGTATCAGCGAAATTGGGCTGGTTACCATGGATCCGTGCCCCAATGGCCCAATAATAGGCAATCAGTTCAGAGACAGGGAACCCTTCACGAGCATATTGTACAGTGGGTGCGACCAACTCACTCAGGGGCTTGGTGCCCCAGCGGTCAAGCAGGGCTTCCCAGCCGCTAACGGCCCCAGGTACCGAAACGGGAAGGGGTCCGGTTACGGGTATGGCCTCGATATTATTCTCTTTGAAATAATCTAGAGTAAGGTCCATGGGAGAACGTCCGCTGGCATTTAGCCCTACCAGCTCTTCTGCCTCAGCATCCCACACAATGGCAAACAGGTCCCCACCAATTCCATTACCTGTAGGTTCCATTAGGCCTAAGCAGGCATTTGCTGCGATAGCCGCATCAATGGCATTACCGCCGGCTTTTAGCACGTCCAATCCTACTTGGGTACAAAGTGGTTGGCTAGTAGCCACCATACCATTCGTGGCTAGTACCTCTGCCCTTGTAGCGTGGTTAAGACTAGCCAACCGATCTTGACCCAAAGCGGAAACTGAGAAGCATAAGAACAAATACAATAGAATCTTTTTCATAGGTGTAGTTTTCAGCAACTGTGGTGGTACAATCTCAATCAAAATAACCCGATTCAAAATATAATGTTGATGAGGTCTATTTCTTCGTTACATGGCTCTACTAAAGGCACAAAAGGCCCCGCCCTTTATTTTTGTTAGAAAATGCCCGAATCATTACAAAACACTTTCAAATTCTAGATTTTGTCTTAACTTTTCTTCTAATTTTTAAGTTACAACTGTCTAACTACCTAGATCGTGGTAAGTAAATGGTGGCATAATATTTCTTATCTGGGTTGGTCGAGAGCAGGCTCGTCTCGTGATGAACGGCGCTGGACGCTCACTAATCGTATTGTCACATTCTTTCTGTTGATTGGAATCTTGGGTACGTTTTCTTTCAATACTTATTGGAATGCAGACACCCGCGAAATTCAGTGGCTGATTTTTTCTCGAAATCTTGTGTTGATTGGTGTGGGCATACTTGGGCTTTCCTTTTCAAGTTTGGGCCGGATTCAATGGACCAAGCTCCTCATCACAGTAGCTATACCATCCATCATCATCTTTGGGCCGTACTTTCTAGGAGGTTTCTTGCCTTTTGACATTTACTGGATTCCCATTATGTCCATTGCGCATCCAATAATTCCTCACCTTCTTCTTGATCAAAAGAAAGAAGCAGGAGCGTTTTGGACGGCTATAATCTTTTGTGCGTTGGTCTGGGCTGTCGCGGATTTAGCCATTTTTGCACGGACGGAAGGGGGGATTGACGCCTTTCCGGCCCTTGCGAATGATTATTACACCTACAAATCGACTACCTTCTTTTATTTTTTCGTGGTCAACGTCGCTTTCTTTTATATCCACAGAACGAATCAACGATTTGAATCCGGACTGGAAACGAAGGTAAAAGAGGTGCAGGAACAAAAAGAGGAGATTGCCACCCAAAACGAGGAGTTGGTAGAACACCGGTCCGTTATTGAAGAGCAATTGGATGCGCTCCGGCAGCATAAGGAAGAGGTACAGCAGATAAATGACAAGCTGGAATTTATGGTACAACAGCGTACACAGGAACTCGAAGTTCAAAATCACCAGTTAGCGGAGTACGCTTTTATCAATAGTAATTTATTGCGCGCACCCTTGAGCCGGGTACAAGGGTTGATATACCTGATGGAGCTTTCCAATAAAATCGACGAAGACGACCCCATGTATCTGCACCTGAAAGAAAGCGTAGATGAGTTTTCGGGGGTAGTGCTCCACATCAATAGGTTAGTAGAAGAAGGCAAACACTTTGATCGATATGATTTCGCCAAGGGCCTAGATGAAAACAAGGCCTCCAAAAATCCAGATTACTAAAAAAGCCTCACCGGATTTCCCGATGAGGCTTCTCTGTAGGTAGAAAATTATCTTTATCGTAATTCCACCAACTCCATGTTGAATATCAGAGGAGAATTGGCCGGAATGGCTGCCTGAGAACGTGTGCCGTAGGCAAGCGGGGAAGGAATGAAAAGATAGCCCTTGGTTCCCACCTTAAATTTGGTGATCCCAATATCCCAACCTTCAATAACACCACCAGAGGCTCCTACAGTAAAGTCGAAAGGCAACCCAGACAGGTTTTGGTCAAACACAATACCGTCCATGAGGCTGCCTCGGTAATAGGCATAAGCGATGTCATCCTCCTCGGCAAAATCGCCCGTCCCCTCTTCGTATATCATGTACAACAAGCCCGAGGTATCTTCCTCATAATCCAACATGGTGTTGTTGTGCAACACGCGCAAGGAATCTAAGCGTTCATCGATCCATACCTTGAGCGAATCTACATCACGAGTAAGCCGCTGATCGTAGGTCAGTCCCCCTGTATTATCATCAGGGTCTGTACCAGGATCGGTCTCGTCACAGGCCACACTCAACAAAACCAGGCCACAAAGTATGGCTCCTATCCAACGTACTTGTTTCATATCGTTATTCAAACGGTTTTCTAATCGCTAATACCTCCACATCAAACCGCAAGGGTGCAGAAGCTGGAATTACTGGCGGTGATCCACGCTCACCATATGCCAAGGGTGAGGGAATCAGCAAAATGGCCTTAGCACCTACCCGCATACCTTCCAAGCCTACATGCCAACCGGAAATAACCGACCCTAACAGCAGTTGAAACTCAAAGGGTTGGTAGGGACTACCCGGCCGATAAATGCCATTTGCCTGAGCGACTGCTTCATCGTTTGTGTCGAAGTAGTTACCGTCCAGCAACTGCCCTGCGTATCGCATAGAAAGAAAATCTCCATTCTGCGAAGGCTCACCAGTACCCTCTTCTGTAAGGACCACCCGAACCCCATATTTGGTTGTAGTCGCAGTGAGTCCGTTTGCCAACATATAAGCCTCTATGGTATCATTCTCAGCTTCTACCTGTGCTACCAGCGTTGGGTTGGTAAGCCTAGCCTCCATCTGCGCTGTACCATACTCTAGCTGCTGTGCCATTTGCATGGCGATCAAATCTTCTCTTGACATGGCACTATCCACCCCAATCACAAAGCTAAGCAAAGTAGAGGCTGTCATCGTGGGAGGGATTGGCCGCTGGGCGTACTCACCAAAAAACTTATCTGCCGTCACCGTAATTTTACAACTATCTCCCACATGCAAATAGCCAAGAGCTTCCATGAAAGAGTTTTCGGTAGCTACCGAATCCAGGTAATATAGCTGGGTAGGCACACCGGGTTGGGAGCGAGAATCATACAGTACCGAATCCGACTCTGTGAGGAGGAATAGCATGGAGCCGAACAACATCTGATCGCTTTGGATCAGATCCCCTTCGCCAGACTTCAGTACCTCTATAGTGGAGGGCAATTGTGCCCAAATAAAAGGGACCAGGCAAAGCCAGGCCCCAAGGGTTAATAGTACTCTTTTCATGTCCTTAATAAGGAGGCTGCGCACTAAGCACTTCTACGTCAAAGCGGAGTGGTGCATTGGGAGGAATAGTAGCTCCACTACCCGTAGGCCCATAGCCTAAGGGGGAGGGAATCAGTAAGGTAGCTTTGGTGCCCACGGGCAATCCTTCTATTCCTATGTGCCAACCTACAATCACTCTCCCGTTCACCAATTGGAACTCAAGTGGATTGTAAGGGCGCTGAGGATTGTAGAGTCCTTGCTCCTGAGCCACTTCCACAATATTGGTATCAAAATAGGTTCCATCGAGCAGATTACCCGCATACATCATAGATAGTACATCACCAGGATTGGGAATTTCTCCTGTCCCCTCTTCGGTGATGATTACACGAACACCGTCCTTCACTTCAGAAACTACCAGACCGTTTTCCGCCAAATAGGCATCTATAGTAGCAGCCTCTGCTGCCATTTGGGCCTGGCTAGTAGAATCTGCCAGCATAGCCCCTATCCGCATACGGGCTTGCATCACGCCCTGTTCTACCTGCTGCTTAGCAAGTACCACTCTCGAAATCAGGGTATCGATGCCTAGGGTAATACTCAGCTGCGATTCCTCCGTCATGAAAGGAGGCACGGGTCTGCCCGTATATTCGCTAAAGAACCTACCAGCAGTTAGGCTAATCCGCACACTGTCACCAGATTTCAAAGATCCCAAGGCTTCCATAAAGGAACCGGGAGTAGCCACTGAGTCGATGTAAACTAAACGCTGGATACCTTGTCCCGGAGGCTGCATTCGAGAATCGAAAAGTACCGAATCGCCGGTCTCGTCCTTGAAAATCATCGAAGCGAACAGGAAATCGTCGTCTTGTACCTGGGGTCCGTCACCACTGCGTAACACCTCGATTTGTTCTGGAAGCGAGCGTTGTTCACAGGCACTCACCAGTACGGTGACCAATGCCAGGATAGACAGGCCCGTACGGAGTTGCATTTTAGACATGTGCGTTTTGGAGTTGATTAGTAGTATCTAGTAATGATTGGTATTGAGGTAACAAGGACTCAAAATAGGCTAGTGTTTCGGTAAAGGATTTATCCGATCGGCCACCGGCTGCATTTTTGTGGCCCCCGCCATTAAAATGTTTGGATGCAAGGTCACTCACACTGAAATCACCTACCGAACGTAGAGAAAGCTTCACCCCATCTTCACGCTCGGTAATCAGCGCCGCAAAGCAAACACCTTCTATCGACAATGCATAATTTACCAGCCCTTCAGTATCTCCCGTTTTTATTTGGAAACGCATAAGATCCTCAGCAGATATAGCAATGTATGCAGTGCTATATTGTGGTAGCACCTCTAGTCGTTCGCTAAGTGCATAACCCATAAAACGCAAGCGGTCTAGGGAACCATTGTCATAGATCAGTTGACTCACCCGGTTTACATTTGCGCCTAAATCAATGAGTTCGGCTACTACCAAATGTACTTCCTTAGACGTATTGGAATGCCGGAAAGAACCAGTATCGGTCATGATGCCAGCATAAAGACAGTCGGCAATAGCAGGGGTGATCTTCTCCCGGTCACCCATGGCACAGAGTAAGCGATAGATGAGCTGAGCGGTTGCCGCAGCTTCCACATCCCACTCTACGAACTGAGCGAAATCTTCGGGATTCCGATGGTGATCAATGAGTACTTTTTTGGCCGAAGAAGCGCGAACAAGTTCACCTAATTGATTAATCCTATCCAATGAGGAAAAGTCCAAACAAAAGATGATATCAGCATCGGCTACCAGTTCAGCGGCTTTGGTTTCCATCCCGGTGTTGGTAAATACCACCACTTCGTTATTGCCCTCCATCCAATTGAGGAAGGTAGGATAGTCCGTAGGGGTAATAACCGTAACCTGATGATTGTATTGCTTGAGGTACCCAGCTAAACCTAACGAGGAGCCTAGTGCGTCAGCGTCCGGTTTGTGGTGGGTGGTAATGACCACCCGCTTAGGGGTGCTCAACAAGGCTTGGAATTGCTCCAGATTTTGCATGAAAGGTGGTCATGGAAGACCGTACTAGTGATACAAGTGGACAAAATTGAGACTATTTCAGTAGAAATCAAACGAAAGGGCATAATCGGCATCTGCCAATTTTTCAGAACCACCTCATATTCAGCATTCTATTCTCCCTGCTCCCGATTGCAGTCAATTTTAACCCGGAGGTAATACCATCGGAAGAAATATTCCTAATTTTGCGCCCAAATTTCTAACACACGAAACCTTTACATTATTATGGCAGGTAACCGCACCTTCACCATGATCAAGCCTGACGCCATGGGCGCAGGTAATGCTGGGGCCATCTTGAAGATGATCGAGGAGGCTGGATTCCGCATTGTAGCCATGAAAGTGACTCACCTCACCAAAGAGCGTGCTGGTCAGTTTTATGAGGTACATAAAGAGCGTCCCTTCTACAACGACTTGTGTGAGTACATGAGCAGTGGTGCCATCATCGCGGCTATCCTGGAGAAAGACAACGCTGTGGCTGATTTCCGTACCCTGATTGGCGCCACCAACCCTGCAGACGCTGCCGAAGGTACCATCCGCAAGTTGTTTGCTACTTCTATCGAGGCCAACGCTGTGCACGGTTCTGACTCTGACGAGAATGCTGCCATCGAAGGTAGCTTCTACTTCGCTAAGACTGAGCAGTTTTAAGACTACGCTCAACCCAAAGCATGACAAGGGCTGCCTCTCTCCGGGGCAGCCCTTATTTTTTGACCCAATCTTCCAACTCTTTGAACTGATCCTCCCAAAATCTGGCTGTCGCACAGGCCACCTTTGTATGGTTAACATTGAAACACAGCATTAAAACATCATAAGACAATGCAAACCGTAAAAAACAATACCGAGGCAAAACCTCGTGCTCTACGCGCCATCTTCATCCTGCAAATCGCGCTCATTGTGATCTCCACAGGAATGTTCACCGTGTTCTCTCTCAAGGACATCTCCCTTGGAGGCATTCAGCCCATACAGATTCTTTACACCACCTTGGCCTACGTTGGGATATTAGGAGGCATGGTACTTACTGGCACAAAACGGTGGATATGGGGCTTTCGGTTGTTCCTGCTGGCCACCTTCTTGGTTTCTTTGCCGCTCAAAGCCTTTATAGGCCTCACCGTCTCAGTTATTACGCTGGGGCTTAGCTTTCACCAAAAAGCACGAGCCTATTTCCATGGTAGTTTGGCAGTTGGAGTAGCTGGATGATATTAAACATGGGGACGTAGCGGGCTACGTCTCCCTGCAGAATTATTAAAAAATCTATCAGCCAATTACCGCCCGAAAACAAGCCACCAGCCTTTCAAAGTCCTCCTGAGAATTGTAGACATGCGGCGATACTCGCATGCTAGTTCCACGGTATCCTACATGCACCTGCTCAACAATCAGTTTTTCCTTTAGAGCAGACACAGGGAAATCTTCAGGGAAATGCACTCCAAACAGGTGCTGGGAACGATGGCCTTCTTCCTCTATAAAACACCCTAATTCGCGTAGGGACTGGATGGCCTTGTGGCTAATTTCGCCGGTGTATTCTTGAATATTTTCCACACCCCAGTCCAGCAATTGCTCTATCCCCTTGGTGAGCATTGGCACCAAAATAAAATTGCTGAGCTCCCCTACCTGAAAGCGTGTAGCGCCTGGACCATATTCTGGTTGGTAGTTCACCAGATTACTAAAGTCATCACTATTTAGCCGGTTAATCCAATTATTCTCAATGGGCTGGCCGCCATCCAGGGCTGGCCCATAATACGCCAACCCCAGTGAATAGGGCCCCATGAGCCATTTATACCCTCCACACACCAATGCATCTGGCTGAATATCGGATACTGAGAAGGGCAATGCTCCAACGGATTGGGTACCGTCCAGCACTAGCCAAGCACCGTGCTCCCGGGTTTTTGCCCGGACAGCCTGTAAATCGAAAAGGGTACCATCTGCCCAATGGATGTGTGGTATGGCTACCATGCGGGTTTGGGATGTGATAGCGCCTAGCAATCGGGCATTCCATTCCTTTCCACGCCCCGGCTTAGCCGCAGGCGCCTCTACCGTGACTATCTTGGCCCCCGCATCCTCCACTGTCGCTAACCAGGTATACACGTTGCTGGGGAATTGTTCTTGGATCAAAACGATCTCGTCTCCCGGCTTCAAATTCAGATTATGGGCTACCGAAGCCAAGCCATAGGACACGGAGGGAACTAGGGCAATCCGTTGCGAATCCTCCACGCCTATCAGCTGCGCGAACACCTCTTTCAGCCGAACTACCGGCTGGAAAAAATCCTCAATAGAGATGGAGTAGGGCCTGCCCTTTCGCACTACCGCTTCCAACCCCACTGCCTCCACCGCTTTCAGCTGTGGAGACATATAAGCAGCGTTCAGAAACGTAACATCCTGGTCAAGGGAGAATAGATGGGCTTGATTTTGCAGCATGAATTTTTCGGATTTGCCCGAAAATAAAAAACATCCTGGCACCGAGGTACCAGGATGTTTTAAGTGGATTGAGAAGAATCGAATTACATCTCGCCTTCTTCTTCCATTGGCTCCTCTTCCATCTCCTCTCCTTCATCGGATGCCATTTTTACCAGCATCTCGCTTGCATCTACCGCAAAAACAGAGTTGGAAAAGTCATTCACTACGGATTCCAGGGCCTCCTTTTTCTTATCAGCATCTTCCTCACCCATGGCCCGGGCAATCATAAGAGCAGCAGCAATGTCTTCTGCATCGTCAGAGATACGAGGCGACTTTGTCCAGCCTGCAGTATACCAAGTTTCTCCTTGGGGAATACCCTTGATCTCTGTCCAATCATCCTGACCGTTGTACATTCCCACTATTGTCATTCGGGGTATACCCTTGCTATTTTTAGTCAAAAGGTCAGGGCGGTCATACATGGACACATCATCCAAGGTTACCGCAATAGAGCCTTCCATCAGCAGCAAGTTGGTAGGAGCCCAGCCCACTTTGCCATCCGACAGACGTATTTGCGCATACTCACGATTGTCCTGGGCGGCATCTTCTTTCAGCTCACCAGTAAAAGTCACTTTTTCGCCCAAGTTCATGGCTGCCAGCCATTTAGCATCACGACCGGCATCTTCACGAATGGAGAGTTTGTCATACAAACAGTACACAGTAGTTTCTGTCACCTGAGGGGTCGAGGCCTCAGGCTCCGCTTCCATTTCGGCGCTAGGTTCGCCTTCAGCAGTTCCTGTCGATTCGCTTGAAGAACCACAGCCGATCAACAAGCCCATGACGAAAAAAGCACAGGCTACGAACGTAAGTTTTGGATAGGTCATTTTCATGGTTGGTGTGGGAAATGGTTTCCGTGGGAAAAATTCGCGAATTCTTTCGAAAGACCAAAATGCGAGCAAAACCCCTGGCTGTAGTAATAGACTGTTCTTCTCCCTGCAGAAGGTTATGTTACCGCGCCGAAGCAAACTGGATACCGCAGTCCTTGTGCCCTACCATCTGCTCGTTGTTCACTAGGGTTAGCGTATACAACTCTTTAGCCTTTGAAAATAGTAGAATGCCTGCTCCTGCTTGGCGTTACTGTTTGCCATTTAGTAATAGCCCCTGGCTACCATCACATCTAATCAATAGAAAGGACATACTCTTAACATTTTGGGATAAAATCACAGCTTGTCCGAAACACAAATTATTACCTTTGCCGCTATGCTGAAAAATCTGCGAGTATATAATTCTCTTACCCGCCAGAAGGAAGAGTTCAAACCGTTGAATCCCCCCTACGTAGGCATGTACGTCTGTGGGCCTACTGTATATAGTAATGTGCACTTGGGCAACGTGCGTACGTTTATGAGTTTTGACGTGATCTACCGTTACCTGATGCACCTGGGCTATAAGGTACGATACGTGCGAAACATTACGGATGTAGGTCACTTATTGGATGACGGTACGGACCGGATCAGCAAAAAGGCCAGGCTTGACAATCTGGAGCCGATGGAAGTAGTTCAGACCTACACCAACGACTTCCACGATGTAATGACCCTGTTTAATTCCATCCCCCCCAGCATAGAGCCATCTGCCATTGGCCACCTGATGGAACAGATTGAGGTAGTTAAAGACCTGCTAGACAAAGGCATGGCCTACGAGAGTGAGGGCAGTGTCTATTTTGATGTAGAAACGTATAACAAGGCGGGGAATAACTACGGTGAGCTCTCTGGTCGAGTGCTGGACGAGCTCATGGCCGGAAGCCGTGATCTGGATGGCCAGGATGAGAAGCGCCATCCGGCAGACTTTGCCCTATGGAAGAAGGCTTCTCCTGAGCATATCATGCGCTGGGACTCGCCTTGGGGTGTCGGTTTCCCCGGCTGGCACTTGGAATGCTCGGTGATGAGCACCAAATACCTGGGAGCGAATTTCGACATCCACGGCGGAGGCATGGACCTTAAGTTCCCTCACCACGAGTGCGAAATTGCCCAGAACTGCTGCTCTACGGGTCAGAAAGGCGCTAACTACTGGCTGCACACCAACATGCTTACCGTGAACGGCACCAAGATGAGTAAATCACTGGGCAACAGCTTCTTGCCTGCCGAGCTAGTAAGTGGCGACCATCCTATGCTGGATGAGGGCTACAGTCCCATGACGGTGCGTTTCTTTATGCTACAAACGCACTACAGCAGCACTCTTGACTTTAGTAATGAGGCCCTCAAAGCCTCCAAGAAAGGTTACCGCAAGCTGATGAACGGCCTGCGAAACCTGAAACAGTTAAGCTATGTGCCCAATGAGGAAGTAGAAATCAACGAGAAGCAGGCTAATCAGGTAAACAAGCTCTGCGACAATTGCTACTCGGCCATGAACGATGATTTCAACACTGCTCTGACGATTGGTCATCTGTTCAACCTGACCAAGAAGATCAACAACATCCACACGGGTAATTTACAGCCGGCTGAGCTGGGTGAGGAAATTTTCAATCGGATGAAGGAAACCTTCCTCGCCTTTACTGAGGAGGTACTTGGTCTGAAGGACGAACCTGCTACCAATACCAATGGCCTGATAGAGGGCATCATTGATATGTACCGCAAAGCCAAAACAGAGAAGGACTACGCTCAGGTAGACCAAATTCGGGCCATGCTGAAGGCCGAAGGCGTAGTGGTAAAGGACATGAAATCCGGCATAGACTGGGCGTATGAGGAGTAAGTTCTAATAGCTCTTTTCAAAGGATAATTAGGGGGAGACGGTAATTCGTAGCCCCCTATTTTTTTTAATAGGAGAACCCTCATTCTACTTTCACTTTTCCTCCCTTTTTACGTCTGGCCTCCATCTGCCGGAAAATGGGCAAACACACCCGATACAAGGCCCAAGTAGTTGGCACTAAGGCGATGGCCCAAACCATTACGCCCATCAGCAGGTAATCCCAAAGCCGTGTAACAATCAGCCAAGGATCGTTCTCAGCCAAGTAGCTTATCTCGCCTCGCGAAAATGGGATCGGCTCGGCTCCTAATATCAGAACCCCCAGTTCAATAAAGGGCACCATAAGGATAAGCTGCACAGGAAACATGGCATAATTGACTACCTGGATTGCCCCTAAGTTGAGGCGAAAAATGAAGGCAGCTAGGGTACAAGTAATGGTGGTGGTGCCCACAAAGGGACATATACTCAATGAAGTGCCCAAGGCAACCGTAAGCGCCAATTGTGCCGGTGTTAAACCTTGCTTCATAAAGGCTAACAAAGGCTCGGCTACCCTCCGTTTCAAAAATCCGCTTGTGCTGTTCATGGGTCGTTCGCGCGGACGAAAGTAGGGTTTTCAATGCAGCCTTCAAATCCCCTAAGGTCTATCCTATGAGTGTTATTAGAGAATTGTACATTGCAATATGGACCTAGAATTGACAGACACACGTGCCTGGGTATGCGGCAGTACCCAGGGTATCGGGAGAGCATGCGCCCACGAGTTAGCTCTGCTGGGTGCCTCTATCACCCTTATTGCACGCAATGAGGAAAAGCTAGCGCTCGTGAGGGACGAACTCCCCCGGGCATTAGACCAGGAGCACACCTATCTGGTAGCAGACTTTGACGATTTGAATGCTTTGCGTTCAGTCATTGGCTCTGAGTTGGAAGCCAACCGGGCCGGGGACATTTTAATCAACAATACCGGAGGTCCTAAGGGAGGTGCTGCACACCTTGCCGAGCCAGAAGAGTATAGCCAGGCCTTTAACCGCCATGTATTAGCTAACCAAACACTGGTACAAGCCTTACTGCCTCACATGCGCGAAGGGCGTTTCGGCCGAGTGATCAATATCATCAGCACTTCCGTAAAAGCGCCCATCCCCAATCTGGGAGTAAGCAATACCATTCGCGGAGCAGTTGCCAACTGGGCCAAGACGTTGGCCACGGAAGTAGCTCCCTTCGGCATAACGGTTAACAATGTTTTGCCGGGTTTTACCGAAACAGCACGGCTAGATGCTATCATTGCTAACCGAGCCAAGCAGCAGGCCACCAGCATAGAGTTGATTGCCCAAAGCATGCGCAAGTCTGTGCCCGCGCAGCGGTTTGCCAAAGCAGAAGAGGTAGCAGCCGCTGTAGCCTTTCTAGCCAGCCCAGCGGCTGCCTACATCAATGGCATCAATCTACCCGTAGATGGAGGAAGGTTGCCAACCTTGTAACTATCCCCTAAGACTGCCCGAATATTTACCCCACCTGCCAGAATACTCAAAAGCCAACCAAGCCCCTTGCTTACCCAAAGGGAGGTAGTATGTTTACATCATCAGCCAGCGGATACGCTCAACCACAAAGATTTTTATACCAGCTAAACTCGATTTGACCAGCTAATTACACAGTTCATACCAGCTAGTTTCTCCAATTTGTTCAACCAAAAAAGGCGGTACCCTAGGGGCCGCCTTTTGGTATTAATACAAAATCAATTGGCACAAAGAAAAAAGACGATGAATATCATCGCCCTTTTCTCTAACCCTATCTAAAACCCCATAAATAAAATCTTAATACAACTCGCTGTAGATGAGCTTATGCATTTTTACCTCTTGCTCATAGGTATGGCGCATCTGTTGTATAGCAAGGAAATCCTCCCGCTCTATGTAATCCAGTTGTGTGCAATCTACATGCATTATGATGGTCAGATACCGAGGATCGGGGTAAAAGAAATTGCCATCATTTTCAAAGTCAGATTGCTTACGAAAGCCTACGGCTTCCAAAGTTTTACGAGAGTATTTGTTCGCAAAACCTACCATGTTTTTTGTACCTGTGAGGGGGGCTATGGCCACGGTAGCGCGCAACAAGTGAATTGGCAAACCCAATTTGGCATGTTTCCGCTCTACCCAAAGTCCTGCCACCTCTCCTACTCCACCATCAGCGGCCCATTTGTTCACTCTTCGGCCTACCTCTGGTACGGTGTTACCCAAAGCATCTTCCAGAGGAATCGGAAAATCTGGCCGATGCACATCAATTCGTATCCCGGCAATCAGCTCGTTAGTATCCCGCGTTTCTACGATAAATACATTCGTTTCAGGATTTCTCCGCCATTTCTTGTCCACCGAAGTCAGCCCTGTAACCCCAAAATACTTCAGCACATTAATATGATGTACACCAAAATCATAACTCGTCTCCGGATGAAGTGTCGACTTCATCAACCGGATTGTGACATTATCAAATTGGGCCAAAGTAATTATCATATTTCCAAGAGTCAATATAACTTATACATCGACTGATCGCTTTATACAACAAAGGTAACAAGGCTGTAAGAAAAAGGCTAACCCAGAAGATTTTTTTGTCTAAACCAAAGGTACAAAAATCATAATATACTGAATAGCAAAGCCTTACAAAATTCAATTATTACCGAGCTAGAAATAGAACCGAATAATATAATGTACAAAAACCCTTCGCTTTTTTACAAAAACGCACATATTTATCTTCGGGATTTGCTTATTCTACAACCGCAAACGTATGCGGTGGATTTGAACTTTTCAAACCTCATATCGCCCTGGTGATAGCACTCCGTTGGGATCAAGTGTACGCTTCAAGGACCTGAACAGCTCCTTTGAGGCATCTTCTGTATATCCCATCAGATCCATAGACTGGATGCCTAGCCTGTACGGAGAATAACCATGTTCAATGAATTGACGCATCATTTCATCATGGCAAGCCATTGCTCGTTCATCCTCTCCTTCAATGTCGCGGTCGTAGCACAATGCACCGGTTATATCCAATGTCCGTTGGCTGATGAAAAGGAATCCCATGTTAGGTTCAAAACCATATTTTTTTGAAGACTGTTCTACAATCTCCACGGCCTTCAAAACGTCTACCCCCCTATTAGGCACTGCAGGACAGTACCACAACACCCCACACCGATCCCGATGAATGTCCTTTTCGTCTGGCACCCCTCCCGGCTTTCTCCAATAGGTCATGTTTACTGGCGTATCGGAAGTAAGTCCACGCAGCACACTTTTATTGAAGAACAAATCCATACGGGCTTTAGTACCTTCATCTGCAACTTGCTGCGCCTGTTTTACAGTATCTTCATCGTACACCGTGACTGAGGAAACCAGGGGATTCAATTCCTCGATAAAATACTCCCGCTCCGCCAAAGCATGCGCCTTAGATAAGGAATACAAGGCTCCTACGCCAATCCAAGTGCCTTCTACATTCTTTTCCTTCTTAATTTCAGCTTTCTTTTCAGCAGAGAGCGGCGTGGCTTGCGTTTTATCCCAAGGGAATCCTGAGGCCAGTGCAATCATTCGCACGTCATTGAAAATTCGTAGGCTTACCTGCAACCCCTGCATACGCACCTTTCGCAATTTATCAATCACTGCAGGCAGCGAATCATTATCTGCAACATTGAATACAATGGACTGAAAATACGCGGGTTTAGGCTTCAGAAACATGGTAAGCTGCGTGACCACCCC
Source organism: Cytophagales bacterium (assembly GCA_003454975.1). Classification (GTDB taxonomy): domain Bacteria; phylum Bacteroidota; class Bacteroidia; order Cytophagales; family Cyclobacteriaceae; genus DMST01. The sequence goes on along the minus strand of DMST01000446.1, from coordinate 42,378 downwards.
ATAGTTCGATTGGGTAAACAAACCATCTACATAAGGACCCACCCCCCATTTGGCAAGCGGTCCGAGCGCAGAGCCATCATACCTTTCAAAACCAGTCTGGATAGTTTCTCCTGTTGGCAATACCACCGTCATACCAGCCACGTGGTCAAACCTATCAGCTAATAACCCTAATCCATGCCCTCGTTCTACCGTGTTTCCAATGATGCTGGCATAGGGCGTACTTCCTATGCCGTCCATCATCAAGGCAGGAGCATTGTCCTCCAAATACTCAAACAGTTGTTGAAAAGTAACACCCGGCTGTAGTGTTACATACATCATCTCCTCATCCACTTTCAGGATATGATTCATTCTGGCCAGATCCATCACCACATTTTCCGGCTGTACCGGCACAGTAGAACCCAGTCCCCAATTCTTGCCTCCGCTTATTGGATAAACAGGTACTTGATGGGCATTGGCCGCCCTCAAAACAGTAGCTACGTCCTCCGAACGCTCAGGGTATACCACTGCTGCTACCTTCTCGTGCGAAGGGAAGGTTGCCGTCTGCAACCGCTGTAGGGTGCCTTGTTCAGTATCAATTTGGTCTAGCTTTAGCGCCTCACGACACGCAACAAGAAAGGAGGATAAACCCGCCATATGGACAAAATATAGAGTCTATAAATTTATTTTCTTCGCAAATAAAAGCACCTTTACCTACATTAGAAGCAATTCATTTCGAATATCAGAATTGAATTTTCCCAATCATTGTACCCCTCACGGTCTCAATTGTTTGGATTTAATTGATCCGTCTCATGGAATCATTATTTCCTTTCAATTCTGCTATATTGTTGAGGATAAATTAGGGTTATGGTAGCAAGCATTCAAAGTTTTCTACAGATTTCATCCGATGCACTCTTGGTCACAGACATCCAAGGGAAAATTCAATCGGTAAATGACGCTTTTCTCCAGCTAATGGGCGATGAATCAGCGGCACAATGGGAAGGGCAGCCCCTATTGGAAATGATTGATTCGGTCGATTTTTTATGGGATGACTTCATCCGTACCTCGCCGTCAGAAAAAGCCTCTCTTGCACTCAAACGAGTCCTCCTGCATGTTTCTGCTATCCTGGATCAGGAGAATAACATGGTACTGGTGAAATGTGAGAAAAATAAGGAAGACATTGAAGTACCAGAACACTTGGAGAAAGGTATCGACCGTCTGGTAGAAATGCTGGATGCCCGTGAGAAGAAGTATGAAGGCAACCTTACGGATATACAGCGGGTGCTGAACAATACCTTTGAACGGATCGACCGCTACAAACTCATCAGCCACAACGTAACGGATGTAGTTTGCCTGCATGACCCGGTTACTGCCCAATACCTTTACGTTTCTCCTTCACTAGAAGAAAGCTCTGGGTACGCTCCTGAGGAATACATCGGCAAAACACCCTACGAATTCTTCCACCCGGATGACCTGTCAAAGCTGGCTCCTGACCATCGGAATAAACAAAAGGGGGAGGACCCACAGGGTAAGATGGAATACCGGATGAAGGTAAAGGACCGGCCCAACGAGAATGGCTATCGCTGGATGGAGGCGGTGTCTCGCCCTATTATGGACGACCAAGGTAACGTGGTAATGCTCATCAGTAGCTCGCGCGATATCCATGATCAGAAAATGGCCCAGGTGGAGAAGCAGACATTCTTTGACTATTATAAGATTCTGGCTAATAAAATTCCCAACGGAGCTGTATTCCTTCTGGACAAGGATTCCAACTATCTGATTGCTGAGGGTGAAGAATTAAAAAGGATTGGCCGCAAACCAGAAGATTATGTAGGGAAACACACCGAGGAAGTATTTGATGAGCGCGGCAAACAGGAAGTACAGCCCTACTTCTACCGAGTGCTCAAAGGAGAGCGGGTACGTTTTGAGTTTCAGAATTTCGGCAATCACTACCAGGTACTAGGTGAGCCTTACATCAATGAAGAAGGTGAAGTACAATGTGGTATCATTCTGCTCCAAAATATCACCGACAGCAAGCTCTTTGAAGAGAAGCTAAAGCAGACCGTATACGAACTCAACTTCCAAAAATCGGCCCTCGACATCAGTGCATATGTTTCGATTTCTGACCGAGACGGAATCATCACCTATGTAAACGATCGCTTGTGCCAGATATCGGGATACCGACACGACGAACTAGTAGGCCAATCACACAGCCTCTTCAACAGTCATTACCATCCCAACTCCTACTGGGATGAAATGTATAGTAGGCTACGAACAGGTGAAGTATGGCATGGAGAGATGAAAAACCGTGATAAAAACGGAGATTCCTTCTGGGCAGACACCTATATAGTACCCTTCAAGAATGCCAAAGGTGAAATCACACAGTATGTCTCCATTCGGTTTGACGTAACCCAACGCAAGCTCATGGAGGAAGATCTGAAAGCTAAGAACTTCGAGCTAGATAGTTTTGTCTATCACACTTCTCATGACTTGCGCGCTCCTCTTACCTCTATCCTAGGGTTGGTTAATATCATCCTTATGGAGGAGGACAAAGAGAATATCATGGATTATACCCGCATGATTCAGTCAAGCATTTTAAGGCTGGATGATTTCATCAAATCCATTCTCACGTATTCGCAAAATTCTAATAGCGAACGGAAGTACATCTTCATCAACTTCCATGACATCATTGATGCTAATCTTCAGGAGCTGAGGTACTTAAAGAATTTTGACAAAGTTGACATCACGGTAAATCTGGAAAATGATATTCCTTTCTACTGTGACCCTATTCGACTCAACATCATCTTCAAAAACATCATCTCCAATTCTATTAAATATGCTCACCACGACCGCGATTACAACTTCCTGAAAATCAAGGTGAAACAGACAGCCGAGTTTGCTCAAATCCTGTTTGAAGACAACGGCCAGGGCATCAATGAGGAATACCAAGGCAGGATATTCGACATGTTTTATCGCGCCAATGAGGCGTCGGATGGCTCTGGGCTTGGCCTCTATATCGTTAAACAAACCATGGACCGGCTTGGCGGAATTATCCGTTTCCAATCTGTATACAACCGCGGCACTACCTTTACCTTAGAGATCCCTAACAAACCGCCCGACGTAGAGCCTGACTACGAATAATGCCTATCTTGTTGGCATGGCGAAACGACTCCGGATAGGCTTAATTGGCTCTGGCAATGTGGCATGGCACCTAGGGCCAGCACTGGAAAATGCAGGACACCATTTAGTAGGAGTATACAGCCCTACTGCTAAAAATGCACGCGCACTGCAAAAGCGATTGTACGAAGCGCAACTACTTTCAGAGCCTGATTTCACCGGAGTGCAGCCCCATGTGGTCATCATGGCGGTCAAAGATGATGTCATCCCCTATGCCACAGGCGAAGCCATTATTGGCAACAATACTCTCCTTGTACACACCTCAGGTAGCAAACCATTGTCAGCTCTAGGCTATGCATCTACCAGCCGTAAAGGGGTATTTTATCCACTACAAACATTCAGCAAGGACCGTAAAGTAGACTTTCAGCATGTGCCCCTTTTGGTGGAAGCAGAGCACAAGGAGGACGAACGCTTATTGCTGGAGTTGGGCAAGACCTTGTCTAAGCAAGTGACAACCATGTCCTCAGCCAACCGGACCAAACTTCATGTCTCAGCCGTTTTTGCTTGCAATTTCACCAACCATTTGCTTACCATTTCCCAGCAAATCATGCGGAACGAGAGCCTGGACTTCGAACTTTTGAAACCCCTGATTGCGGAAACATTGAGCAAAAGTTTAGAAATAGGACCAGAAAATGCCCAAACAGGACCTGCAGTAAGAGGTGATGTAGAAACCCTGGAGAAGCACATGCAATTCCTGGACAAGGCTCCCCGGCTGGCAGAGATTTATCAGAAACTTAGCCAACATATTTTGGATATGTACACCCCTTAATGGTACTTTATAGTGTTTTATCGTTAACTATCACTTACTCTACTTCTCGATTTCTCCATGGATTTATTTCCAATTTACATATTGTTAGATACCACTGGCGGTGATACACGTGTGATGGAAGCGGCTAACAAATGGATTTGGGAACTCAACTCACCGATCTCTCCAGGAAGCAACGCAAAAATCATCTCACTCAATATAGAGTGGAATTATCGGATTAAGGATGTGCTCTATTTTGCGCACCGTGTCAATCCTGAAACTGACAATCTGGAATTTGTAGACATTGTGGACAACCCGGACTGGGCCGCAAGAAAGTCTGGCAATGGCGGTTATTACGTCACTCTGCATGCGAAACGGTATGGCCACATAGTTCTTTACCTACAGGACAAAAAATAAAGCCTTCTTTTTAAACTAGTTAGCTCCTTTTCTCCTTTTAAAAGGAAACCATAGTAACACCCTTGGTGTACCTTCGCGTTTAATCAATTGAACCCATAACCCCCGGGCTTACCTACATATGAGTACACAGGAGCCTTCCTTTTCCTGGCCGAGCTTTTTCAGACTCATTCGGCTGCCCAATCTGCTCATATTAATCGGGGCTCAGTACCTAACGGCCATATTTCTAGTAGGCAATACGGAAGAATTTTGGCAGTTTCTTAGTGACCCTAGGCTATTGGTAATGGCCATTGGCACCTTTCTGATTGCCGCCGCCGGATACATCATCAATGATTACTACGACATCAAGATCGACTTTATCAATCGGCCAGATCAGGTCGTTATCGGCAAGACCTTCAAAAGACGGTGGGCCATGGTGTTACACACCTCTTTTTCCTTCACGGGCGTGTTTTTAGGCTGGATGCTCTGGTGGCCTATTGGCATCATCAACTTTTTTACGGCCTTCTCCTTGTGGTGGTATTCCAACCAGCTCAAAAGACTTCCTGTTGTAGGCAATCTGTTGATTTCATTCCTAACCGGCGCTGCCATTGCCATCATTGCCTTACTTTACCAAGAGCAGGAGCGACTCATTTTCACCTTTGCAGGCTTCGCATTCTCCATCAATTTTATTCGCGAAATTGTCAAGGACATGGAAGACTTACGGGGCGATATGCATTACGGCTGCCGAACTTTGCCCATCATTTGGGGCATTGCCCGTACCAAATGGTTCCTGTTCGTATACGTCATAGGATTCCAGGCCACCCTCATCGCACAGGGAGTCATTCTTCAGGACCAAGTTCTCATTGGGTATTTCGTTGCCCTCATCGTACCCATGTCTTTCTTGCTGTACAAGTTGTACTGGGCAGACACAAAAGCCAAATTTCGCTGGCTCAGTACCTATTGCAAAGTCCTCATGGTGGTAGGTATCCTCAGCATGGTCCTTTTTTAAAGCAACCCATTCGCTACCCTACCGGGTCTGATAGAGGGAATTGGCTTGTTTCAGGCTATCCCTGTATTTACCTTTCGCTATGCATTCTTCTCGCACCCTTCTTGCACTCATTTTTCTGCTGACAGCCTGCTTGGCAATACCCAGTCATGCACAAAATAAGCGCGACCTATACCGGCCAGTACCAGACGGTTTTTCTGAAGCCCAATGGAAGATCTTTCGCAAGGCTTGGTCACAACAGAACCCTTGGCTGAAGCTGCAAACGCAAGATGGCCGTACATTCGATGGTCAACTTCTCTACGATGAAAAGGGTGTAGGCTTCCACTTTTGGAAAAGCACCCAGCTATTCGACCCGCGCAAATGGGAAGAACATTACGAATTTATCCCTTATGGAGAGGTTGCCAGAATCAATGACTTGTTTGTATACTCTACCGCCCGGGGTGCTGGGGCCTACATCATTTCTGGCGCCGTTACAGGAGCGCTACTAGGCCTTCCCTTTGGAGTGCTGCCCATTACTGCTGTACTAGGTGCGGGAATCGGTGGTGGCTCTTATTTAGTTCAGGTATTCATGGAAACCGGTGGGTCCCCTGACCTCATGTTTCTCATGAGACAGTCTGGCTCCTCGTTCTATAAGGACTACCGCCTAAGCCGAAGACAAGTATTTCAGGACGGTATAGACACTACTAACCTGCCCTACCTACGGTTTGTAGAATGGGTAGAGGAATCTCCCATGATGGGCAAAGTATTTTACCAGCCCAAAGGCCAGGCCTACATCGGATCAGGGGTGGCTTTCATGCAACAAGCACCCATTTCTTCAGCCCCCTACATTGAAACAGTAGTAGGAGCGGAAACCACGCTATTTTCACTACCCTTCCACCTGGGAGCAGAAGCTTCCGTAGTAGCCGCTACCACCAATCCGGAGCCGGATGAACCCCTCGTCCAATACCTAGATGCAGCAGGGTACATATCTATGCCTATAATCAAATTTGATAGGTTCGGCACTTCAAAATTCAGGGTTGCCCCAGAGGCAGGGGCACTCTACCGGATGCTTAGCTACAGTTTTATTGGTAGTGCTGGAGAAATCAACCTGACAAATCATTTGCTGGGAGCAATGTTTGGGCTCAAAGTGGATTACCGATTGGGACATAAGTTTGCCGTATGGGCACGAGGCCAAGGGAAAGTCGTGGCCCCTGTAGAATTACCCTGGCCTACCCCAGAATTTGATCCCAATATTCTGCGTGCCACCCCCATCAACACCAACAGCTTCCATACTCAACTAGGGATATCATGGCAGTTTTAGACCTCTGTAGTATGCCCTTTGATGCGCAGCTCGAAATCAGATAATACGTTCATAAAGTGGATATAGGCATCGTAGGGCGTATTAAATGGATTGAAGTACTCATGCACTTCGCCATCAGCCTTACCCTTGGTACTCATATAATAATAGTGGTCCGAAGTCTGAAGTCTACCCCACTGTTCCCAAACCATGGGAGTATTATTCTTCCTCACAGAAGGCCCTAACTCATACACTTTTTTGAGGGCCAGACGTTGCATTTCATTTCCTCGCCAAGCGGAGGTATCCCGCTCAGTATCTGCCCAAGAGGTCAAGGAAGGTATGCTGAGTTTCTCAGGTGAGGCTGCCTTCTCTATTGCCTTAGTAGGTTTCCTAAACTTTATCTTCCGCTCTACAGCCTTTTTGAAGATTTCCTCCAGAAAATCTAAAATGCCAATATCGGCCTTTATGTGTTCGCCAAACGTTTCATAGTCCAGAAATAGGTTGATAATCTCGCCAGGCAAGGCCTCAATCCTATCCAAAAACTCATCAGCGTTGAGACCTATCTCTGGAAAACGAAAGGAAATCTCATCAGACACCCGATGATTTCTTAATAATAAACCCAAACCCTTCCCTTTAGGCACTCGGAATACATGGTTAGGATGATGCCCCTCCATATACCAATCTACCCCCTCTCCCAATATTCCTTGATAAAAGGGCGCTATAGCCTGCGCAATCTCATTAGAGTATATCAATTCAGTATTCCGAAATACACTGGCCTCTCGGTTCAAATATTTCCTGAGTGTAGACTGATGTAATTGGCGCTGGCGATGAAACTCATCCCAATCATATAAAGCAGCCAATGAGTGGTAATAGGTTTCCCCAAGAAACTCTACCGATTTATAGTCTGATAGTCGAGCAAATGACGCTAATGCATCTGGCCTCCACTCATTCATCTGATCCATAACCACTCCAGACAAAGAGTAGGATACTTTTACCTTACCATCCGTAGCATCAATTAACCTACTGATAAGGGCATTAGCAGGGAGGTAACAGTTTTCCGTTACCCGATTTAGGATCTCCTCGTTTAGCCCACTGTCCTCGTACGTATGATCATGTCCCAGATCAAAGAAAGTATACTTCCGTAACCGATACGGTTGGTGTACCTGAAAGTAGAAGCAAATAGCAGGCATAAATTTCCTTTTGGTCAATAAGATAAAAGACAGGGACCGATATGACTAGACTTCTTTGAGAGAAGGCTCCTCCAATATATTCTCATATAGCTTTAGTAACTGCTCACCAGCTCTGTCCCAAGTAAGCCCTTCCAAGGCCTCCTTGTTTTGTTCTACTAACAACCTACCCATACTCTCATTGGTTAGAATATCGATGATCTGCTCTGACATCTCATCAGTATCCCAATGATCAGCAGTGAGTGCTCCGGGCATCACCTCAGACACACCGCTTTGACTACTAAGGACCATAGGAATATTGAATTGGGCTGCCTCCAAAGCCGAAAGGCCGAAGGGTTCAGAAACCGAAGGCATACAATACACATCACTCATGGCCAGCAGGTCTGCCACTTGTTCCCTATCCAGAAATCCCGTGAAATGAAAACGGTGGCCAACCTCGGTATAGGCACCAGCCTCAATAAGGCGCTTTAATTTATCGCCCGTACCCGCCATCACAAACCGCACCTCAGGGTAACGACGATAAACCTTCTCGGCTACTTCCAAAAATATCTCTGGGCCTTTTTGACCCGTTACCCGCCCTAAAAACAGGACTAACTTCTCTGGAAAACCTTTCTTCTTTTTATAAGCCTCTCTGGGTTCAATACCATTATATACGGCCTGAATTTTATCCGCCGCCACATCATAATGCTCCCGCAAAATGCTCGCGGTATAATGACTTACCGCCACAATTTTATCCGCTTCTTGCAGCACCTCTTTCTCCAAGGAATAAATCCAATTTTTCAACTCTGGCCCACCACGATCATAATCCAACGAATGTACATGAAGTACCAAAGGCTTACCTGTGGCAAGTTTCAATTCCAGCGCTGCCGGAAAGGTCATCCAATCATGGGCATGTATAATATCAAAATCTTTCTCCTCAGCCATTGAGAGTACATGACGAGTGTAGAACCGAACTTTGTCAATCACATGATGGTCATACAAATCCTCAGATACCTGAAAGGGGTTCGGATCTATTTCCTCCTCAGACTCAGTCTTATCTTTTTCAGAATAACTGAATATGGAAATATCCTTTTTATCCTCATGTGCCACATAATAGGGATCCAAGCCTACCGAAACACGATATACTTCCTCTACCTTATTAAAAAAATCCCGCTGTAATTCTGCCGTCACCGTTTTCTTTAGGTTCAATTGATTCAAACCAATCAACTGGGTATTTGCCAGTGCAAAATCAGGATGCACTTTGGGAAGAATAAGGGAAAGGGCCGTGCGGTGGGCCAATGCTTGAGCTATGCCGTGCGAGGCTATGCCGAGTCCTCCGTTTATCAACGGAGGGAATTCCCAGCCTAACATCAGTACCTTGGGTTGGGCCATGAAAAAGGGTTCCTAGGGTGGTAAATTGACAATAGAGTATTTTTAAAGATAGAAGAAAAAAGGCCTAGAATCCTGACCCCCTTTCAAAATTCCAGTTGCACTCGTTTCCGATAACATTACCAACCGTACACTTGTAATAGTCAGTAAAAACCGGGAAATCCGTGTAAAATTTTAGGCTACTATGGACGAAAACACTGCTTTTCAGGGCAACTATATACAGAACTTTCAAGACGCGAAAAAAGGCAAGCATTTCCCCGGAGCTATCCAAGCTTGGAGCCAAGATGGAAATGATTTCTATTTTCATGGTGATGAGACGATTCTGCAGGTTTCCATAGTGACCGATACGATCATTCGGTTTCGGTATGCCAACTATGGGATGTTTGAGGAAGATTTCTCCTATGCCCTCGATCCTGCATTTGACGGAAAGCCAACCTTGGTAGAAGTAAGGGAGGACAGCAGTCACATGTTCCTAACCACCGAAAAGCTGGTAGTGGTGATCAACCGCGTTACCATGGGTACAGCTATTAGAGACAAGAACAACTTCATCGTTCTTGAGGATGAACTGGGATTTCACTGGGAGGAGCATCGCTCCCGGGGTGGGAACATTGTCATTTGTACCAAGAGATTACAAAGTGGTGAAAACTTCTATGGCCTGGGAGACAAGCCCTGCGCGTTAAATCTGCGTGGACGTCGCCTACAAATGTGGGGATCGGACACGTATGGTTTTGGGGCCGATACAGATCCTATCTATAAAAACATCCCATTCTTTTTAGGACTACATCATGAGGTAGGTTACGGCATTTTTCTAGACAACTCTTTCCAATCCTTTTTCGATTTTGGCAAGGAACGCCAAAACGTTTATAGTTTTTGGGCACAGGGAGGGGAAATGAGGTACTACTTCATTTATGGCCCAGAACTGCAAGCTGTCAGTGAACAATACACCCTACTTACGGGCACCCCCGAAATGCCTCCAATATGGGCATTGGGCTATCAGCAGAGTAAGTGGAGTTATTATCCTGAGAAAGTGGTACGCGAGCTGGCTGCGGACTTCCGTAAGCGCGAAATACCCTGTGACGTACTCCATCTGGATATTGACTACATGGATGGGTATCGTGTCTTCACTTGGGATAAAGAGCGTTTCCCGAATCCCAAAAAGATGGTAGCTGACCTTAAGAAGGATGGCTTTCACACGGTCACTATCATAGACCCAGGGGTAAAGATCGACTCCAATTATGATGTCTATAAAGAAGGCTTGGAGAATGATTTTTTCTGCCATCGGGCAGATGGGCCTCTACTGCGCGGTAGTGTGTGGCCAGGTATGTGCAACTTTCCGGACTATACTAAACCCGAAGTTCGGGATTGGTGGGCGGGGCTATTTCCTGGCCTTATGGAATCGGGGATTGCTGGTGTCTGGAATGACATGAACGAACCTGCGATGTTTGAGGAAGGAACATTCCCCAAAGACGTTCGGCACGACTACGATGGGCATCCCGGCAGCCACCGGAAGGCACACAATGTATATGGCATGCAAATGAGCCGCTCTACAAACGACGGCGTCAAACTTTCCAATCCTGACAAGCGTCCCTTTACACTGACCCGGTCAACTTTCTCGGGCGGGCAACGCTTTGCAGCCGTTTGGACAGGGGACAACGTAGCTAGCTGGGAACACTTGATCATTGCTAATACCATGTGCCAACGCCTGAGCGTTTCTGGATTCAGCTTTGCCGGCTCCGATATTGGAGGTTTTATCGAATCTCCCAGCTCCGAGCTATTCATCCGCTGGCTCCAAATGGCCGTGTTCCATCCCTTCTATCGGGTACACTCTTCAGGGGATCACGGAGATCAGGAGCCCTGGTCCTTTGGCGAAGAGGCACTCCCTGTGATTCGGCGGGTTATCGAATTCCGCTATCGGGTACTACCCTACATTTACACAGCATTCTGGCAGTACGTGCAAAATGGAACACCAATGCTCCGGCCCTTGCATATGTATGACCAGGATGACCACGAGACCTACTTCCGCATGGAAGAATTCCTTTGTGGCGACCACTTGCTAGTATGCCCCATTTCTAAGCCCAATGTAGACGGCCGATGGATGTACATGCCTCAAGGCAAATGGTACAACTTTTGGACTGACGAGTTGGCTTCTTGCGAAAAAGAGGAAGTATGGATTGAAGCCGAGCTAGAGTTCATTCCACTTTTTGTAAAGGCTGGGGCTATCCTCCCCTTATATCCGGCTATGCAACACACCGGAGAAATCTCACAACTAGAAGAGATGCGGCTGCGCGCCTATTATGCAGAAGACACAATTGAATCTGTAGTGTATGAAGATGCCGGTGAAGGGTATGGATATCAAAAAGGGGAGTATAATGAGCGAAAGTTTACCTTCTCAGGGTCTGAATCTGAAGTAAGGATTACCCAAGACGGAACAATGGGCTTCACCCCTTCTTACAAGAACTTCAAGATAAGTTTCCACGGATTACCCTTTAGCCCAAAAGAATGCCAGATTGACGGCCAGCCAGTTAATATTCAAAGCAAGAACATGGCTAATCGATTTACCGTACAGGCTGCAGCTGATTTCAAAGAAATAGTATTGAGCAGTAGTGTAAAGTTTAGCCCAAAAGGCATTAGCTAACGGGTCATTCCTCTTGAAACGAAAGGTAAGGCAACAGCCTTACCTTTTCTTTTTCTGTGAGCACTCTTAGGTTGGAAAAATCCTCCAGAGCAAGCGCACCATGTTGGTTACGGTACGCCACAATGGCATTTGCTTGTCTATACTTCAGATAAGGATGCTTGGCTAAGGCCTCGACTTCAAGGGTGTTGACTGACAACTGGGTAGGCACAAATGCAGATGTCACAAATACCAAGGAGTCTAGTCTGGTGATAAGTTCGTCAGAAAGGCCGTACACCTCTGTCAGTTGCTCCTTACCGACGAAACCACCTAAGGTCTCCCGAAATTTCACAATACGGGCAGCGTATGCACTGCCTATTCCGTATACTCGCTTCCATTGTGTGGTATCAGCCAGATTGGCATCAAAGGGCTCTGGCGGACTGTACCGAAAACTATTAGACCTACCAACTATACTTTCCTCAACCGTAGCAGCTATGCTATCAGGGTCCGATCTGTCAGGTTCCCTTTCTGCTATTTCTACAGGCAGCTTGATAAATGGCTTCAGTTCTAAAAACAACTCATCTGGAAAGCCATAGATTTTTTTCAAATCATCTTTACTACGGAATCGTCCTCCTGCATTTCGGTACTTGATTACTCTGTTAGCTAGCCAGCTTGCCATACCCAACTTCTCTAGAGTGCCCACATCAGCAGTATTAGGATCAAAGAAAAACCGCTCAACGGAAGCAGTCTCGTTTGAAAAGCTCGACTGCCTCGAGGCTGGATTCATTTCTGGATCAGGTGAGGGAAGCAAGGCTAACAAACTATCCAAGGCTACATTTTCCTGGGAAACAGGCCAAGTAGGTTGAGGCTGAATTCGGCGATACACGGCTGGTGAAGCTAACATTAACACCAGAAAAGATAGAAGAACGAGGGTTCCGTTCGTTTCTCCTTTCGAAAACCCAAAGTAGTCTCGGATTTTCAGTTGTATATAATCAACAAGTCTTCGCACATTCTAAAAGAATACCTTGATAAAGTATTCAGAATCTGAATAGCTTACTAGAACAATGCGAAGATTCTTTATCGGCATTTTATGAATTCGCCAAAAAAAACCTACACATGACGAAAGTCATGAATCAATTCCACGGATTGGCCGTTCTTGCACTTGAGTATGAGGTCCTGAGTATCAGCTATTTAGAATCATTCCAAATAGATTACAGCTTCGAATAAGAACTGAACTTATAAGCTCTGGACTATATTTTTGCAGCCTTAATATAGAAGATGACAGAGTATTTTCGATCCATCGGTTTGAGCTATAAAAAGGCTCCTCTAGATATAAGAGAACTAGTAGCTCTGGACAACGAACAGATAACCCATCTGTTAGGGCAGATCAAAGATGTTCTTGGCTTAGAAGAGGTACTCATCCTAAGTACCTGCAACCGTACAGAGATTTATTACTCACATGAGGAGGCATTGACTCACCCCATCCTGGAGCTCCTGGGTTTGGCAGTTCTTCTCCCAGAAGTGAACAAATATTCCCAATATTTTGACGTTCGTGAGGGGCTGACTGCGGTACGGCATTTATTCAGAGTATCGCTAGGCTTGGATGCACAAGTTCTGGGAGATCAGCAAATCAGCAATCAAGTAAAGCGGGCATACCAAGCATCTGCAGATTTACAATTAGCCGGCCCTTTTTTGCACCGGCTCATGCACACCATCTTTTTTTCAAACAAGCGGGTGGTTCAAGAAACCCCCTTTCGTGATGGAGCCGCCTCGGTTAGCTATGCAGCAGTAGAGCTTGCCGAAGGCCTAACCACCCAATTTCAAGCACCAAAAGCTCTGGTAATTGGCGTAGGTGAAATAGGCTCAGATGTAGTTCGCAACTGCATGAATAGCCGATTCTCTTCCGTTACTGTTATTAACCGGACTTACGAAAAGGCCCAAGCATTGGCAACAGAATGTGGATTTGAAGCAGCCCCCATTGAGGAGTTGCCCAAAGTGCTACAATCAGCCGATGTTATCATCTCTACCGTAAGTGGCCATGAGCCTCTTATTTCACGTGAGTTGGTAGCTAGCCTGGATATTCTCACTTACAAATTCTTTCTTGACCTTTCCGTCCCCCGCTCAGTTGCCGAAGATGCGGAAGAGGTAGCGGGTGCCTTGGTATATAATGTGGACGCTATCCATGCAAAAACAGGGGAAACCTTAGCCCAAAGAGAAAAAGCCATTCCTCAGGTAGAAGCGATTATTGAAGATAGCTTACATGACTTCATGGATTGGAGCCAAGAAATGATCGTCTCTCCTACCATCAAGAAGTTGAAAGGTGCCCTAGAGCAAATTAGGATGGAAGAAATGGCGCGTCACCTGAAAAAATTCAACGCCCAAGAACAGGCGGCGGTAGAAATGGTGACAAAAAGCATGATGCAGAAGATAATCAAGTTGCCTGTACTACAACTGAAGGCAGCATGTAAACGTGGGGAGGCCGAAACGCTCATTGATGTCCTCAACGATTTGTTCGACCTAGAGTCGTCCATTGAGGCTAAGGAGGTTAAGTAATATCTGCAAAATATATAATCTCCATATTTACCCACAGTATTATACAGAGTCCCACTTTACAACTAATTACTACTTAAACTTTACCCAATAAAAAAGGCGGCAAATGATGCCGCCTATAGGTTTGTTTACACGGGGTGTTCCTTGTTTATTCGACTAAATCGAAATAGCTAGCTCTAAATAATCTGTAATAGAAATTAACCCATTAATTCTTGGGTAATTTTCTGCTGACGCTTCAAATACCGCTTAGCAATCTTCACAATCTCTTTATTGTGACGATGGCCCCGTAGTACTTTACGCACGTAGTCTGACGTATAAGGCTTTCCGTTAGCCTTTCTGGTCAACTCTGCAATCCGTAGGTAATCACCGTGACGAATTTCGAGATCAGAGGGCAAAACTGAATCCCCTAAGCTCTCATTTACATTTTCTTGCTCTGCCATACTTATAGAATTTTCATATATACTTTAATGTGATAGGAACACGGAACAATTATAAATATATATTTTATATATTCCAAAGCAGATGTTGCACCTGATATTAGAATTATATATTTTTATATCAATATCTTACATCCCTAGATATTGCTCATATATTTGAGTAAATTTATTCCTCTAACAGTGCGGGTTTTTACTATCTATGAGAGACGAAGGAAGACGACTAAAAAGCATCCGCAAATCCTTGGCATTGACCCAAGCGGTTTTTGCAGAGGGCTTGGGCTTGAAGCAAGGCCCCTACTCTATGATAGAGAGCGGAAAAGTAGGCCTGTCCTCAGAGGTATTGCGTAAGTTGATCAATACCTATCGGATCAATCCGGTTTTTTTGTTTGAAGGCCAAGGCCCCATGATGATGGAGGCTGAAGTGGCAGAGGAAGTAGATTTAACGGCAAACATGCCTCCCATTCCTGCTGATTCAGCCAGTGCCAAATCTCTTGATGCCATCACATTATCTCGTCTAGCAGAATTACGAAGAAATTATCCTGCAGCAGATGCTCTGGCGAAGAATGCCATCATTGAAGAGTTAATTAATGCTTGCTTGCAATTGAAAGATGAGAATAGCCAACAGAAGGATAAGATCATCAACCTGATGCAAAAGCTTCAAAATCTACTGGCCTCCATTGGGAAACCGTAAACTTGTTACGGTTTTTCCTTTTCTACCAGCTCCAATAACTGCCCCTCCCTTATATATCCAGTGCGGTCACCAGACCACTTCACCTTCCACCATACATCCTCTTTTTCAATCAAGGTTAATTGGTGGCCTTTATCTAGTACCTCCACCACTTCCGATGCTGCACTAGGACCTTTCATCAACAATGTATAATCAGTCCTAATAATTCCCGTCTGAAAAAAATGCGTATTGATCAAAACCATGTACAGGACGGAACATGCCAATAAGACCCAAGGAAGCAATCGAGGCTTTTCTTTCCTTCTAAAAAACCTATAACCCATTACAATCATCAGGAATGCAATCAGCACAAGCAGGCTTCCGGTGATCCAGGGCGTATAGGTGTATAAAAGAGAGAGAAAGTAGGCCCTATCACCTGTATTGTAACCCTCCAGAGTGTAGCTATCTGCAAGTGAGGAAATTTTCTCGAATACCGATCGGTCACCCGTTTTGATAAAATAGGAATTCAGATAGAATAACGCTTCTGGATAGCTTTGGCGCCGCTCATTCAGAAAAGCCATACGCAGCAACATGGCAGGGGTATAACCCTGATCCTGAAAATAGATCCCTTCGTATACCTGCAAAGCCTGTGAGTAGCTCCCCTGGTCATAAAGGGAATCACCAACCTGCAGCTTAAATAGGGTTGGCTGAGCACTGCCAGCAAGTGGGAACAACATCAACAAGCAAGAGATTATAAATATGCGGTGCATTCTTGTTCTTTATCAGACGAAACCGTACCTTTGCATCTCAATTAAGGAAAGGGGGCGTTAAGACTCAAATTTCCTTGGATGAAAGGACGATTCAGTAGCTCAGTTGGTAGAGCAACTCCCTTTTAAGGAGTGGGTCCTGGGTTCGAGCCCCAGCTGAATCACAAAGGAACAAACGAACGGTGGGTTCCACAAGGTTAAGTTTAGGCGCAATAAGGTGTTTATTCATTCTTTTGCGTCTTTTTTGTCCCTAGGACAATTCGGCCCTGGAGTGCCCAAAGATTTTGGTCTTTCCAGGGTTGTTAAATTAGACTATCTAATCACGATTCAGTAGCTCAGTTGGTAGAGCAACTCCCTTTTAAGGAGTGGGTCCTGGGTTCGAGCCCCAGCTGAATCACAAAGGCCCTGCAGGATATCCTGTAGGGCCTTCTTTTTGCAACTAACTTAAAAGGAGCAATACCTCTAACTAACCTGCTGAGCCAAATCTGCAAAGTTGATACCCATGTGCGAATCATCGTACACACATTCTTCTCCTTTTATCACTAACACTTGCGGAGATTGATGCATCACTTCAAATTCTTCTGCCACTTGGTTGCTCACCTCCCGAAAGGAAATAAGATCAAGAAAGTAGATGGGACTCTCGCCCATCCGCGCCTGGTCAAATTCCCGTTCTAGACGGTTTAGTGCCATTGCACTTATACTACACCGAGTACTGTGTTTGAAAATAACCACCGGGCTCTTCCGAGACTGGGATTTAATTTCCTGTATCTGACTCACCTCCCTCAGCGGGATCCACGGAGTTGGGTTGGTCGAGCCGCTCCCACCATTCAGCTTCTTCGCGGTCGTATCCCGGTCGCCTTTGCCTCTTCTTAAAAACATCAGGTTGTATGTTACGCTTGAATAATCGGTTCCAGAAAATGTTGAAACGCCGAATCTTGTTTGCACGTTCCTGAGTAGCTTGTCCCCTCCCCAATCTATACATCTCTGTCGGGTGGCCGTCAATTCCCTTTCGCCTCCGAACTCTGATGGGGTAATCGCCTAAATATTCGGCTGATTTTCGAGTGAGTTGTTGATAGTGTCTCGCCTGCGCTTTCTCCGTCCGAATAGTATGGTAAGCCGTATAGTCATTAATCTGACCTAACGTATACTCGTTGGCCCTAGCTTTAGGATAAGAAGGGGCATATTCGCTGATAGCCTTTTGGATCGAAGCATTGAATCTTGGACCGACATATGTGTCCCCTCCCCAACCTTCAGGCCCCCCAGGTTCTCGATATCGCTCTTTAGGGTCTATGGCCCTCATTTCACCCGAATAATTCATATATCGAGCCAACTGCTTTCGCCTTCTGTCCGGGTCCATCACATCCATCTCCCCTTGATAGTTCCTTATCCGCTCCATAATGGCTGCATTCGCGCGGGTCGTTGGGGCAGTGGGTGCAAATTCCGCAATTGCCTCCACAATATCCCTATTAGGTCCTGGAATGTATAGATTTTGGGCATACCCTTCTTCATACGGGGTATCAAATTTATCTTCTGGAGTTCGGGCCGGCTGATTGCCACTGTAGTTCATATTCCGAGCTACCCTGCGCCAGCGACGTCTCTGGTTTTCCACCCTTGTCTCCCCCGAATATTTGCTTATTCCTTCAATAATCACCCCATTAGCACCGAACGTAGGTTGATCTGGAGCAAAATTTTGAATTCCATCCATTATGGCCTTACTAGGCGGCGGGTTGTATCCATTTCCAGAGTAATTAGAAGGATGGGAGGTATCGAACTTATCTTCAGCATCACCACCCGGAAGCCCCCCTGAGTAGTTCATATTGCGCTCACGCCTTCTTCTTTCACGCCTTGCATTAGGAGCCCGACCCTCTCCTTGATCCTTTTCAATATCACGCATGAGGTTATAGTTAGCCAAAGGAGGAAGCACCCCATTACCTTCCCATCCTAAGCCACCGCGATTGAGCCGGTTGCGCTGTTCAGGAGGCATCACTTGATCATTCCCCCGGTAATTTTCTCGTACGGGGGTATCGAATTTATCATCGGGCGCCCCAGCTTGCTGGTCACCGGAGAAGTTATAGTTCTCAGTATTGGGATTAGGCCTTCGCAAACGCCTAAACAGCCCAAGAAAACCAGATTTCTTCCCGCCATGTCTCAGCCTTTTGTCTACCGAAAGATTAGGATCCGCCCTGTTGGTACGCGCTCTAGCTATCCTCCTCTTTTCACCATCAGAGTAGCCGGGCTGCTCGGTGGCCACCTGCGCAGCAGCTTCCGGAATTAGATCTACTACAAGTCCACCTCCACCCAGAAGGAAGAAGGCGAAAACCGCAATAAAAATATGGGTACGAGAATTGAGCACAAGCGTTTTATAATCCAACGAAATATACGGGGATTACGATACATTGAGGGTTTGATGTAATGAAAAAGCCTCACCAGAATTGCCGTAGGCCTGAAACCCTAAGTGCAACTGAGCCTACAGAGAAACCAACCCATCGCAACATAACCAGCATTCGCTAGCACCCCAACTAGCCAAAGACTAGCATCCTTAATACCCCAACCCCTATTACCCATCATGCTACAATAAAGGCCAAGCTTGACATATTGTCACCAATCTACCAAAAAAATAGGCGGATTGCGTCAAATTGACGCAATTAAGCTAGTGGTGAACCTTAGGAATGAGCTTTGATAAACCTTTTGCGTAAGTGTTATATTTCACAATAGGACTATGAATTTTCAGAACTATACAGTTAAGGCACAAGAGGTGGTTCAAAAGGCTGCCGACATTGCTGTGAGGAGCGAACAACCGGCCATCGAGCCTGGCCACCTGCTTCAAGCATTGGTGGAAACTGATGAAAATGTCCTGGAATTTTTATTGAAAAAACTGGGCGTGGACAATGGTGTTCTTTTAGAACGCCTTCAAAGCATCCTTGTTGGCTATCCGAAGGTACAAGGACAGCAACCATATCTCAGCAATGAAGGGCATGCAGTCCTACAGCGAGCACAGAGCTTACTGAAGGAATTTAACGATGAATACGTAACCGTAGAACACCTTTTAATAGGCATTACCAGCGGCAAGGACAAAACGGCGCAGTTACTTAAGGACCTTGGGTTTGCCGAGCAACCTCTCAAGGAAGCCATTAAAGAATTAAGAGGAGGAAATCGTGTCATGGATCAACACGCAGAAAATAAATATAAAGCACTAGACCGTTATTCGATAAACCTGAATCAGCTTGCCAAAGACGGCAAGATAGATCCCGTAATTGGGCGCGACGACGAAATCCGTAGGGTCTTACAGATTCTTTCTCGCCGAACCAAAAACAACCCCATTCTACTTGGGGAGCCAGGAGTAGGAAAAACGGCAATAGTGGAGGGCATGGCCCAAAGAATTGTTGACGGTGACGTTCCTGAAAACCTTAAAGACAAAACCCTCATTTCCCTAGACATGGGCCTGTTAGTGGCAGGAGCCAAATTCAAGGGAGAATTCGAGGAGCGATTAAAAGCTGTAATAAAGGAGGTAACTGATTCCGAGGGACAGATCATCTTGTTCATAGATGAAATACACACTCTAATAGGCGCAGGAGGTGGCGAAGGAGCCATGGATGCTGCCAATCTACTCAAACCCGCCTTGGCCAGAGGTGAACTACATGCTATTGGTGCTACTACCCTCCAAGAATATCAAAAATACATCGAGAAGGACAAGGCTCTTGAACGCCGATTCCAATCTGTACTGGTAGACGAACCCAATGCTGCAGATAGCATATCCATATTGCGAGGCATCAAAGAGAAGTATGAGGTTCATCACGGAGTACGCATAAAGGACGATGCAGTCATTGCTGCGGTTGAGCTAAGCAGTCGCTATGTAAGTGACCGGTTTTTACCCGATAAGGCCATTGACCTAATGGATGAGGCAGCATCAAAGCTGAGAATTGAAATCGATTCACTTCCTGAGGAACTCGATGAACTCAATCGTCGTCTCATGCAGTTGGAGATCGAACGCGAAGCCATCCGGCGAGAGAAAGATAAGGAGAAGGAGACCATTCTCAGCAAGGACATTGCCGACCTCAATGAAAAGCGTACTGCGCTCAAAGCCCGGTGGGATCACGAAAAATCCATAATCCAGGGCATTCGCACTCAGAAAGAAAACATAGACCGGTACAAAAATGAAGCAAACCAAGCCGAGCGAGAGGGAGATTACGGAAAAGCCTCAGAGCTACGCTATGGATTGATCCCTCAATCCGAAGCCAAACTAGAGGAGCTTAATAGTCAGATGATTCAGCTGCAAGGGGAAAGTCGACTTCTAAAAGAGGAAGTAGACGCAGAGGATATCGCTGAAGTTGTAGCCAAATGGACAGGAATTCCGGTAAGCCGGATGTTACAAAGCGAACGAGAGAAGCTTCTTCAACTAGAAGCGGAGCTAGGCAAGCGGGTTGCAGGGCAAAAGGAGGCTATCGCCGCCTTATCGGATGCCGTTCGCCGCTCACGTGCAGGCCTACAAGACCCCAAAAGACCGATTGGCTCTTTTATTTTCCTCGGCACCACTGGGGTGGGCAAAACCGAACTCGCAAAGGCACTGGCAGAATTCCTTTTTAACGATGAGGATGCCATGGTGCGGATCGACATGAGCGAATACCAGGAAAGACATTCCGTAAGTCGCCTTATTGGGGCGCCTCCAGGATATGTAGGCTACGACGAAGGAGGACAACTCACGGAGGCTGTTCGCCGCAAACCATATTCAGTCATTCTGCTCGATGAGATAGAAAAGGCACATCCCGATGCTTTCAACATCCTACTACAGGTATTAGACGAAGGACGGCTGACCGACAATAAAGGCCGTGTAGCCAATTTCAAGAATTCCATTGTCATTATGACCACCAATATTGGCAGTCATTTGATTCAAGAAGGATTTGAAAAAGCTGATGAATTTACCCACGACCAAGTAATGGAGGACACGAAACTGGAGGTATTCGATCTGTTGAGAAAGTCCGTAAGGCCAGAATTCCTCAACCGCATTGACGAAACCATCATGTTTGCTCCGCTAAGCCGAGACAACATGAAGCAGATTGTGCGACTACAATTCCGACAGATTCAAAAACGCTTACAAGAAAGCGGAATCCAGATTGATGCCACACCAGAGGTGTTGCACCAGCTAGCTAACACTGGCTATGATCCTCAGTTTGGTGCACGCCCGCTCAAAAGAGTCATGCAACGAGAACTTTTGAATGCTCTATCAAAAGAAATCTTGGCAGGTAAGATTGTAAAGGATTCCGTAGTAGGTATCGTGCTAAACGAGCAGGAAGAAATAGAATTCATCAACGTAGATGAAGTGAAACTGGAGGAGGAAGACGATTAAACAAAAAAAGCAGCCTCGCATTTGCGGGGCTGCTCCTGAAAGTCGTACACATATATATTATGCGTTCTCTTCTTGGCTCTGCATCTTCTGACGGTATGCTGCCCGAAGAACTTCATGACGACGAGTAACTGAAGGCTTAGTGTAGTAAGCACGCGAACGTACTTCACGCAAAACACCAGTACGCTCAAATTTCTTTTTGAAGCGCTTCAAGGCCTTTTCGATAGACTCGTTTTCTTTTACGTTTACAACGATCATTTGGTATAACACCTCCTTTAGTTGAACATATCCCTCAAAAGGGAAGGCAAAGGTAGCTAAATCACTGATCTCTAGCCAATTTATTTTTATTTCTTTCCAATAATCCTAATCCTTTGCCAATTTCTCATTAAGCTATTTTAGAAGCATCCTTGAGATCACTACTTTCTGAATCTCCGAAGTCCCCTCACCTATAGTACACAATTTACTATCACGGTAGAACTTCTCCACTGGGTAATCTTTGGTAAACCCATACCCTCCAAATATTTGCACCGCCTCGTTTGAGAGTTCCACACATATTTCAGAGGCATAGTACTTTGCCATGGCAGACTCAATAGTTACTCGCTTACCGTTGTTTTTAAGGTCAGCAGCCCGGTCCGTTAGTAATCGGGCCGCCTGTAGCTTTGTAGCCATATCAGCCAACTTGAAGGAAATCCCCTGGAAATTAGAAATAGGCTGATTGAACTGCTGTCGCTCCTTACTGTAGGTGATTGAAGCATCCAAGGCCCCCTCTGCTATACCCAAACTTAAAGCAGCAATAGAAATACGCCCACCATCCAACACCTTAAGGCTTTGAACAAATCCTTCACCAACTTCACCTAGAATATTTTCAGCAGGAATTCGGCAATCCTCAAAAATCATTTCTGCAGTTTCGGAGGCGCGCATACCCAGCTTATCTTCCTTACGCCCTCCGCGGAAACCTGGCGTCCCTCTTTCCACCACAAATGCCGTCATACCATGCGAATCGCCCACATCTCCAGTCCGTGCTATTACCACTGCTAATTCACCACTCGCTCCATGGGTAATAAAGTTCTTAGCCCCGTTCACCACAAAATGATCCCCATCCTTTACAGCTACGGTCTTCATATTACCCGCATCAGAGCCCGTGTTCGGCTCAGTGAGCCCCCAAGCGCCAATCCATTCCCCAGTCGCAAGCTTAGGCAACCACTTTCCTTTTTGGGCCTCACTACCAAATTGCAAGATGTGTCCCGTACACAAGCTATTATGAGCTGCCATAGAAAGACCTATCGCTGGATCAATTTTACCCAACTCAATAATAGCCGTAACATATTCATGGTAACCAAACCCAGAACCCCCATATTCAGCGGGCACCAAAACCCCCATAAGACCCAGCTCACCCATTCGATGAAATAGGTCTTTAGGAAAGTGCTGGGTATCATCCCACTCCTTTCTAAAAGGAGTAATCTCACGCGCACCAAAATCACGCACCATATCTGCGATCATTTTCTGGTTTTCGCTAGTAGCCTCTATTGTAGTAGGCTGATTATCAGTCAGTACACTCATAATTATAACGGTATATTCGCTAAAATAACCCTTTTAGACCGAAGGCGATAGTGGGACCTCACCTATTTGCAATCGATTGCAAAAATTGATTGGATCTCCAAATTCCCTATCGTCCATCTTGCAACTAGCCAAACAACCTATGGCAGGCTAGCAACCCTACTCGGGGGGATCACCAATAATAGGAGGCAAGCACACTAAGAAAGACCAATAAATGAGGCAGTAATTGCACAATTGTAAAAAGAGCTCTTGAAATAGGATATTTTTAATAATACGATCAGCATGTTCAATTGAATTATTCCAAGGAAATTCCGTTCTATACAGGCTTAAAAGCCATGATTAATGTAGAATTTAAGAGTAATTCAAGACTTAACTACATTGTAATAAAACGTTAGGTCACAGCCCTAATAACCGTAATAACACCTAGCGAATCCCTTCCTAGAGCACTTTTTTAACCTTTTCCAGCCTAGTTTCGATAAAAACCGGTGGGTACAGGACAACAACACCTGTACAGGCCATAGAATGGTTTTTTTTCCGGACAAATTTTATAAAATTTCCAAGTCTGTTTTTTAGGGATGAGGATATTTTTTTTACCTTTATGAATATCAATAGGCTGTAACACAGGGGAAAAGGGTGTACAATTAAGCATCACCGTAATATTACCTAGCCTAGGGATAGTGCTTTGATGTGCATGTAAGGTTTCACTAGTTTTGTGACAACCAAATGTTATTACACCATGAAACACATCAAAAAAGCACAAAAGAATTTCGAGGCATTCGAAATTTTGAAGGTAGAAAACGTAAAAGCATTACAACAGACTGCAGGTGGTTGTGAAGAGGGCGATCCAAATTGTGAACCACCTAATACTTAATCATTAAGCAAGCATGAAGCGTATTGGCCCTTTTTTGGTTACTTCTTTAATGAGTCTGATCTCTGTAGTTCCAGTTAAGGGTCAATATTCTCTTTCATCAACCGCTATAAAGCCTTTAGTCGAAGAGGCAAGTACTATTGAAGAGCTAAAGGTCGGTTTTGATACCATTCAATCTTATAACAATCAACTCAGATTTGCTAATACAGTAATCACCGTCGCCAAGTCCAGAGATAATCTTAGTTGGTTAGCTGAAGGTGATTACATGAGAGGAACTGCTCTAGCCTCTTTACGAAATAATCCCACCAAGGCAATTGAGGCATTTTTCTTGGCTAAGAATGAATATTCAGTAATAGGTGATTTCAGAGGCGTATTCAATTCAACCCATGCCATTGGACGACAATTCCGTTATGCCAAATTGTTCCGTCAAGCCATTGGATATTATCAGGAGGCCCTAGAAATTGCTGTTAACAACCTGGATTCGGAAGAGTACAGGCTTGATAGAATTTATGGTAGCACAGCTATCTGTTACCTAAATCTTGGCGATAACGAAAAGTACATTGAATTTTTTAATAGGGCATTAGAAATGTCGAGTGACTCTGGATATCAGCAATTTATACACTATTCCCTCGCCTCCCATTATTACCAACTAACTGATTACGAGCAATCGATAGAGTATTATAAGAATGCGATCAGCTTCGGAATTGTTGAAAAGTATGAGGTGTATTATTATTCCATATTTCAGTGGCTAGGATTAGCGATGGCAGCGAAAGGTGATCAAAATGGATATGAAACTGCCATGCTTTCTCTCGACCTACTGGAGAAAAACGACAAGGACTACCTAAAATATAAGGTATATCAAAACTTAGGAGAAATCGCCTTCATTCAGGGCGACTATCCTTTAGCCAAAGAAAATTGCTACAAATCACTTGCTCTTTTTGACACAGCAAGGGCAATACATACTTCTAAGAACTTCGAAATACTAAAAACTATTCTCAAACAAGAAGGTCAATGGCAGGAAATAGTTCGCCTTGACGAATTGGAAGAGTCTCAAAAAGACAAACTCGCTTCTATTTCAGATGATTTAAAGGTCGCTGATATGCAAGCAAGTCTAATGGCTTTGGAACAGAAGTTTACGAGCAGTAATCCAGAGGCTTCAGAGGAAGCAGTGAGTTTTGCCGATATTTTTTGGGCAGTAGGTATGATAGTGATGTTATTATCTCTAGGCTACTACGCTTATCAAGCTCAAGAACGCAAACGAGAGCTCCATAAAATGAAACAAGGCGCGGCAGCTGCTTATCTTGACGCCTACGAGTTCTTGTATGGCGATGATGATAAACGTCAATCCTGATCACCATATTTCATAGAGGTTTCCTCCTCATCTTTCTCAAGTAAGGTTTCTCCTATTTTTTCTCTATTTGAGGAAAATCGTCCTGCCCAAGCATTCACCTTTGCGCTAAACCTACTCACTGTCTTTCCGACAGCTTCGCCACTAGAACGGATGGTATCTCTTCCAGCTTGCTGAAAACTGCGCAAAACGGAAGAGACCACTTTGGAACTAGTTTTTACTACTACAGTTCCCAGTAGAGAGGACGCCTCCATATAAGAGGAGAACCGAATATCTTTTCTAACCATCGGCTTTTGAACCGCACTATATCTCATTGTGAGTACACCTACTCTTAAAGTAAAGAAAGCGTTGATGGCCCCTTCCAATAGAGAATCCAGAATAAGCTGAGCAGCTCCGCCTGCCCAAGGAATGGAACGAGTAGCCGAGGTTTTGAGGAGAGAGTTTACTAATGGTTCAACTTGTTCAGTAACATCCAGATCATCTACTTCTACTGCCAATAAAGTGGTAGCTGCAATATTGCCGTACAAGGCTACCACCTCGGATATCACTGGGCGTTGGTTATATACCTTACTGATTTGCCAAATCATCTTCACTTGAGTGAACAAGACGGCTAGCCCATCTAATTTTCCATTCTGTGAGATTGCTGTCACAAGGAAAGTATGCCGGGCGGTCCTTTCTAATATTTCTTTTGCTTTAGCATCCAAAAGACCTACTGCACGATGAAGCCCCTCCTCACTAGCCAGTTCATCTGAATCAATACCCTCCTCAAGGAGATAGGGATTCTTAGCCAAGCGTTTCCGAAGTTGATCTTGATAAGCAGGCAA
The DNA here is from genome assembly GCA_003454975.1 of Cytophagales bacterium. Lineage (GTDB taxonomy): Bacteria > Bacteroidota > Bacteroidia > Cytophagales > Cyclobacteriaceae > DMST01. The sequence goes on along the minus strand of DMST01000446.1, from coordinate 16,283 downwards.
TTCAGCCTCTGTCTCCGGAAGGCGAATTGCCTGTGGCAAACGAAAAAGTAAAATCCAAGGCGCGGTGATTAATGCAACAAAGACTATAGCAAACAGTGAGGCTACTACATAACCTAACACCGGATGGATAGCAGAGGACCAGGCAAATACCTGAAAAACATATCCTATGCCAATAATGATAAGGACAAAGCTGACAAGGATACCGCCAATTTTCAGCAAACGGCGCAAATTTGAAAAGGGCATAAAAAAGGTGCGTTTGTTCTTTAACTAACGCACCTTAGATGGCCTCCGTTACCAGAAGGTTACTTCTTTGCAGGAGTAGTTGCTTCCTCGCCAGTTTTAAGATACCCTTTTCGTCGAAGAATGGATTCTACAAACTTCCGCTCGTTATCCGTATTGAAAATCTTTTTGGGCAGATGAATCACCTGTACCTTAGATAGATATAGTGTGATATCATCGCCTGAAACTCGCGCACGTTTAATTTTATCCCAGGTGATGGGCATTCCCTGTCGAGGGTTGAGTTTCATGAGAATTTGTTTGCTATTGATCTCGTAGCTCAATCGCTCAAACAAAAATTTATTCTGTTCTAGCTGGGGCAACCCATAAAATTGGATTAGCCAAAACAATAAATAAAGAACCAAGGCGATTAGTGTTCCAATAACCCACCAGGCAGAAGGCACCAAAAAAGTCATACTGCATAAAGCCAGCACGATAAGCCCTACCCACCACTGTTTCCGAACCACTCCCATCATACCTATCCGAACATAGGTCTTGGTTTCAAGTTTATACTTCTTGGTTTTAACGTTCATATCTATTTCAACACAACAAATTCTCTTATGATTTCACTGCCTTGAGCGAAAGGTCAAGGCTTTTAAAGGAATGGGTGAGGGCTCCTACAGATATGTAGTCTACTCCTGTTTCAGCAACAGCTCGAATAGTTCTCTCATTGATACCCCCTGAAGCCTCCGTTTCAGTCTTTTTTCCTATCAGAATAATAGCCTGACGCATGGTATCAGGGTGCATATTGTCAAGCATAATTCGAAATACACCTCCCACTTCAAGAACTTCCTGCACCTCTTGTAAGGTCCTAGTTTCTACTTCAATCTTGAGGTCCTTCCCCTCTCTACGTAAATATTCCTGCGTGGCCTGGACTGCCTTAGTAATCCCTCCAGCATAATCGATATGATTATCCTTGAGAAGAACCATATCCCACAACCCGTACCGATGATTTACACCTCCTCCAATCGCAACTGCCCACTTTTCACAAATCCGGAAGTTAGGAGTGGTCTTGCGGGTATCGAGCAACCTAGCATGGGTGCCTTGAATTAAGTCAGAAAGCTGGCGAGTATAGGTTGCAATGCCACTCATGCGTTGCATGCAGTTGAGCACCAAGCGCTCTGCCGTTAGGATGGCACGAGCAGGACCTGAAACCCTCATGACTACGGTACCCGTCACGGCCCAACTGCCGTCTTGGATAAACGGGGTTACCGAAAGGTCAGGACTTACTTGATGGAAAATACGCCGGGCGATGTCCACACCGGCTACGACACCACTATCCTTTAGCACGATTTCCGCAGTCTCCTTTGCTTCCACAGGAATGGAAGCAAGTGTGGTATGGTCGCCGTCTCCAACATCTTCATGTAGAGCAGTGGTGATGAAGGAAGACAGCGCTTCCTCTGTGAGATAGGATAATTGCACGAGGCAAAAATAATTCGCTAAGAGGGGACTCCCTACTTCTTATCCGGGATATTGATATAAAACAACAAACCCCAACGCCAAAGGCACTGGGGTTTGCTCATAAGTATGACCATTTAACCTTATAAAATCCTTATTTATTGAGTTGATAGATCCGGGTATTTCCCAAACCCATCATATAGTCGCTTTTGTTCACCAGCTCGAACAGAGTCTGATCATTAGTATCTACAATGTCACCAATGAAAGCCACGTCGCCTTCGGCAATCAAATCACCTGCAGCATTATAAATAACCACACGATCCTCTGGGGTAGTAAGCGAAGACATATCCAAAATTGTTTCACTGTGGAACTGGACGCTCAAGTACTCGTTGTAGTCCATTCCTTCCGGCACGATGCTCTCAGTCATAGATCCTTGACCTACCAATGCGAAAGCGAGAATAGTAGCGAATATGTTCATGAGTGCTAAGTTTTTGACTCGAAAGATTCTTTTGTTTCTGTTGTTCGATAATGTTTACGCAAAATTATATTCTTTGTTGAGGCTGAAAAATTGTCAAATGGCATTTGGCATGTTAGAATGAAGTAAGGTTTAGTCAAAAAATTATCATTTTTGGCAGTTTTTAGTAAAATAGGCTCTCAGCGCCTAAAATGACCGATTATGACAAGAAACCTAAAGACAAAAGCTTGTATGGAGGAAAGACAATCATCCCAATAAAGATTGGTGGGGAGACAGTAGGAGCAAAGAAAAATCCATGTAGCAACAAGGATGATTTGCACTTTTTCAAGGAAAAATTGTTGTATTGAAAAAGGCTTTTTTCACAGAAATATTCTCCAAATTCCAAGCAAATTTAACGGTATGGAAACAACCCCCACACTCCCAGATAACCCTTCGTTTAACGTGCTGAATATTCCCACCTCTGATCAGCCTAGATTGGTGATTGTAGGCGGAGGATTTGGAGGAATCCAGTTAGCAAAAAGTTTACGTGGCAAGGGATTCCAAGTGGTACTCTTGGATAGACATAACTACCATACTTTTCAACCTCTTCTGTACCAAGTGGCTACTGCTGGTTTGGAACCCGATAGCATTGCTGGTCCATTGCGCAGGATGATGCAATCCACCAAGGACTTTTATTTTCGGCTGGCAAATGTGAACCGCATACAAACCGAAGAGCGCATACTGGAAACTTCACTCGGGCAGTTGAGGTATGATTATTTAGTCATTGCTACCGGCAGTCGTACTAACTACTTCGGACAGGAAGAAAATTTTGGAAAGGCTTTTCCCCTCAAGCAGGTACCCCAAGCTCTGGATCTCCGTAGTCAGATGTTGCAGAGTTTCGAAAAGGCGGTAATCTCTAGTGACTTAAATGAACGGAAGGAGCTAATGAATTTTGTGATTGTGGGAGGAGGCCCTACCGGTGTGGAAGTAGCTGGAGCGTTGGGTGAGCTAAAAAATCACGTATTACCAAGCGACTACCCTGACTTAGATTTCCGGCAAATGAACATCTATCTAGTGGAGGGTAATACACGGATCTTGGCGGGGATGTCTGAAAAATCGGGAGAAAAGGCTCTGCGCTATCTGAAGCGGTTCTCAGTAAATACGCTATTGGAGCGAACGGTAACGAGTTTTGATGGCCACCAGGTGGTGCTAAGTGATAGCACCGAGATCCCTTGCCAAACGGTTGTTTGGGCTGCTGGTGTTCGGGGCAATGTTTTTCAAGGTTTACCGGAAGAAGCCATTGACCGTGGCCGAATCAAGGTAGATTCATATAATAAGGTGGCAGGTCTAGACCGTGTGTATGCTCTAGGAGACGTGGCAAAAATGGAGTCCGAAGATTTTCCTCAAGGGCATCCTATGCTAGCCCCAGTAGCTATCCAACAGGGACAATTATTGGCCAAGAACCTCAAACGCGAGCAAAAGGGTAAAACTCAAATACCTTTCCAATACAAGGACAAAGGATCCATGGCTACTATCGGTAGGCATAGGGCGGTAGTTGATATTGGTAAAATCCGTATTGGGGGCATTATGGGATGGTACATCTGGATGTTCGTACACCTATGGTCCATCATCGGCTTCCGAAACAAGCTGGTAGTTTTCTGGAACTGGGTATGGAACTATTTTACCTATGATCGCGGCACTCGGCTTATAATAAGGCCCTACATCCCACGTGACAACGTAGAAAAAGGGTAAATGAAAAAGCTCCCGAAAGGGAGCTCTTATCACCAATTAAAGAAGAGAATAAAGTATTTGAGTGTTATGATGAGGTCTCTTTAGCGCTTTTTTTCGTATTGCTTCAACTCTACGCCTAAAGCCTCGACCTCTTTCAGGGCTTCCTCTGCCTTAGCCAACTGTGCATCCAGCCGAGCTTTAATAGACGAGAATTTCATCTGAGTGTCTGAATTTGCTACTGTGTTCATACCTGTTCGCGTTTCTGTGTATCGGCGTTGAATTTGTATACGCAACTTAGTACTAAGGGTTTAAATAATAGACTTTTTCTAATGACCAAAATGTTAAATTGACCTTTTCCAAGTATTTATTGACAGATCTAATATCAAAACAAAAACTAAGCACTTCCCTGTTTTGGAGTGTTTTATAAGACTTTTCGATGAATTTGGAGAACAAACACCCAAATTTTGGTACCATGAAAAAAATCCCATGCGGAGTATCTTTTTTGATACCTAGGACTGCATTTTAACAGCTTCTGTTCAGGAAACTGGATTAGCGACACCCCGGAGAAATAATTTGGCACATCCAACATTATATAAAGTGTACTACTAAAAGGGAGGATTTTACCAAAAGAATGAACATACCCTTTTCAGTTTTCGTTATTTTTATAGTCAGGTATAGTATGTAGATAATTGTAGTTGAAATGAAGAAGCCGCTCATCGTACCCGTACTCATTTGCACACTCTTTTTGCCTTTCCTAGCGAAAGCCCAGGAGGTGGAAGATTTCGACTATCGAAATGAGATTGTGTGGGGGCTAGGTAAAAATACCAACAGCCGGTTGCTGGGTTCGGGTTTTGTGCGCTATAGCCTAAGAGCCAAAGAGCGGGTCTATCAAACCTTTACTCTTGAGATAGCCAATGTCAAACATCCGCAGGAGTTCAAGCAAGGTCTTTCTGGCAGTTCAGGATATATAGTAGGCAAGAGCAATTACCTTTTTCCCATACGCTTACAATATGGTCGTGATTGGATTTTATTTCACAAGGCTCCTCAGCAGGGTGTGCAGATAAATGCAGGTATTGCTGGTGGCCCAACGATTGGTTTGGAAACACCCTACTATATTAATTATGTAGTCTCAGGCTCTTCCCCTACCGCACAGCAATATGATCCTGATGTGCATACACTGTTGGAGAATATACAGGGAGCATCTGGGCCCCTTGTAGGTCTGGGTGAATCCAATGTAGTACCGGGTGTCAGCATTAAAGGTGCTTTCAGCTTTGAGTTTGGAACATTCAAGACTCGGGTTTCGGGTTTCGAAGCAGGTGCCATGATAGAGGCTTACACCCGGCCCATCAACATGCTACCCCGTGCACGGGCCATCCAAGTTTATCCTTCGGCATACATTGCCCTTTATTACGGTTTACGCAATTAATTTCCGCTGAATTCTTTTGTCATTACCTTTGTTGCCTCATAGCAAGAAGGGCAGCAATTACTGTGCTTATTCCCATGCCCTGCCCTTGGGCTTATAGTTAAAGAATTGTAAACCGACGTAGGTATGATAGAACTACCCGTAGTAGCGGAGGAAGCCACCGAACGCACCCGCAAACCCAACTGGTTGCGCGTAAAATTGCCGGTAGGTGAAGGTTATCGGAAAGTGCGGAAGTTGGTAGATGAATATAAGCTTCACACCATCTGCGAAAGTGGAAACTGTCCCAATATGGGTGAGTGCTGGGGTGCTGGTACGGCCACATTTATGATTTTGGGCAATGTCTGTACCCGCTCTTGCACCTTTTGTGCAGTAGCTACTGGCAGACCTCCAGAATATGATGAAGATGAGCCGAACCGTGTAGCAGAGGCCATCAAACTGATGGGTGTAAAACACGCAGTCCTGACCTCGGTAAACCGGGATGAGTTGAAGGATCGTGGAGCCGAAATCTGGTACCAGACGGTTGTTGCAGTGAATGAGCAAAGCCCAGAAACTACCATTGAGACGCTGATACCTGATGTGAAGGGAAACTGGGATGCTTTGGCGCGTATGATTGAGCCCGGACAAGAAGTTGTCTCTCACAACATGGAAACCGTTGAGCGACTGTACCGCCGGGTGCGCCCTCAGGCAAAATATAACCGAAGCCTAGAGCAAATACAGCGCACAAAAGACGCGGGTATGCGCACCAAATCGGGCATTATGCTGGGTTTGGGTGAAACCAAGGATGAGGTGTACAAAGCTATGGATGATTTGGCCGCCCACGGTCTGGACATCCTGACATTGGGTCAGTACCTGCAGCCCACCAAGATGCACATTGAGGTAGCTGAATTCATCCACCCGGACCTGTTTGATCACTATGGGGAAGAAGGCCTAAAGAGGGGCTTGAAGTATGTAGAATCGGGTCCCTTGGTACGCAGTAGCTACCATGCAGAACGCCATGTAAACGTGCCTATTTAAGCGAACATATTCTCCAAAAAATGCAAAAGCGTGCTACTCACAGCGTGGGGTAGCACGCTTTTTTATTGCCTGCAAAGGTAGATTTTGCCCGCTGATGGACATTCCTAACCATTCGGTCATCCCAATAAAAACCATTTCAGTAAGTGGGCGTTTTTTGAGTAGCAACCTCTTAACTATGAACAAAACGCTGCGGCGCCTGATCACCACGGTCATCGTGTTGGTTATCGCATTTTTAGCCTTTCGGAATAAGTTCGATTTTCTCTCAGGCTCTGAAGAAGCAACTGCTCCTTCCCCCTCTCAACAATCTTCAGCTACCCGGGTAAAGGCCTTGGTGGTGGAGGCACAACGACTGGAAAACACACTGAATGTGACAGGATCGATTTTGGCCAATGAGTCGTTGAACCTACAACCAGAGGCTTCAGGCCGGATTTCGAAGCTGGCTTTGCCAGAAGGCAGGGCCGTGCGGAAAGGCACCCTCCTCCTGCAACTCAATGCGGAGGAGTTGCTGGCTCAACAGGAAAAGCTTACTTATACCAAAAAGCTGCTAGAGGCGAGCGAATACCGCCAACGGCAACTGTTGGAAAAGGAAGCCATCAGCCAAGAGGAATACGATCAAGCACTCACACAGCTGAATACGGCAGAGGCGGACCTGAAGCTTGTAGAAGCCCAATTGGAAAAAACACGAATATTGGCTCCCTTCGATGGCATAATAGGACTGCGTTTGGTGAGTGAGGGCAGTTACGTGACTCCTGCTACAACCATAGCTCAGTTCTTCGATATCGATCCGGTGAAACTGGAGTTCTCGATACCTGGAAAATATAGCCAACAGGTAGCCGTTGGCGACCGCATTTATTTTTCTACCGAGACCTCGGAGAGCCTGTTTGAGGGTACAGTATACGCGATAGAGCCTCAGATAGATCCCGAAACACGAACCCTTACGCTACGGGCCAAAAGCCCGAATCCCAGCGGGGAATTGTTACCCGGGGCATTCGTGAAAATAGAATTGGTATTGGAAACCCGGGAATCCGCCTTGCTGGTGCCTACCGAATCGGTAGTGCCGGAGCTAGGAGGGCATAAGGTATGGCTGAAGCAAAACGGCGTGGCTACCTCTACCGCCGTAAAAATCGGCACCCGGCTGGAACGTGAGATCGAGATTGTGGAAGGGTTAACCCCCGGCGATACGGTGATTACTTCTGGCATACTGCAACTGACCCCCGGCGGTCCGGTGACCATCATTCCTTAACTACCTATGGCATCATTATCCAACATAAGCGTAAACCGCCCCGTGCTCGCCATTGTGATGAGCATCATTGTCATCCTGTTCGGGGTGATCGGGTTCTCCTTTCTGGGGGTTCGGGAGTACCCCAGCGTAGATCCACCGGTGATCACGGTAGCCACCGGGTACACCGGGGCCAACGCAGATATTATAGAGTCGCAGATTACTGAGCCGCTAGAGGAAGCGGTGAATAGTATACAGGGCATCAAGAAACTGACTTCGGTAAGCCGGGATGGCCGCAGTACGATCACGGTGGAGTTTGAACTGAGTGTGGACCTGGAAGCTGCCGCCAACGACGTGCGGGATAAGGTGAGCGGCGCGCAGCGCAACCTGCCGCCGGATGCCGATCCGCCTACGGTAACCAAAGCAGATGCGGACAGCAGCCCTATTATTGCCCTACAGATTAGGAGTGATTCACGCTCGTTGCTAGAGCTAAGCCAAATAGCTGAAGACCTCTTCAAGGAGCGCTTCCAAACCATACCGGGTGTGAGCCAAGTGCGGATATGGGGGCAAAAGCGATATTCTATGCGCTTGTGGATGGATCCTGTGAAGCTGGCCGCTTATAACTTAACACCGGTAGACGTACTGAATGCGGTAAACCGCAACAACGTGGAACTGCCTTCTGGCCGGGTAGAGGGAGCCAATACGGAGCTATCCGTAAGGACACTGGGTCGGTTGAGTACTCCTCAAGAATTCAACGACCTGATTATCAAAGAGACAGGAACGAACATCGTTCGCTTTCGCGACATTGGTTCGGCAGAGCTTGGGGCGGAGAACGAGCGCACCATCCTGAAGCGAGACCTGGTACCCATGGTGCTGACGGTCCTAATCCCGCAGCCAGGCTCTAACAATCTGGACATCGCCAATGAGTTTTACAAACGGCTGGAAGCTATCCAGACGGACGTGCCGGAGGACATCACCCTGGCAATTAGCTTTGATAATACCCGGTATATTCAGGACTCAATTGATGAAGTACAACAAACCATCTTTTTGGCCTTTGGCTTGGTGGTGCTGATCATCTTCCTGTTTTTACGCGATTGGCGCACCACGCTGATCCCGGTAATTACCATCCCCATTTCCCTAATTGGCAGCTTCTTCATTATGTACATTGCTGGGTTCTCCATCAACGTACTCACGTTGCTGGGTCTGGTACTAGCCATTGGCTTGGTGGTGGACGATACCATTGTGGTGCTGGAAAACATTTATTCTAAAATCGAAGGCGGCATGAAACCCCGCGAGGCAGCTCTGAAGGGAAGTACGGAGATATTCTTTGCGGTCATCTCCACCACAGTAGCCCTGGCGGCAGTATTCCTTCCTGTGATATTCTTGCAAGGCCTTACCGGTCGGCTCTTCCGCGAGTTTGGAATTGTAGTGGCCGGGGCGGTCATCATCTCTTCCTTCGTAGCACTCTCGCTTACCCCCATGCTGAGCTCGCGCATCCTGAAGCGTAGAGAAAAGCAAAATTGGCTGTACCAAAAAACGGAGCCGCTGTTTGTGCGCCTCAACGAAGGATACAACCGCAGTTTGGAAAACTTTATGCGGCGCAGGTGGCTAGCGTTCCCCATAGTGGGCGCCATGGGCTTCCTAATCTACCTTTTGGGAACGGTGATTCCTTCGGAGCTATCTCCGTTGGAAGACCGGGGCACTTTCCGGGTGATTGCCACGGCGGCCGAAGGGGCTACTTTCGAATACATGGACCGCTACGTAGATCAGGCAGTGTCCATCATGATGGATGCCGTACCGGAAAGTGAGGGTATCATCTCAGTAACCTCTCCCGGTTTTGGGGCTTCTAGCTCGGTCAACTCCGCTTTTGTGATTGCCAAACTGGTAGATGCCACCGAACGCGACCGCTCTCAGGCGGAGATTGCTAGTGCGATTACGCCTAAAATCATGCAGCTAACCGAGGCACGAGCCTTTGTCACCCAACCCCGAGCCATCGGGGACCGCCGAGGTGGATTGCCTGTGCAATTTGTATTACAAGCCCCTACTTTGGAAAAGCTGAAGGAAGTGCTGCCCACTTTTATGGAAAAGGCTCGGGGAAATAACACCTTCACATTTGTGGATCTGGACCTCAAGTTCAATAAACCCGAACTGCAGATTGATATTGATCGGGACAAGGCCCGCAGCCTAGGCGTGGATATTCGGGATATTGCCCAAACTTTGCAGCTAGGCCTGAGCGGTCAGCGGTTTGGCTACTTCATCATGAATGGCAAGCAGTACCAGGTGATAGGGCAAGTAAGTCGGGAAGACCGTAACGAGCCGGTAGACCTGCGAAGCTTGTACGTGCGCAACCGGGACGGTCGCTTGATTCAGCTAGACAATCTGGTTTCCTTCTCCGAAGAAAGCACCCCTCCCCAACTCTTTCGGTTCAACCGGTACGCATCAGCGACCATCTCGGCAGGTTTAGTCCCTGGCAAAACCGTGGGTGAAGGCATCGATGCTATGGACGCCATTGCCGCCGAAGTACTTGACGATACCTTCCAGACAGAGCTGGCGGGCACATCAGCGGAATTCCGGGACAGCTCCAACAGCCTGGTGTTTGCCTTTGCCTTCGCACTCATCTTGATCTATCTGGTACTTTCTGCCCAGTTTGAAAGTTTCCGCGATCCGTTCATCATCATGTTTACGGTGCCCTTAGCCTTGGCAGGTGCCCTGTTCACGTTATGGTATTTCGAAGAAACCCTCAACATCTTTAGCCAGATTGGGATCATCATGCTGATAGGGCTAGTGACCAAAAACGGGATTCTGATTGTGGAGTTTGCCAACCAACGCAAGGCCCAAGGCCTGGACGTGAAAGAGGCCATCATTGGCGCCGCCGAGGCCCGTTTCCGGCCTATCCTAATGACGAGCCTCTCCACCATTTTGGGCATCCTGCCCATTGCCCTAGCGCTAGGCGCCGGATCTGAAAGCCGCGTCTCTATGGGGGTGGCCGTGATCGGAGGTTTGATTCTAGCTACTACCCTTACTCTTTACATTATTCCTGCCATGTACAGCTACCTGACAGGCAAGGAGAAACGAATGGCTCGCTACTGATATGTATCGATATTTTTTAGCTGCTTTCGGCCTGATGTTGTCCATAGCAACTCAGGCTCAAGACACATTACGCCTGGCCGATGCCATGGCTTTGGGTTTAGAAAAGAACTACGGGGTGGTTATCAACCGCCTAAACCAGGCTGTACTGGACAACAATACGGCATATACCTGGCTGAACTGGATGCCTGAATTTTCCGTAGACGGTGGGCTAAACCAGCGCACGCAAAATGTGAACCTCACCTTTGCTAGTGGGGAGACCCAAAACCGGCCGGGAGCCGGCACTTTCTCCGTCAATGCGAATGCGGGTCTATCCTACCGCCTGTTCGAAGGGTTCGGTAAACGTTACCGCATCCAGCTCACCGAGTTGGCGGCCGAGAACGGCCAGCAAGGCCTGGAAACCCTGATGGAGTCCACCCTGGCCGATGTATCTGATGCCTACTATGCTTTGGTGGTAGCGAATAACCAGATTGAAGTGCTGGAGACCAATTTGGCCCTTTCGCGCGAGCGGGTAGACCTGGCCCAGGCCCAATACGAGGTGGGCAAGTCCTCCAAACTTGAATACCTGCAGGCACAGGTCGATTATAATACCGATAGTGCCCTCTGGCTGGCACAGCAAGAAGCAGTGCAGTCGGCAAGCATATCACTCAATGTACTGCTCGGTCAGGAGCCTACTACTCCTCTAATTCCCGAATCCACCATCCCCATAGATACCAATTTGGTATTCGAGACCTTGCGCCAAGGGCTGCTGGAAAACCCGCAGATTGAGCAGCAGCGCAACTCGCAAACCCAAGCGGAAGTAGCCAGCGATCAGGCCCGCACGGGCCTCTTCCCCACCCTGGATGCCAATGTAGGCTACGGCTACAATTTTTCGGATGCCGAGGCAGGTTTTGTATTGCAGAACCAAACCTTTGGCCTCACCTACGGACTCACCGCCCGCTGGTCGCTCTCGGGAGCACTGGATGCTCGCCGGCTACAAGAGAACACCAACCTGCAGCTACAAGTCGCCGAAGCTACCTACGGCCAGCTTTTACTAGACCTGGAAGGCACCTTGGCACAGGTGTACAATGTGTACCAGAATCAGCAGGCCGCTCTAGCGCTAGAGGAGCAGAATGTAGCGGTGGCTAGGGAGAATGCCAGCATCGCGCTTGACCGCTACCGACTAGGTAAATCTAATGCCCTGGAGCTAAGGGAGGCCCAGCGGAACCTGGTGCAAGCCGAGAGTCGGCTCTTGAATGTTCGCTACCGCATTAAGCAAGTCGAAATTGAGCTGCTGAGATTGAGTGGGCAACTGCTAGCTGAATAAAAGAAGGCTTATTAATTGTTAGTTGGGCTATTCAAGCGATGGTATTGTTGTAGTTGGTTGGCTGGAGCACTACAAAGGATGAGTACCCATAGTTAACCACTAACTATTTCTTGACACTACAGAATAAACCACTCCAAATCGACTGGGTAAGAACGACCCTCTGACAAAGCCCCAGCGCATATACACCAAGCCCAAAAGGACTTTCTTCTTTGCGCTTAGCCAGCATTTTTCTTTTGTCTTTGCAGAGATGTACTAACTTTATAGAAGTCCCTATGCCTTCGAGCATTTGTGAGCAAGCCCCGTGATGAAAGACGCCCTAAAGCACTACATTCTGTCGAAAGTACCACAGCCCACCCAGGAGGATGAACTTGCCCAAATTTTAGCCCTGTTTCAGTTAAGGCACTTTCAGAAAGGTGAGTTTTTCAAAAAACCTTTTGAGGCCGGAGAGCACCTGGCCTTTTTAGGAGAAGGGGCGGTTCGAGTAATTATCTACAAGGAAAACGGGAAAGAGGTGACAGCCCGCATTCGACAGGACAATTCGTTTCTTATGGATCCCGCACGGCTCACGGGTATCACCCGTTCCCCGATTGGCATAGAATGTTTACAAGACCTTACGCTGTTGCTAGCCCCCATAGCGGAGATCAAAAAGCTACTCGACACCAGTCTTACCTTGAATATTGTGATGCGCAAGCACATGACAGAGCAGTTGGTAGACGTGGCAAAAAATCAATATCTCTTTTTGACGGGTACGGCCAAGGAGCGCTACCAGTACATCCGTGATAACCATCCAGATTTGCTTAAGAAGTTCCCCCTCGGCTTTATCGCTTCCATGATTGGCGTTACGCCCACGCAGCTTAGCCGAGTTCGCAACCAGGAATAGACCCTGGTAGACACTGTTTCTCTACGAGCCTTTCGACCCAGTGCAAAAGCCATTTTTTTCAACATTTGTTGAATAGATCCGGGTGGATGGTCGGGTACTTTTGTGGCATACCACATGAGTAAACGACAAACACTGTGATAATTCGAAATCTTGTACTCTTCACCCTAGCAGGGATGATGGCGCTGGGCAGCAGCAGTTGTCAGAAAGCATTGCAAAATCGGGGACTACACCCAGACTACAGTGGCCCTACCTATGAGGTGACGGGTAAGAAAGCACTGATTGTGACCACGAGCCACGCCGTACTCAACAAACCCGGAGAAACGGATGGCGACCCCACGGGGGTATTTGCCTCGGAAATGACCATCCCCTACTACGACTTTTTGGATGCGGACATGGAGGTACACGTAGCGAGCGTGCAAGGAGGTGAGATCCCTATCGATCCTCAATCATTCAAACCTGCTTTGCGGGCACCAGAGGACGAACGCTACCTGGAGGATCCTATCTTCCAGGCCAAAACGACGAATTCTATCCCAGTAGCCGAGGTGGATTTCAAGGACTACGACGTAGTCTTCTTTTCCGGTGGTTGGGGAGCGGCCTACGACATGAGCCAGTCGGAAGTAATTGCCGAAAAGGTGTCGGATGCCTACTACGCATCGGACGTGATCTACGGCAGCGTATGCCACGGAGCACTGGCCTTCACGTCTGCCAAGGATAAGAACGGTCAACCGCTGGTACAGGGCCGTACCATGACGGGGGTAACCCAAGGGCAGTTGGACCAACTGAACATTGCCTTTACGCCCAAGCACCCAGAGGAAGAGCTCGTAAAAGCCGGGGCCAACTACCAGTGTAGTACGGGCCGCCGCGATTTCTTCCAAACGCTAACGGTGGTAGACGAGGAGGAACGCTTCGTCACGGGACAGAACCAAAACTCATCGCACGAAACAGCATACCAGATCATGCGAATATTAGCCGCCCAAAACCCCTAATGATCGAATGAGGAACCTACGCACATGTCTGGTGGGAGCGGCGCTACTTAGCACCTCCTACTATAGCTTAGCTCAGTCAACGACCGAGGCAAACCCGCCTAATGTAGTCTTGATTTTAGTGGACGATATGGGCCTGATGGACTTGGGTGCCTTTGGCGGCGAGATTCACACGCCAACTATCGACCGGCTTGCCGAACAGGGGACCAAATTTACGAATCTACACGCTTCCCCGGTCTGTGCGCCTTCCCGGGCCATGCTGATGACCGGCTCGGATAGTCGCCTGACGGGCGTGCCCAACCTGCCGGAGATGCTACCCGAGGAATACCAGGAAATACCCGGCTACGAAGGAATTCTGAATGACCGGGTGCAAACCATTGCTACCCGGCTGAAGGAGCAAGATTACAATACCTATACCACAGGCAAGTGGCATTTGGGTCACGATGAAAACACACTGCCCAACGTGCGAGGATTCGACCGCTCGTTCGTCCTCTCTGGTTCGGGCAGCGACAACTATTCCACCAAGGGATATTTACCCTTTAAGCCCAAAACCCAGTGGTATGCGGACGGCCAACCGGCTGACCTGCCAGAAGATTTCTATTCCTCGGAGTTTTACGTAGATGAACTGATTCGATACCATCAAGAGGAAGAACAATCGGATCGCCCTTTCTTCTCCTATCTGGCCTTTCAGGCCCTACATGCTCCACTACAGGCACCTACGGAGTACGTAGAAAAGTACCTGGAAGTATACCAAGCCGGATGGGATGCACTCCGCGAGGCCCGGTTTGCGAAAGCTAAGGAAATGGGTATCATCCCTGAAACAGCTACGATGAACCCCAACCACGACGGACATCGGGCCTGGACTGACCTGACCGAGAAAGAACAACGGGACCACGCTACGGATATGGCCACGATGGCGGGCATGCTGGAGGCGATGGACTACCACATTGGGCGGTACGTACAGTACCTGGAAGAGCAGAATTTGGCGGAGAATACGGTGTTCATTGTGACCTCGGACAATGGCCCGGACGGCGGCGACTA
>DMST01000446.1:1249-1428 GCA_003454975.1 Cytophagales bacterium | reverse complement strand
CCGCTGGGCGGAGCGATCGCAGGGCTTTCACCGCGATTTTGAGAACCATGGAGGCTACCGGTTTTACGGCAGTCTGGGGCCAGAATTTGCCTCGGCCCTGGCGGCACCATTCTCCTACTACAAGTACTACACCGGGGAGGGCGGCCTGCGGGTGCCCCTCGTCGTTGCCGGGCCGGGCC
>DMST01000446.1:0-1168 GCA_003454975.1 Cytophagales bacterium | reverse complement strand
CCCAGCAGCAAACCGACGCGTCGTTTTGCTTCCTGACGGACATTGCCCCTACTATCTATGAGCTGGCGGGGCTCTCAACTACGGCGAATCCTGGGTACGCTCCAGTAACGGGTAAAAGCTTGCTACCGCACTTGCGCGACCCTGCTGTGCCCATATACGGACCCGCCGAGGGCGTACCACTGGAGGCCGCCGCCTGTGCGGCTTACTTTTTGGGTGACTATAAGATCATGCTGAACAATTCGCCGCTGGGCGACGACGAATGGAAGCTTTTTAACCTGGCTGAGGACCCAACCGAAACGCAAAACCTTGCCGCCGAGGAGCCGCTACAGTTCCAGATCATGCTCTCGGCCTACGAACGGTGGGCCCGGGAGGTAGGTGTAGCCACCATGCCTCCCGGATACAGTGCTCAGAAAGAGGTAGGTAGGAAATCCATCCGGGCAGTTACCAATCCTTTTTACAAATGAGTTAGACCACGGTGAACCGGCTAGGACACACATGAGCGGTAGCTGGTCTT
Organism: Cytophagales bacterium; assembly: GCA_003454975.1. Taxonomy (GTDB): domain Bacteria; phylum Bacteroidota; class Bacteroidia; order Cytophagales; family Cyclobacteriaceae; genus DMST01. The sequence continues at coordinate 654 of DMST01000446.1, read as the reverse complement.
TTTGCTTGCCGAATGTTTCCTTTCCTACTCCGCGGTGTACAGCTTCTCGTAATATTCATGGGCCATGCGGTCGCTGTCGAAAAACGGAAGCACATCCGCCATGCTATTCTGTACCACCTGCCACCATTGGTCGGTCCGGTCGTAGTACATCGGCAATATCTCATTTTCGAGAGCATCTAGCAGCGTATCCATATCGTGGCGGTCCACCTCATGGTCTGGAGTACCCGGTGCCGCTGGCTCGGGCATCCACGCGTTCACTTGATGCTTGGCGTATTCGAGCATCCAGCCATCGGCAGTACTCAGGTTCACAGCTCCGTTCATAGAAGCTGTCATGCCGCTAGTGCCACTAGCTTCCCGCGGAATCCGAGGGTTGTTAAGCCACACGTCTGCGGCACCCTTAAGCAGCTTGCTGAGCTTCAGTTCGTACCCCACCAACACCGATACATTCTTCCAGCCCTTGCTGTTGTGCACCAAGGCATTAAAGGTGCTCTTGGCGCCCAAATCCATGGGGTAAGGCTTACCCGCCCAAATGAGCTGAATGGGGCGGTCGGTACTATGGCGGATGCGCTCAAAGCGCTGGACATCGCGGGTAATCAGCTCAGGGCGTTTATAGCCCGCAAAGCGCCGGGCCCACACCACGGTAAGCACCTCGGG
>DMST01000230.1:6176-7058 GCA_003454975.1 Cytophagales bacterium | reverse complement strand
GAAGCCATGGCCCTCAACCGGGCCCTGGTAGGCCTGCCGCAAGACTACCTGCTACCAGGAGTGTATGAGCCTACCACGGCAGAGAAAAGCCTGGCCGATCAGATGCTAAGCGCACTCATTGAGCACTGGGCCATCATCTCAGCCCACGACCTGGCCGGATTCCGCGATACCTGGCTGTGGCGTTCAGGCCGGCTCACCGAGCAGGAGCAGAAATACGAGCTGGTAGTAGACACTCGCGCCTACGATATCCTGCTGGACAAGCTGCCCTACACCTTGTCTCCGGCCATGTTTCCGTGGGCCGACAAACCGATTTATGTACAATGGCGATGACCGAAAACAATGCCCATATCGAAGCGCTAGAGCGAGAAATGGACTGGTTTAGCCAGCTGCTAAACCTACTGTTTCATCGCTACTTTGAGGAGGAGAGCACCGAGGAGGAGCCCCCCCTTCCGGAGCACGACCCCGAAGGGAGCTACTACGGAGAGCTACTGGCCCAGTTCGATTGGGGCTTACCCGAGCGTATGGCCCTAATGCTGGCCATCGCACCCAACCTACGGCCCAACGTGCTGGACGTATTCTTCACCAAAAACGCCCTCTACGAACGGCCTTTCACTGAATTTGGAGGCATCCAGAGCAAGCAGCATGGCGGCTTCCTCCCGACAGGCGAAACATTAAGTTTCATGCTATCGGGTAATTTCCTGGAAAACCGCTGGGAGGTTTTGGAGCTCTTCGCCCCTACTCATCCCTTCACCCAATACCACATTCTGGAGCTGGGCGCGGTATCCAGTGGCGAACCCCGTCTGTCCGGTCTGCTGGAACTCAGCCTTGATTACCTGACGCTACTCACCACCGGCGAGCGGGCCATGCCCGAATACGATTCGC
>DMST01000230.1:0-6113 GCA_003454975.1 Cytophagales bacterium | reverse complement strand
GGCCATGCCCGAATGCGATTCGCTTTTCCCGGCAGTACGCATTCATACCGAACTGGAATGGGAGGATCTGGTCCTGGACGAGTACGTGCGTGAGGAGATCGACCACATTCGCATGTGGCTGGAGCGGGGCAGTTTCTTACTCAACGATCTGGGATTGAAAAAACACTTGAAACCGGGCTACCGCAGTCTGTTTCACGGCCCTCCGGGCACCGGCAAAACCCTTACTGCCTGTTTACTAGGTAAAAGCACCGAACGCCCCGTGTACCGCATCGACCTCAGTATGGTGGTGAGCAAGTACATCGGGGAAACGGAGAAGAACCTCAAGCGGGTATTTGACCAGGCGGAGCATCAGGATTGGATTCTGTTCTTCGACGAAGCCGATGCCCTGTTTGGCAAACGAACGAGTACCCGCAGTAGCAATGACCGATACGCCAACCAAGAGGTGGCTTATCTGTTGCAGCGGGTAGAAGATTTTCCTGGGGTGGTCATACTGGCCAGCAACCTCAGTAGCAATATGGACGAAGCCTTTCTGCGGCGATTTCAAAGCCAGGTATACTTCCCGATACCCTCGGAAGAGAGCCGGTATGAGATCTGGAAGGGCATTTTTTCGGGAGCGATGCGGCCGGCGGCCGACTTGGACCTACACCAGCTTGCCCAGGACCATGCCCTGGCCGGCGGTACGGCCATCAATGTATTTCGCTACGGTGCGTTGCGAGCGGCGGCCCGCAACGAAACGGTCATCCAGGTGGATGACATACGCAAAGGGATTGCCCGCGAACTGCAAAAGGAGGGCAAAACCATTCCAACAAATCGATAACAATCTAAAACCCAATCCGATACGCCATGAGCACCAAGCATTACGAGGATTTGCGGGCAGCCATCCAAAAGACCAATGCGCTGCTAGACGCAGATGAGAAGGCAAAAGCAAACAAAGCCCAGGAAGCGAAAACCTCGCTGTATTACGCACACGGAGCCACCAATAAGGCCAAAATTGAGACCAATAAAACGCGTGCCGAATCGGACTCTACCAACATTATGTATACGGCGGCGGTGCGCAACAAGCAGAACAGCGACAACCTGGTGACTGCCTCTACCCAGGCAGTAAGCGACGCCAAGGAGACTAACGACAAAATCTCCAAGGCAGCCAAGCTGTTTCAGGAGTCGGCCACCATGCTGACTTCCCTGAGCGGCAACGTAGCCAGCCTGCTGGCCTTGGCCAGCACGGCCGACAACGGCAGCAACCTGTATACCAATACCCAGAAGGCGTTTGCTTCTACCCAGGCAGCCGCCCAAGCGGCCGACGGGGCCAGCATGATCTCCCTCAATACCACCATTGAGGCAGCGCAGAGCATGGCTACCCAGGCAGAGGCCAATAACAAAACGCTGAACGACGACCTGAAGGCGCTGGAAGGCACCTTGCAAACGCAGTACAGCGACGCTATGGCCGCCCAGGCGGAGGCCGCTACAGCCGTAGCTGCCGCCATGGATAACGAGAACTCCGACGCTGGTGTGTACCAAACCGCCGCCCGCGAGGCCGATGCTATTCTGGCCGCCGAGCAATACATGAACCAGGTTACCAATCACGGGTTGTTCATTGCTGATACCGGCCTGAAGGATGCCCCCGATGAGGTAGCTGGTAAACTGGTATTCCCTGCACCAAAAAACAACCAAGGATACGCGCCACTCACCCTGAGCCAATTCAGCTATCAGATCCCCCCCATGCTGAAGCAGCCGCAAATGGGCCGTACCATCAACGTATCCTTTGACGCCTTCCGAAATCAGGCTAGCCTGGACGAGTACCGTCTCTTCTTCGTAGAAGAGCAAAACGCCAGCGGGTTCAACTGGGAGGCCGCTTACGCCATCAAGTCCAACTTCAAAACCATCACCATAGAGGGCACCCCCCTACCGGAGTACTACAGCCGTACCTATATCACGAAAGAGGGACTCTCAGGCCTCAATACGCAAGACGGAGTAATGGATGACCCCATCCAATTCCTCGCCTTTGTGATGTACACCGCCCAAGAAGACAGCACCGGCTACCCCTGGTTGGCCGATGTACTGAAAGCAGACCTGAATAACCCCAAGCTGCAGGACGTAACGTTGGCAGAGGCTAGCAAAGAATTCTTGGTGAGGGCCGCACAAGAGTTGGGCATTGATGAAGCCGAGCTCACCAAAATCGCCTGTGATTTCTGGCTGAAGCAAAACACGCAGCTGATCGTAGACGACCAGTTGGATTTCACCCCGATGATCGACATCAACGGGCAAGCCGTACAGCGTGGCAAAACCTATCAGGTATTTGTGTTGGGCATCAAAGGCAGCGGTTGTGCTCCTGACGGTGACACCGGCATGCTGTCTTTCGCCTCCGAGCCCCTCACCTTGGCGCAGCTGTTGGGTACGGTTACCCCTACCAACACCATCATCCTGGATAGCAAGTCCGAAGATGACCCTACCTTCTGCGACACCTCCATCCGTAAGCAGGTGATACAGGTGCAGCCCGAGAACTGCTGCAACCGGGAAGACGACTCCAACATCCGCATACCCGAACAATACATCTACGTACCGGGTATGGGAATGGTGCCGTTTAGCTTACTGCTGGTGAAAAACACCAACGGCAACCTGATGATGAACTCCTTCCTGGCCTTTGACAACGACAAGCTGGCTTTGGAAGAAGAAAAAACCCTCACGGGCAAAACCAAGTCGGTAAGCGAGTACCGGGTTATGCTGATGCGCAACCGCGATGCAGAAGCCTACCTGGCCAACCAATACGCTAGCGAGAAGAACGTCATTCTATATAAACTAGAGGTAGAATACCGTGCAGCTCAGGAACGGGTAGAGAATCTCATGGACGCCCTGCAGCGCGCCCAGCTGGCCTCTGGAGGTGGCGTATGCTCTGACGTGAACGAGCTGGAAGAGGAGCTGGCCCAGGCTCAGTCAAATTTGCAAGTAACCCAAACACAGTACACCCAGGCAGAGCAGGAAGCCCTGGAAGCCAACAGTTCCCTCACCAACCATTTCACCTTCGATGCGGCCATCCTGAGCGGAGACGACGCCTACGTGAAGGCGATGAAGGTAGACACCTGAGGCTCCAAACATGCCCTGCCCAACAACGCCAAAAACGACCTGGAACGCGTAGGCCTTCAAATCAAAGAAGCTGCTTCGGCGGCACAAGCCAACACCGAGGCCACCCTGGAGCTGATCCAGGGCCTGGAAGAGGAACTGGCGGGCGCCGACGAAAGTGGTGAGATCTCTAACTACGATCAGGTACTTGCTCAAGTACTGGGTGTAGTAGAAAAACGCCCTGCCTCACTTTCAGTAGGCCAGGTAAAAGGGTACCAGGCGGCCAAATGGCCCCAACAGCATGACTGGGAGAGTACCCTCATTCAGCAAGCCGGTGAGCAATACAATTCGCTGAGCGAGGAAGAAAAAGGCAAAGTGAAGCTGAACCCTGAGGCGCTGAACGAGGTCTATGCCAAATCAGTACAAGCCTTTGACGAGTACATGTCGGCACAAGCCAATATGGACCTCGCCTTCGCCGCCTTCGATGCCGCCATCAACTGGTATCTGGATCAGTGGATGACCGAGCAAATCGAAGCCACTGCGGAGTGCCTGCAGGCTAAGAACCATACCCTGTTCCTGGCCAACGCAGACAACAGCACGGCAGTAGACAACTACGGAGAGTTCATCATCGACAGTCCACAAACTACCTTCCGGGCCATCGAGTTGTCCACCGTATCTACTGACTTCGCTACCAGCGCGGCCCAGTTCAAGAGCGCCTACTCTGGCTTCTCAGGCCCGGCCCGCGTCCTCAGCATCATCCCCGCCGAAACCATGCATCAGATCGATCCGCAAGGTTTTGAGAACTACCTGCAGCAGATAGAGTCTGGCACCTTCAACTTCAACGAATTCGTCACGTGCGAATATCCTGAGCTCGTCAAGATGTTTAAGAACATCTGCGGCACCTCTACCCCCGACGATGGAAACGGCGACGGTGGCGAGGACAACCCCGATGACGGGGGTGGCGATGACGGCGAAAGTGGGAGGTGAGGATACCCCGCCTAATGAAGAAACCTATGACATCAGCCTGGAAACGGCTGAAGTAGACAACAATAAGGAAGGTGTACTGCAGATTCTGGCGGACGGTTTGGTAAACCAGACCAAATATACGCTGAGTCTGTCCCATGCTGATACCCAGGTAACCCAGCAGGTAGCCGAGGGGCAAGTACTTTCACAGCTGCAAACGGATCAAACCCAGGCAGGCACCACGTGGCGCACCACCCTGTTTGATGCCGGCGGCAAGAAAGTGAAGGATCTCTCTTACAACCCCAACAGCAGTTTGCCAGGGGCAACAGTCTTGGGGGAGAACACGACCCTATTTGCGCTTTCTTTCCTCGGCAAAACTGACCTGTCTACCGCCATGGTGGTAGCCAGCCAGTATACCCAGGGAGACCACGCCATAGCCAGCCGGAGCTTCTTTACCCCGGACTGGCTCACAGCCAACGCATGGATCGCGGGACCTGAGCTAACGGGCACCACCGCACTGTTGCCCTTTGGCCATGGAGGCGAAGAGGGCATGGTATTGCTGAAGGAGCAAGCGGGCAATCGCCAGGCTCAGAGCATACTGCAGTCCTACAGCTCAGCTACACTGGCCGTGCAGGCGGTGAATGTAAGGGCCTTGCCCATGGTACAGTTCTGGAAGAACGATGACACCTTTGCCCAGAACCCCACCTTGGCACGAGAGGCCATGGTATCCGTACTCCACTCCAATACCCACTGTACCTACGTGTACATTCGTATGGAAAAGGACCGGATCTGTACTTCTACCGTACACCTGTCGGGTGCCGGTACCGTACTGGCTCAGAACTTGAACTACTTCATCTATACTGAAACCGAGCCCCGGTACAGTATAGACTTACAGGAGTATTCACCAGGCATGAATGCGCCGGATACCTTCTCCCTGAATCGTAATCAGGAGGATGTAAATACCACCCCGGTGGGAGCTACCTCCAACTGGTCCAAATACGATAACGGCGGTGGGGCTACCATCACCTCTTTGGTTAAGGGCACAGGCATCACCCTGGAGCTCACCGGAGAAACTACCGATGGCATCAACAGCCAGCAAGGGATCAAACTATCAATCGTGGAGAAAAAAAGCTCCAGTGTACAGAGCCAAGTGGAGGTTACCGTGGGCTACTTGGAGGGGGAGAAAATGGCAAAAGTCAAAGTGACTACCAACGAGGCTGGCCTTGGGGAAAACATCTACGAGATGGAGTACTACCTGGAAACCCCGGATGGCCCCATCGGTGAGGAGAAAGCGAAACCCCTAGAGGCAACAGCGTCCCCTGAACCGGTGGCAGTTCCAGAAGTTCTGGTAGCAGAAAAAGCCCCCGTAGAAAAGGAAGCTGTAGCCGAGGCGGCCCCCGGATACCCCAAAGTGACCGCAGAGCCCAACGCACAAGAGGAGGAAGTATCGGTACAAGGAAACATTGAAATGAACGAAACCGAGACCTTCCAATTCGAGAGCGATACTTCTGCGGAAAAAACCACCTTGTCCTGGATCATGCCATTGTCAAAAGGTGAAATCGACATCGATCTCACCAGCGATAGCAGCGGGAAACGGAATCTGCGGGTACAAGCCCCCGTCAAAGGGAAAAAGTCTAGCCGTTCGCTTACCGAAAAGACCGAAGAAAACACAGAGAGAAATCTTGGTGACGACATCGTGCTGTTCAAAAGCGAGGATTCTACGCTGGGCGTGAAGGTGAACTACACCCTGGCCCTCGGTGGGGAGGCTATACTGGTAGAGGCCACCGTAACCCCAGACGGAGCGCTGCACATCGCCCTGGATGGTGAGAAAATACGTGCGGAGGCTATGCCTGCGGGTGCCGATGGGCTGCCCACGGTATCGGTAAGCCAACCGAATGCCCAAGGCAAGACCACAACTGACACGTACACGACTACCCCCGGGTAGGCAACGGATAAATTATTAACAAGCAAAAAAGCACAAACACATAACCCGGGAGGTGGAGCAGCCCCGGCGGCTCCCCTTCCCTAATCCAACACATCATGGACACATTACTCATGGCACCTCCGTCATCGCGCGGCACCGGTACCGCGGC
>DMST01000252.1:1121-18430 GCA_003454975.1 Cytophagales bacterium | reverse complement strand
CCGACCACCGGCTGATGGAATCGCACCCCATCATGAATAACCGCCTGCTGCACTACCTGGGGCACGGAGACATTGTAGCGAAGGGGGATGTAGCCCGGTTCGATGGTAATGGCGTCATCTTCGAAGACGGCAGTCGTGAAGACCTAGATATTGTGATAGCTGCCACCGGCTACAAACGCATGTTTCCTTTTCTGGCCGAAGACCTGATAGATGGAACGGCACCCGGCAAGGAGATTGATCTACATCTAGAGATTTTCTCTAAGCGATTTCACAACCTCTTCTTCGTGGGGGGCATTGAAGTTTCTTCGGCCGTATTTGGGTTATTTAGCCTGCAAGGAGAGGTCATAGCGGCCTACTTGCAAGCCCAACAGCAAGGTAAGCCCGCTTATCGAAAATTTCTGACCCAAAAGCTTACCCAGGAAACTGCCCTGCGGGGCAAAAAGAATTACGTGGACTCGCTGCGTCACCAGCGCTACGTAGACAAGCAACTGTACCTAAAGGCTTTACATCAGCAATTGAATACTTTTGCAGCATGAAGAAGCTCCTCGAAAAGCAAGTAGTGTTTACGGCCACGTTGCGATTTATCGCCTTCTTTAGCAAGCGAAGGGGCTTTGCAGGACTTACCCGGTGGCTCACCCACCAGGCTGCCCACCTCAACTTGGCCCTCAACCGACCCCAGACCGCCAACACACCCCAGCAGCTAGCGGAGACCTGGCAGCAACTGATGCCCCCAGACGGTCGGGAGAATTTCAAGATTGACCGCGTAACGGAGGACACTGCCTACACCGAGATACACCTGCACTGTCCCCTGCGTGGCACGGGCAATGTGGAGGCCTGCCATAAGTTGATGCACTACGACCGTACACTAATGGAGAAAACGGGTGGGCAGCTGGTAGTATTGGAATCACAAGCCAATTCGGGCAATTCGTTCTGCAGACTAGCGATACGGGCCACCAGTAAAGGGACCCAGGATCTGATACCTGCTCACCGCCAACGCCGTCCACAGTAAGCAAATTTGGCGATATTGGGGCCATGAAAAGGCTTTTGAATCAAGAAGCAATTATTACCCTCCCCCTTAAGTTCATCGCAGAATTTGGGCGGCACCCACGCCTCAGTGTCTTCACAGCCTGGGCTACTCGGTTGACTGCCCGGTTGGTATACAGGCTAGTGCGCCCCCAACCCGCCCATACCCCGCAACAGCTGGCAGAGGCCTGGATACAAATGATGCCCGCCCGAGGCCTAGGCTTTTTCACGACTCCTGAGATCACTGAGAAAACGGCCTACGCCGAGATACACGTGCACTGCCCACTCCGAGACACGGGCAATGTGGAGGCCTGCTACCGACTGATGAACTACGACCGCCAGCTCATGGACAAGACTGGCGGGCAGTTGGTAGTTTTGGAATCACAAGCCAACTCTGGTAAACCGTATTGCCGCCTGGCCCTTCGTGCAAAGGGAGAGGACATTAGTGATCTGGTGCCTGCGCATTGGCATACATCCGCCACCGTATGAGCCGCAAGAACCCACATAACCGATACCATAACAAGCACCTATTCGTGATGGGTGGCACCCAGCAAAACCGTAGTCAGTGGGTGAAGGCTTGGTTGGAAACTACCAACAAACAGGTATACCGGTTAGCACCGGGGCTACGTACCTATTATGATTATCTCGAACAGGTACAGGCTGTATTCCCCTTCATTCCGCCACACGAAGAGGCTAGGGTACCACCACCTCATCGCTGGTCGTACGCGCAAGTGTGGGATTACCATCTATACTTTACGCACTTCACTACTGAAGTACTATTCGTACTGGAGGAGTTCGGTGATATGGAGGAAGAATGGAAAATTGAATTCTTGCGGGATTATGCCTCCACCTCTTACGAGCAAGAGGTCACGAAAGGGTCTAAGCCTCGTTTTCAGCTGATAGTGACCTTGCCGGAGGTAGGCGACCTGTTGGAACGGTTGGGTGAACATCTGCACCTTCCATCCGAAGAATCCCGAACGGGGTTGCAGGTCGTCTACGGAAAATTTGAAGTGATCAACCTGAATCACCTCTGAGCATTGGCCGTACCCCTCTCCTATTGTACCTTGTGGTGGTATCAACCTCCTACATCATGCGGCTATTGTTACCTCTTATTCTTTTGTGTAGCCTGCTGGCTTGTCAGCCTTCCGAAAATCAGGAAGCTTCCTCGGCATCTGCCGCAGAGGTACAAAAGCCCTTAACGGTATACTTAGTACGGCACGCCGAGAAGGCCAATAGTCCAGAGGACCCGGGTTTGACCGAAGCCGGAAAGGAACGGGCCGAAGTTTTGGCTCATATGCTGAGCAGTACGGGCATCAGGCAGGTATACAGTTCGGACTATGCGCGTACCCGTGAAACCGCGGTTCCGGTAGCAGTGACTTTGGGGTTAGAAACCCAACTTTATGATCCTCGCAACTTAGCACCCTTTGCCGAACAGCTCTTGGAAGCAGGTGGAGCTCATTTGGTGGTAGGACACAGCAATACTACGCCCCAGCTAGTGGAGTTGCTGGGTGGTACCCCTGGCACCGCCATCACCGAGGCGGAATACGACCGCCTGTACATCCTTTCGGTGGCTGCCAACAAGGAAGTCAACACTCAGTTGTTGCGTTTTGGAAAACCATATTCACCTGCCGAATAACCTCATGTCTCAAGCATACTATCACACCCCCGAATCGGTAGCCGAGTACATCCAGCTAGCCATGGATGTGAACGGTCAGGAGTTGATCGATCAGCTAAAACCCAGACTCTCCCTAGGGGCGCATCTGCTCGAACTAGGTTCTGGCCCCGGCAAGGACTGGGAGATCCTGTCACAGGATTACACCGTGACAGGCTCCGATCTCTCACTGGAATTTCTGAAGCACCTCCGTGTGGTACACCCCAAGGGTCAGTTTTTGGAGTTGGATGCCGCAACTTTGGCAACGGATCAAACCTTTGACGGCATCTACTCCAACAAGGTACTGCACCACCTCACAGACGAAGACCTGGCAAAATCCGCCGTCCGACAAGCCGCCATTCTCAACCACGGGGGTATCATTTGCCATTCCTTTTGGAAAGGAGACGACTCCGAAACATTCAAAGGCATGTTTGTGAACTACCACAACGAAGCTGCCCTGCGAGGTTTCTTTGGCGAGCCATTTGAAATCCTAACCTTGGCACCCTACACCGAATTTGAGGAAGGAGATTCACTGCTGCTCATGGCGAGGAAGAAGTAAACGTCAGCCCCGGGCCAATAATCGATTCACGTCAAGATTTCTGAAGTATTAGGGGTAGTCATTCTTATCCCCTTAGCCGCCTTGAAAAAACCGGCTTATCCTACTGGCGAATTCACAACGCCCGCCATACCCCTGGCATTGAGAAGGCATTATCCCGGATTCTGGCTGATTAATTCACGATTGTCTTTCGGTTTCCCCTAGCCTGTTGGAAATACTAATTGAATTTTCAGGGTATTTTTCTACATTAGCGACATACTCAAACCAGCCATATTATGTATTGCCGTGTAGCACTTACTTCTCTGCTCGCGCTGTTGCTTAGTACCACAATTGCATACAGCCAAGACTTATTTCTATCCCAACGGGGTTCCACCCGAGCTACTGCCTACGACGTTCAAAATAAGGTAATATCAGTAGAACGAGATGGAGAGATCTTCGTGTACTTTGCCATGCTGGACAAAATACCTGAAGATGACCGAGACGATGTATTCGAAGCCAACATTGTAGAATACAATTTTAGCCAGGGCATACCGGTACGGACCCTGCCCATTGGGGTTGTGGTAGAAAGAAAAAACGCCATCAATAACCCGCACGGGTCGCCAACGCTAACCCTTGATCCTGAGGGGTACCTACATGCTACTTACGGAGCCAATTACGGCCCCATACAGTACCGTAAATCGATCCATAGCCTCTTTACTCATCCGTTGTCCTGGGGGGAAGAGGAAGTGATCGCCAATAACCTAACCAGCAGCGTGGACCATTGGACCTACCAAACCATGCACGCTGATGATAAAGGGGACATCCACTTGGCGGCCAGCATTTATAAAGGGAGCTTATCTACCAAATCTGGCGGGTATATTAAGCGTACCGATGGCGTGTGGAACTACCCTTTGGCAGAGAATGACCCATTAGGAAACTTTTCGGTACCCTCCATAGACGCCAACAAAGTGCGATACAACGTAATGATGAATTTGGATGAAGATTACAATCCGTTCATGGTATTGCCCTTTCTTACCTTAGGCGACAATGGGTACATGCCGGCCGAGGGTGTATTTAATGAAATCAGCGCGTTCCAAGGCTCGGCCCCGCCCATCCAATACCAAGAGCTACCTACCCCATGGTTTACCCCCAGCCAAAGCACCGGCATCAACTTTAGCAAGGGTACGGGCAACGTGCAGGTGGACCCTAAAGGGCTCGCTCACTTTTTACAAATGGGCGGGGTAGAAGTACAAGAGCAGAATCTGGTACACATCTACCAAACGCCCGCTGGCACTTGGGAGAAGGAGTACCTCTATGTACCGGGTGAATTGATCCACCGGGCTGCCCTCCGTATTGATAATTACGGAGGCATATTTGTCTTTTTCTATACCGGCCCCGGTGATCTTAATAATGGAAAGATCAAAAATTGGGTCTACGCCTCACCTGCTCAACCACAAAAGCTATACCTGGCCTATAAACATGTAAACGATGCGGACGAGGCCTTTCAAATCTTTGCCATGCCTCCCGGTAACCCAGCCCTAACGCACCGCTGGTGGCCTGCCATAGAAGAGCAACAACGCTTTGGCAATCTGGACAAAAACTGGTTTCATATCCTATGGCAAGAAGCCCTGGGCATCCAGGAACGGACCTATGATACTACCTGGATAAACGTATCAGATACCGCCTTTTTCGAACCCATAGTAATTAACGGGGTAGACGCGCCTGATAAATCCATGCACATTACTGTCCGGTGGGAGATCGATGAAATCATCGTGAATGAACATCGGCAGATGGTGTATGGGCGTACCCTTACCCCCTACCGCGAAATAGATTTTTCTGGTCACTCCCTGGACAGTACGGTGGATTTGCGCACCACAGCCTTCATTTCGGCGGGTACCCCCACCCAAACGGAGGACCAGATAGTTAGGAGTACAGGAAATGTCACCTTTACGGCGGGAGAGAAAATACGACTATTACCGGGATTTGGAGTAAAAGCCGGAGGACATTTTCAAGCCAGGATTGATACTAGCCTGGAGTTCCCCTATCCGCAGGTAGGCCAGTCTACTCCTACCCCCAACCCTACCCTACTAGCCAGGCCAGTAGCAGATTCTCATCCGGAGGCTACCGCCAGGGATATAGAAGAGAACTTAGGTGATATTTCTCTTTACCCAAATCCAGCCCGGCAGTACGTAACCGTCCAGTTGCCTCCGGACTTGGATTCTACTCAAAACATACTTTCCATCTTCACCCTCAACGGAAGATTGGTATACCAACAAAAGCTGGAACATGCTACGGTACGACTTACACTATCTGACGAAGTACCCACGGGGCTTTATCTGGTAAAGGTAACCGGCCCCACATTTTCCATGACAAAACCTCTGCTCATTCAAAAATAATTCTCACGATCATGAAAAGAACCATCGCTATTCTGTGCATTACCTTCCTCAGCTTACATTACTCAAATGCACAAGTGCTGAAGGAATTCAAGTTTTCTGGTGCATCGGCCAACCAAACCTGGGTCGGGGCCAACATCCGAACCTCCCCCCCTGCCGAATACGACAGCCTGGGTAATTTGATAAGCCCGGTAAGAGTACCCCAGTCGCATTATCACCTCAATGGGCTAAACTACACCGGGGAAATGGCCCTTACCCTCTCCAACTATGCCTCGGGAAGCATCCTTGCTAAGACCTCCCTAAACTTTAGTCACGGGGATGAAGCGTACGGTTATCCAGGAGGCAAAATCACCTCTATTCGAGAAAGCAGCTACGCCACCGGTCAGCCCGGCAATGCCAAAGCCACCCTGGCTTTTTATGTACCCAACGGTAGCAGTTTGTATCCTACCACACCCGCTATGTTCATCAATAGTGAGGGGCAGGTGGGCATTGGGACCACCTACAAAGATGAGAACCAATTCAGCACGGGTAACTTTATGCTAGCCGTAGAAGGCACCATTGGGGCCCGGGAAGTGGGAATTACCCTTTCGGAGGAATGGATATGGCCCGACTACGTTTTTGCTCCTGAGTATGAACTGCCCAGCCTTCAGGAAGTGAAACAATATGTGGAAGTAAACCACCACCTGGAGGGGATCCCCTCCGAAGCGGAGGTACACGAACAGGGGGTAAAGTTGCTAGCGCTGAATACCGAATTGGTGAAAAAGGTAGAAGAGCTAACGCTATATCTGATCCAGCAAAATGAAACCATCACGGCCCAGCAGGAGAAGCTGACGGCCTTGGAAGAAAAACTGGCCGCGCTAGAACAAGGTTTGGAAGAATAAGGTCCTAGGGTGAATCTATATTTGGCCAGCAGGTATGGCGCTCGTTGCGAGGAATGCATCGCTCGTCCGAATGGCGCCTGATGGAAGGACTTGCGAGGTGCGGCTGAAGGCCGGCCGGTGGATGACTCCTACCCTGTACCTAACCAACGACGAAGTGGGCAGTACATTGGCTGTCCGAAGTAAAAGCCCGGCTACTTTGTGAAACCTTTCGCCCAACACCGGGCGAAATGCAGGGCTTTTACCTACGAATGACCTTAAAAACTACCGCAACCCCAAGCACCATGGATGACGAACACGCCCGGCACAATCGCGAAACGGAAGCCCGAATAAAACAGGACGTAGCGGAGTATGGCTATCACATGGGTTTGATTGCAGATGACGGCTACCAACCCGGGTTTGCGTACACCATTGGACTCTGGGAAACCTACCAACACCCGGAGGTGATCATCATTGGGCTACGACAGGAAGCCATGGTGGGCATTCTGACCAACTTGGGACAGGAAATATCGAAGGGTAAACGATACGAGGCGGGAGCTACCTACGAAGGTGTGATTGACCGGTATGAAATCACTTCCGTATCGGTAAATCCAGACAACTACCCGTACTACATGGGCTACGGTATGTGGTACTACAAAGGAAGGGACTATCCTGCAGTGCAGCTGGTTTGGCCCGACCTGGAAGCACATTGGCCTTGGGAGGAGGATTTCAACCCCAAAACCCGGTTTAGCCAGCCCCTGTTGGACCGGAATATGGATTTCAAATTCAAGGAGGAGCGTAACCTGGGTGTATTCACTACCCACCATGTACTAGACGGTAAGCCCGTATTGCATGTGTTCCACAACGAAAATGGCGATTGGCAATTCCATTCGGAAGATGCTCCACAGTCACAAGACGGTAGGGTAGTCTCCTTAGAACAAATGCTAAAGCTAGACCCGACCCTGAATGAAATTTTCTACCTGAACTACGGGTATTCGGCCTCCCGCGATGAAGTAGATGGCCCCTGGGTACTGTACGAACCGGAGCCGGAACTTAATAATCGTCCAGGGAGGAAGACCAAAAGTAAGTGGCACAATAAGTTATTTCCAAAGCGGAAGTAGTGACCTTTACTGATGAAAGGAAAGATCTAGCGTCACTACCAAATCAAGGAAGGAATACGTAGGACGTGTTGCTGGCCTTCCAATTCCAAACTAGCAGATTTTAGGCGCACCCTTTCACCTCTCAATTGTAAATCATACGTACCCACCAGCAGGGATTCCACTGCCTGCAAGGGCTTATCCGAGCTGGGTTGGATGGTTAATTGCTTGCCCTTCAGGGCATATTCCAATCCATGCTCTTTGCTGCAATCTATAGTTACTTGCCCATTGGCATGAAACCGCAGTAGGGCCTGGCAAGGCTTAGTCATCATGGTCAGCTGTCCATTTGTGCAATTCCATTCTACGGGCTGACCAAGTTGCCAAACATCCTGCACACACCACTCCTCCTTGGTCAGGACTTCCATCCGGGAGGGCAATAGCCCGTACATAAGAATGGGAACCAGCACCACGACCAGGGCTGCAAGGAAGGCCCATATCCTCAACGAATCGGGCAGGCGATTGATCAAGGGAATCCTATCCCATAAGGAATCAAAGGTGAGCGATGGGGTACGTGAGGTGTCAGCAGTATGCCTTGGCCCGTGCTGTGCAATAAACCATGCTTCGGGATAATCCTCCTCTCGTACCCACAGCTTCACACCCCCTACTGCGTCCGAATACACCGGTACCATTTGCACCGTTTCTCCGTCCTGCATTTGATAAGGAATACCGGCAGCATCCAATTGAGATTTCAGAATGGCCGCGCCGTGCGGATGAGCAAAGCTTATGAGCATTTTCCAGCCGGTCATGTAGAGAATTTCACATTTAAAGATATAATACAATTAACGAAACAGATTCGCTCCTGGTTATGCTCCATCCTGCGGGTACCAGAGCAATTGGTGTACTTTGTCCTTTCTATCCTTACCGAATAGTACAAAATTGGTAAACCCTTATTTTTTTCTTTCCCTATGCTTCCCTTGCGCACCCTCCTATTCTTCTTTTCCCTAGGCCTATGGGCTTGCCAGTCCTCCCCTGAAGGTAACCTGGAAAGCTGGAAGGCCGTAGGTGAGTTGGCTATTTAGTAGCCATAAGAAAACATCAGATAATTACACCAAGAGGTCCTTGCGGAAGCGAGGGCCTTTTTTGTTCTTCCTCCATAAAATCACCCTACCACTACCCAATCCCTACTATTTCTATCGCAGGATTTTCCTTGTATTTTAGAACATCGAGTGGATACTTTTCGGCTCTACTATCATGAAAAAGGTCCTGTTTATCCTATTGGGCGTATTTGGAACTTTAGTGCTTGTCATCCTCTTGCTCATTCGGGTGCATGTATTCTGGTTGCAGGCTCCTTACTACGAAGTAGAAAGAGTGATTCCACTGCCAGAACCCATTATGGACATGACGGCCTACGAAGCCATATGGGACACACACCAGAGGCCCTACATCTATAGCATAGAATCGCCAACTGGCGGTGAAGTGGTAGTACTTGGTATCGACCATACCAAAGACCCTAATAGCCCACAGCTAGATTCGATCCGGGAACGATGGACGCAATTGGGGCCGGACGTGGCCCTGGTAGAAGGACGGGTAGGCAATCTGTTTTCCTGGCTGCAGGACCCCGTGGAGGAGCTAGGCGAAGGTGGCATGGTTACCTCCCTGGCCCACCGCGCCGGCGTACCCCTCTATTCATGGGAGCCTCCCAAAACGTGGGAAATCGAGCGGCTGCTCACCCAGTTTGACAAGGAGCAATTGGTGATGTTTTACAGCTTCCGGCCCTATTTCAGCAACATGCGGTACGGCAAACCTGAGAGCCCGGAAGCACAACTACAGGAATACCTGGACAGTCGTACGGACAATGACTACTTACGGGGAGTATTTACTAGCTGGGAGGAACTAGACGCCCAGTGGCAGCGGGATTTCCCGGACTTGCAATGGCGAGACCATGACTCAGGAACGGGCTACCCAGAAGGCTATCTACATGATATTTGGAATGCCTCCAATCTGACCCGCGATGAGTACATGATTTTGGTAATCAACGAGTTGGTAGGGCAAGGCCAAAAGGTAATCGTGACCATGGGTGCCAGTCATGCCCCGCGGATTGAAGCATGCCTGGCGGTGATGCTTACGGAATAAAGCTTTGGCGGATATCCTTGGCATTTGAGTAACACCTTTGAATACTAGCCCAATAAGCTCTGGATTTCTAACACTTCTGATAAAGGTATAGAAAGTGAATTAGCAATGGCTTCTGGGGTTTGACCTGCCTTAAGCGCCTCAATAACACGAAATATCCTTGATTTCTCATCCTTTCTTCCACGCGCTTCGCCACGCTGCTCTCCTCGCTGCTCTCCTCGCTTTTCAGCATAATCGAGTGAGTTATAGTAGTCGTCGTATTGCTTTCGGGTCAACATATAGTTTTCGTATTCTTCCGGTGTTAGGTTAGCCAAATTGGCTACCTCCAAGAGTTCCTTGAAGTCGGAATCCTCCACCTGATCCGGCTTAATCTCTAAATTCTTAATAAAGAACAACCATTCTTCCAGACGGGTTTCCGCCTCCTCTAGGGTTTTGCCAAATTTGGGCATCTCCAGACACAACCAAGTAAGATCCGGGAACTGAATTTTAGGAGCTAGCATATGGCCGATTCGAAATGGATGAATAGCAAGTTCTTTAGGCAAGCCTTCCATGGGAAGGAGAAAGTCCATTAGGGCAATGGCAAAAACAGGTCTCCAATTATAATCGTATGGTTTTGGCCGGTCGGTTTCGGTAGAAACATTTCCTTTCTCTCCTTGATTTATCACCATCCTGCACAGGTAATAGGTTAGTCGTTTGAAGAAATGGGCCTGGCTTCCTTGCTGCATCTCTATCAGATAATGCCGACCTGTTTCGTCTTTCACTAGCACATCAAAAGACACCCTACGGCCTTGCCTGGTTTCGGGTTGCTGGTCAGGGCTTAGGTACTCAAGCTCCACCAGCAGCGGATCGCCCAGGAAGGCCAAAATGGCATTGAGGAAGTTTAACAGTAATCGCTGATGGGCAGGGTTGAAGAAGATGCGTTTGAAGCCAAAATCAGTATACGGATTGACATAAAGGGCCATAGGCAAAAGATGGGGATGTAAAGTTAAGAACGTCTAAGCCTGCTTACTTACCAAATATGGCCATAAGTTATCCTAGAGTCTTGCTTTCATTCTTAGTTACCGCTCAGATCAATAAGGCCAGAAGGCTCTTTGGATTGAAGTCTCTTTGGATTGAAGTCTCTTGGACAGCGATGATATCGCAATTAAATTATAGGAATTAATGAATTCCTATTCCCTATGAAGCCCCTCTACGACGAAATCGGCAAGGCCTACGTTGCCACACGCCGCACCGACCCACGGATAGCCGACCAGCTGCATGCCGAGCTGGCAGGCGCTACCAAGATTATCAACATTGGTGCGGGCGCAGGCTCCTACGAGCCCGAAGGGATAGATCTAATAGCCGTGGAACCTTCTACCAAGATGATCGCACAACGACCGAAGGAGGCCCACCCAGTGGTGAAAGCCTCTGCCGAGGCCTTGCCCTTTGAGGACAATTCCTTTTCCCATGCCCTCACCATACTTTCCATTCACCACTGGCAAGACCAAACACGAGGTTTTCGGGAGATCAACCGCGTAACTACTCACAAATTCATAGCGTTAACCTGGGATCCTACGGCAGAACCGTTTTGGCTTACCCGCGATTACTTTCCTGAAGGCTATGCCATGGACCTCAAGATCTTCTCTCCCTTGGAGTACTTTGATGATCACTTTGAGGAGGTAAAGGTGACGCCTCTGCTCATCCCGCACGACTGCCAGGACGGTTTCCTGGCCGCTTATTGGAAACGCCCACAGGCCTACCTAGACCCGGTGGTCCGACAGTCCATTTCTACCTTTGCCAAACTGGATGATGTAACCGAAGGCCTGCAGAAGCTAGAAACGGATTTGAACTCAGGGGCTTGGGCCGACCGTAACCAAGACCTACTTGAGCAATCCGAGCTGGATGCGGGCTACCGGATCGTAACGGCCAAGGTGAGGTAACCCCTCTCTTCAATACTAAAGATGTTTCGTCGCGAGTTCATCCGAAAGCCTTCCAATTAGCTCCGGACCACCCTCGGCAATGGGTTGCGTGTGCTGCTGGGAAATCGCACTCACCGGCTCATGCTTCAGACTCCATTGTGCCATAGCAGCGATTACCGGCAGCAGGTCGATCCCCTTCTGGGTCAGACTATATACGAATTTTTGCTTGTGCGAGGGATCATTTCCCTTGGTCAGGATGCCCCTACTCTCCAGCATGTTCAACCGGTCGGTAAGAATGTTGGTAGATATCTTCTCCTCGGACTGCAATATCTCTCGAAAATGCCGTTTGTCGCCCAGCATAATATCCCGGATAATGAGCAGTGTCCATTTATCCCCGAAGACTTCCAAGGCTAAGTTGATCGAACAAAAGGATTTGGGATCTCTGGCCATTCTACAACTTGTTTATTACAACTGCTTGTAAAACTAGATCACTAATTTTATAATTACAACCAGTTTTAAAACACAACCGGTCACTGAAAACCCTCAAATTCCCTTGCTATGGAAAATCCAGAAACTAGCCACGCTTACACCCGGGATTCTGCTCCTGCTTTTTCAGCACAAAAGCTGGAGTACATCTACGAGGCCGTGTTTAGGCAGTCTACCCAACAGCCGGGGTTTTATTATGAGGACATGGGTAGCCATATGACTTCCTCTGCCTTTAGGCAGCGTATGGTGGAGCTGAAAGAGGGATTGACCGCGGTGAGCCAGCGAAGAGCCAACTTGCGGCTAAACTATCAATGGATGGGCCGGTTTAGTCATCAGCATACCAGCCAGTTTCATCGGGACAGCGCACACCCACATTCATTTCTCATGTTGGGCTATGAGCCCACGGCGGTGGATAGCCGGGTGTATGTGGCTGATTTTTCCAAGCTCATTGAGCAGCACGGCATTCCCCTAGCTACCTATTTTGGCGGCAGCCAAGAGGTCAATGTCGCCGCTGAAGCGCCTTCCATTGCCCCCTATGTTACCGAGTTGACTCCCTTCCCGAAGGATCACTACCGGCTGCTAGTGCTCAACAATAGCAAGTCATTCCAAAAACCCACTTTTGGTATGTTTCATCGTGGTGAGGTGCAACAGAAGCAATCAGCAGAAGACCGAATCATCAATTCTATCATGTTGTACATGGCCAATCCAGAGGAGGAGGAACAGCATACCCAACAGGATATCTCGAACTTCGTCAATACCCAGCAGGTGAATCGGTAAGGCCACTTTTTTACCCGTGGCTTATGCACAGAGCACTACATTGGACCCCAATTTTCTTAGTTTTCGGAAAGCCCATGATATCACGTATCCGGCAAATAACTCCTCCATGGTTCGATTCTCCTCACTACTCATTCTTTTGATGGTAGGCCTGGGCAGCTGCCAAGCCATTGAATGTCGATCCAATCCGGGCTGCCCACCCCCCGGAACCTACCGACAAACCCTCTATTTCCGGTTAGTAGCTGCCGACGGAGAACTTATAGAATTGCCGGAAACTCAGCAAGACAGTATCTATTACACTTGCGAAGGCGAGCAAGACTTTGCCCTACCTGAATCGGAAAACAACACATATTCTCTCCGGGTCTCCCAGCTTTTAGAACGGCACGGTAGCGCAGACCCAATTAGTTGTCTGTTTCGAGCGCCCATAGGCGATGAACAAATCCTATATTTTGTTATCGATCGGAAACCTGCCGATGCCTGTGGTTGGTGCTACCGTTACTTCTTTTCGGAGGTGCGGCAAACGGATATTAATGGAATAACCGAGCGAATACTCTATGCGGGGCAGTATCGGCAGGAAGTTGTGGACATTGTGATTCCCTAACCATTGACCCAAACCTTGCAAATAGCCCCCCCTACTCGCCGAAGATTTTTCTCTGCAAAGCATCTTATTACCCATAACATCCAAACTAAATACTGAAGAAATAATAAACACTACTTTGTAGTGTTTATGAATTTCACTAGCATTGTAAATACTACATCGTAGTATTTATATATGATGTCTAGATCACTAACAGGACTCGAAAACGTTGTATTGCTCTCGCTGGCCAATTTGGTAAGGGAATGCTTACTCCCTTACCATTCGCGAAGGCACACAAGCAGCGTTGGGAATGGACCGCAACCGGAGAACATCCCGATTTTCTCTATCGTGCAGGTAAAGGGACGCGTCATTTCCCAACCTAGCCTTAAACCCAACATGACTTAGCCTACATGATGATTCAGCCGTGTTCATTTTCCTCTCGCATACTACTAGTGTTCTGCCCTCCGAACTTATTTGCCTTTTGGGTAGACAACGTGCTGGAATCCTGTGCCCGCAACATGCAGGAATACGGCATTGCCGGTGGACATCAACTGCTGCACAAGAAGGTTCTGCTTCGGCTAGGCAGGCTCAGGATTGAAAATGAATAACATAATACCCGTATCCCAGGTCAACAACAAACTCAAAATAAGGACAACTCCCATGCACACAACACACCCACCGTAGCCCGTACGCGCTACTCCCCTACTCAAGACTAAGTACCAAGCAACTTACCCTCCGCCACCCCGGTGGCTAGGAAACAGGATTACTATGCCCGAAAAAAGCATCCCTTAAATAAATATTATAAACCAAATATTATTGATCCATGCAACACTTTAATAAAGTATTAACACTAGTTCTAGGACTAGCAGCTTTTACCGGATTCTCGGCGCAAGCACAATTTGACGATGATCTTGAACCCGGTTTTGCCATTAGCTACAGTGGGCCTACCAGTTGTGGCGGTATCGTTCAATTCTTCTCCGTTGGTGGTAATCCGCAGGCACAAGTGAATTGGGACATCACCTTCTCCACGGGCGGTTCTTTCCAAGGGACCGGGAATGGGCTCACCGTTACCTTCCCCCAAGGCATTGGGGTGGCATCCGTTACGGCTACCAAGGATACCGAAGTAGCCACCCTTAGTGTCCCTTACGGAGATACCGCTCCCGCTAAGCCCGGCGTCATTGAGGGACACAGAAGAGTGTGTGATCGTGTCCGTAACTATTCTATCAGCGCCGTACCTGGAGCTACTCAGTACACCTGGACGGCAGAAAGCCCGTACAAAATCATTCATCCTGTCACCGAAGAAAATGTTAGCAGCTACACGGGTCCAGAACTCGATGTATTCTTGCGCTTTCCGAAATCAGGATCGTACACTGATGTTAAACTCTTCGTTTTTGCCTCCACCGGAAGCGGGCCTTGCGCGGCCAGTAGCCCGACACGCCACAAGAAGATCGATTTCGGTCCTCAGAATGACTTCTCACTGACGGGGCCCGATACCATCGTCCGCTTCGAAAACGCCACCTATATCCTATCGGCGCAAAAAATCACGGACCTAACCTGGTCCTTGCCAAGTGGCTTGCTGTACGTAAGTGAGCCCAGCGAAAATACCGTAGTGGTAGAAGCCGCCGGAGATGCGGTAGGGTACGTTACCGCCAACTTCCTTTCCTGTGGTGAGAGCCGCTCCGTTTCTACTTTTGTACGCGTAATCCCTGAGACCAATATACCCCGCGGAGGGGTGGCAAGCACACTCGAGGTACTGCCCGCCGCTGAGCTCTATCCTAACCCTGCGGTAGACGAAGTGACGGTTCGCTCCCAGGGCTTCTTGGAACAAGTTTCGGTGATCGACCTCCTGGGCCAGGAGGTGAAAACCCTAACGGGTCTGTCCGGGCACGAAGCCAAGGTATCCCTGACCGGACTTCAGGCAGGTACCTACTTCGTAGTAGCAGTAGATACGGAAGGTAAGAAGGTACAAACCTTGGTGATAGAATAAAGCCAGCGTATCCTCAGGGCAGTCCGCATGGGCTGCCCTACCCTATCCCCTGACCCCATTTGTTATGTAAGCACCGCCTCCTCAGTCATTACCCCAGCTTGCCAAACACTAGTTTGTAGTCTTTGGAAAATTCACTACCATTACGAATACTACATCATAGTATTTAAACATGAAGGCAAGCCAACTGGGTGAATTTGAGGAAATTGTTCTACTGACAGTGGGTATACTACACGGGAATGCATATGGGGTTACGATCCGTGATGAAATAGAGGAACAGCTAGGTCGATCAGTAACGGTAGGTGGTCTGCAAACCACCTTGAAACGATTAGAATCCAAAGGATTATTAGCGGCCAACACGGGCGACGGCACCGAAATACGCGCCGGCAGACCGAAGCTTTATTTCACGCTAACCCTCAGCGGCAAGAAGGCGCTCGACCAAAGCCGTGAGGCACGCGACAAACTATGGAACGCTCTACCCCAGATCATCCTCAATCTCAAATAGTCCCCCTATGGCGCACCCCCTTCCCCCCAAGTTTCCCATCCGCCTGCTGGAAGCCTTCTGCCGTCCTGACCTGTTTCCTTTCATAGAAGGAGACCTACGGGAACACTACGAACGCAACGTGCAGAAAGTGGGCACCAGAAAGGCGAAACGGCGGCTATACAAGGACATCCTCTTTCTTTTTAGACCGGGCATGATGAAAACCCTCCACCAGCTGACCGATTTGATCAACACCGGGATGCTCCAAAATTATCTGAAGGTGAGCTGGCGCAATTTGGTACGGCAGCGCAGGTACTCGCTTATCAACTTGGCCGGCCTGTCGTTAGGGCTGTGCTGTTTTCTGTTGATCTATTTGTTTGTAAACCACGAGCGCAGCTACGACCGTTTTTACGAAAACGCTGAGGGGATTTACCGGGTATACGAACACGCCTCCGGCGATGAATACCTGGGCAGCGATTTGTACGCCGTGACCCCGGCCCAGCTGGCCAGCACACTCACCCAAGACTATCCAGAGGTACGCCACGCTACCACCCTGCGCAAAGCCTCTTTGCTGCTGGGTACCGACCAAACGGGGTATTTCATGGAAGATGGTCTGTGGGTAGATACCTCATTCTTCCAGGTGTTTTCTCATCCTACTTTCCTTCAGGGCAGCGCCGCTAAGGCCTTGGCGCACCCGCAAAGCATCGTGCTCACGGTGTCCCTGGCCGAAAAATTTGGCAACCCCTACACGCTAGTGGGGCAATCCATTACGGTAGACGAGGAGCCCTATCTGGTATCCGGTATTGTAGAAGATGTACCCGCCAACAGCACCTTCCAGTTTGGTTACCTCATCAACCTGCAGTCGCACCAGGGATATTTGAATGAGTTCAAGAAAGAGCGGTGGGACGGAAGCAACTACCAGACGTATTTCACTGTCAACCAAAAGGCACAGGTGGCGGCGTTGGAGGCCAAAATGGATCACCTGATCAGCACCCACTGGACCGAAGACCGCTCCGATATAGCCTACTATTTCCAGCCACTTACGGATATACACATGCGGGCCGACATGAACAACGATTTCGGCGGCAAGGGCAATCCACAGCAGATCAGCATTTTCCAGGCCATTGCCCTGCTTATACTGGCACTGGCCTGCTTCAACTACATGAACCTGTCCATTGCCCGGTCCATGCACCGGGCCCGCGAAATAGGACTGCGTAAGACCATTGGCGCCAGACGGCAGCAGCTTATCGTGCAGTTTCTGTTAGAATCCCTGCTGCTCACCCTGGTGGCCTTGGTGGTGGCGTTGGTAGCCGTGTCTTTGGGGCTGCCGGAATTTGGCCGGCTACTCAGCCGGGAGCTATCTCTCACCGAAATTCTGAAGCCCAACCTGCTTTTCACCCTGCTAGCCGTAGTGTTGGGGCTT
>DMST01000252.1:0-1092 GCA_003454975.1 Cytophagales bacterium | reverse complement strand
TAGTGTTGGGGCTGGGGCTGTTATCCGGTAGCTATCCCGCGCTGGTGCTGTCCTCCTTCTCCCCCATCAAAGGGGTCAAGACCACGGCCTCCGGTGTACGCACCTCCCGAGGGCAGCGGGCCATCATCGTGGGACAGTACGCCATTTCCATGATCATGGTCACCGGTACCCTCATTATGTATCAGCAGTTCCAGTTCATCCGGCACCGAGACCTGGGTTTTGCCAAGGACCAGATTGTGACGCTGGAGGTAGAAGATTCCGAGATACGCGATCACTTTGAGGTAATCAAAAACGAATGGCTGAGCCACCCCAATGTACTGGGTGTGGGCTGCTCCCAAAATCTACCCCACGAGGTACGGTCGGCCACGGTGATTAACGATGACCCCGGCGGGAGCCCTGATGACGACTTACCGATCTACCGCCTGCGGACCGATACGGACTTCTTAGCGGTGTATGACTTGCAGTTGATTGCAGGCAGGCTACTGCCCCCGTCCTCGCCGGCTACGGATAGCCTGGGCTACTGCCTCATCAACCAAACGGCCGCCGCAGCTTTGGGCTTCAGTCCGGAGGAGGCTATCGGCCAACCCCTCACCGATAATTATCCTCAAAACTACCGGACGATCATCGGGGTAGTTCGTGATTTTCACCTGCACTCCATGCACCTCCCCATCAGCCCGGTGCTCATCGAAACCCGACCCTACTTCCAGTACATCTCGGTGCAAATAGGGCCCGAAAACATGGCTGAAACCATGAAGTTCCTCACCCGCTCACTAGGTGCTTACTCGCACTATCCGGTGGAGTTTCAGTACATGGACCAGCGGCTAGCGGCCCTCTACTATACGGACACCCAGGAGGCCAACCTCTTCCACACCTTCAGCTCTTGGGCCTTGTTGATAGCCTCTCTGGGCCTCTTTGGCCTGGCAGCCCTCAATGCCCAGCAGCGCGAAAAGGAAATAGGCATCCGCAAGGTGCTGGGAGCCTCCGTAGCCAGCCTGCTTACGCTCATCACGGGCAGCTTTCTACGTCTGGTACTTCTCGGATTTTTGCTGTCCGTACCCGTGGCCTGGCTGCTTATGCAGCGGTGGCTGGAGG
>DMST01000251.1:9640-15831 GCA_003454975.1 Cytophagales bacterium | reverse complement strand
GCCGCTGGTGAAGCACTCTTCTTGGCCGCCGCGCTGCTACTGGGGGCTGTTTTTTTGGTGACTTCTTCCGCTACCGCCGGAGAAACCTCCGCGCTACTAGCTTTGAGGGAAGCAACAATGCTAGAGACTGTATTGGTTGCGGTATCAGCTTTTGCAGGGATGGCTTCTGCTGGGCTGGCCGTAGCAGAACTACTGAGGCTAGCCTTCTGCCGAACGGTAGCAGTATAGCGTGGACTACTGGGCTGCGGTGCCGTGGCCTCGGTGCTGCTAGCCCTGTCCATGGAAAGGGAAGCGGGGGATTCGAAGGCTTGCGGAACGGTGCCCGTATTGCCGAGCTGTACGTTGCCCGCTGAAGTTACACTACCTACCTCGGTAGCGGCCCGCAAGCCCCCTGCGGAGAGGAAACCCACGGAAACGTCTGAATTGTCTTGCGTTACTCCCTTGCTCTCCATGATGCTGCGCAAGTCGTAGCTGAGATCTGGATTGATGCGGAAGGCGAGGGTACGTTCACTGCTTCGCAGGCCTACGTGCAGCTTACCAGAGCTATCAAATTCTAGCCGACCGGGCAGCTGGAATTCAGGGTCCGGTATGAACTTCAGCGAACCGGGGGTGAGGTCAATGAGGCCTGGATTGGCGGTGCTTTCTACGGCAATGGCTTTGCCAAGGTTGGGGAAGTTCCGGGTTGTAATATCCTTCGGGTCCAGGTACAAAATCTGGTTTTGGTTGGGAAGGCTAATAAACCAACCCGCCGGAGAAACGGCTACGTCAAAACCGTTGAGAAACCGTACCTGGTTGATGGCGAGCCCGGTAGCCAGGTCTACGGCGGTCATGCCCGAACTATCGATGAGGTACACCAAACCGTCGTGCTCGGCCATGCCGGTGATACCACTGCTGGTGAAGCGCAAGGGTGCCAGATCGACCAGCCGGATGACCTGGGCATTGAGATCTAACTGATAGAGGACGGTACCCTGGATAGCCAGGACAGCCGTGCGGTCTTGGGTAGTGGTGAGTACCGAGAAGTTATTCCGAGTATCGTCCACGAAACTGCCACTCAGCTGGATGGACTGCCCCAACCCGCCGGGGGAATAGCGGACCAGTGAGGTGAGACTGCTGTCTGCCAGCCATAAGAAACCGTTGGCATCTACGGTCATGTCTACCAGGGTGCCGGTACTGCTTTTGATGGGGGTGGCCCCGGAGCCGGAGCCTAGCCACGCGGCGTCCAAGGCGCCATTGGGCAGGTGGTTGGTCACGCGGTATCCGACTTTCAACCCTTCCAGATCGGCTACGTATAGGCTGCCGTCGGGAGCGGGGGCTACCAGCATAGGGTCTTGCGGAATGTAGAAGCGGAAGCCACCGTCGGCCCGGGTAGCATCGTAATAGTTCAGAACGTCGTCGTCCTGGAAGGTATCGTTGGTGATTTTGAAGTCGATCGTGACCGGTGCCGAGGTATATCCGTTTTGAGTCAGGGTGATGTCTACGCTGTCCTCTAGTACGTCAATGGCATCGCTACGGTACTCAATCACCGTTTTGCTGCTCGACTGGATGAGCCGCACCATCTGCCCCTTTTGGGTATAGGTAGCCAGTACTTGGTTGCCGTTTTCGTTGTATGCGGCTATTTCGCCGCCTACATTGAGGAACTCATACTGGTAAGGTAACGATCTGTCAAAGTCGCCGGCAGGAAGGTCTTGGCTGGACACCACACCAATAGTACCCAGCACTTCGATACCTGCAATTTTGGGGCTTACTTCTACGGTCACTTTGGCGGTATCCGGATTCCCGGTAGGGGCTTGTATGGTGTAGTAGAATTCGTCCTTGCCCGCCCGGCTGGCACTGTACTCGATGTAGGTATCGTTTGCCGTAGTGCCCTTCACCAGCTCTATACCGGCACCCAGCGGGGAGGTCATTTCCTTGGGATTGCCGTCTCCGTCCGTAGCCCGTACGGTAAATCCGGGGTCGGTCACAGGGTTGAGGAAGACTTTCAGGTCGGCCAGGGAGCTTTCAAACACATCGTCCAGCAGAATTCTGATGGTGGCGTCATCGGCCGTAGTGATGGCGATGGCGTCGTCTTTGGCATCTACTGCCTCCTCGATGGCGTCTACCGATACCCTAATGTTGCTATTGGCCGAAAGGCTGTCTTGGAAGATGTAGTAGGGTACGTCGAAGGTATCCGCTACGGAACCGGGCGCAACCGTGATCTGGATTTGATTGTCGGCGGTAACGAGTGCGGACCATCCGGTACCTGCCAGGCCGTTGGCACCCGCGGCATTCAGGCCCACCGAAACGGGACCGCCACTGGGCAGTACGCTTATTTTGGTAGTGCCCAGCAGGGTAACGGTACCGGAGGTAGTCACATTGGGATTAATGTCCAGGCTTACAGGGTACGCATAGATGGCCGCCGGCGGGGTGTCGTCTTTGGCGTCGCCTACCAGAATGTATACTTGGCTGGTGTCGGTACCGTCATCGTTGCTGAGGCGGTACTGGAACATGAAGAAGCCTTCAAAACCTTCTGGCGGCTGGTAAATGACGTTTCGGCCACTATCAATCAGTTTTACTTCGTGCAGGGTGGCATCGGCACTGCCGGAGGCCCCGGGGAGGGCCACGTAGGATTCAGGCACCAAGCTGACGGTAGGGGTGCCCACGGGGTACAGGGCATCGTTAGTCAGTAGGTGCAGCACAATGGGCGCACCGGGGTAGGTATAGCCAAATTCCGGATGGGCGTACGGGGGTAATGCCTTGGTGGCTTTCAGGGCGGTGGTCCAGGCGTCGCTATCCGGGCATGGGGGTTCCGGGGTAGAAAAGCAGCAGGCCCGCGATTGGAAATCAGCGAGGACTACGTCGCTCTGCCCGTTGTGGTCTCCATACAGCAGTACAAGCAGGCCGCCTCGGTGTACACCCCCCAGGTGGGTGAGGGAGGGATTTTGCTCCAGAAAGGCCCCGAAGTCGTCTAGCCGGTGGGCTCCCCACACGGCTTGAAACTGACGCAGCTGGATGTAGAGTGCCTGTAGCTTGTGGTACCAGGTAGGGTCTAGTACTAAGTTTTGAAAAGCCCGGATGAGTTGGTTGAAGGCATTGGCTCCAAAATTGAAATTGCGACCGGATTCGGCCTTCATAAAGCTGATGACCAGGTCTATCATCACCCCGTTGGTCACCATGAGGTAGGTGGTGAGCCGGGTATGCATGTTTCGGTAGGTTTCGTGGAACCGATTGAAATCGAACCGGCTCAGGGCCTCTTGGTTCAGTACCTCCATCAGGAGTTTGATTTCTTTCAGCAGGTCTACGATTTGCAAACCCTGCTCAGAAGTCAACTCTTCGAGACCTACTCTACGGTCTATCGCCTCTTTGTACCGGGCAATGGCATCAGCATGGGCAGGATTGTATCCGTCAAAGCTGAAGTACTGGCGGAGGTTGGACAGGCTCTGTAGAGCCCGCTGCCGGGCTTCGGTATATTGCTCTTGGTAGCGCAGGTAGGTAGGTTGGCAGTACCACTCCCGGCGGTCAGTATTGGTGACTTCGCGGCCGCCCACCTTTAGGGGGAGTACTTCAAAGTCCAGGTGGTACATGCGTCGGGCTTCCAGCAGCTCGTCCATCACCTCCGATAGGGGGCGGTTCTTGTAGCCCTCTACACGGTAGAAGTCTTTGCTGTCGTGGGCGTACGCAATGGGATGCTTACTCTTATCGGGTTCGGCGGCCGTTTTATGGTAGGACAGCGATTCTGCCGTCCGGTGCTCCCCATACAATTCGGTGCTCCAAACGACTTCAATAGACTCAGGGAGCACATAAATGGGCATGGCCCAGGTTCCCAACGGGGCGCTGTGTCCAGGACTGGGGGTAAGCAGGGTAACCTCTGAGGCTCCGGGGAGGGAGGTAGAACTGATGAGCACATTCAGGCGGTACCAAGCCTCGATGGCTTTGCGATAATGGATGGTGCCGGCCTCGTTTCGTAGTGCTTTTATGTGATGGTGCCGAATGTTCAGGCTATTGACCTCATAGGCCAAACCGCTGCCTTCCGTCAGGCTCAGGCTTCCCAGAAATAAGAAGTCGGGAAAGGATCGGTGCCACTCAAATAGGTTGTCTGGGATGAGGTCTAGTAGTAGATTCCGGAACTCCTGATGGGCGATGGTAATGGTACGGACCAGATCATAGACATGATGGGTGGTGGTGATGTCATGATCGAATCCGTCGGCATACCAATCCTTCTGATCCCAGACATAATCTATGTTGTTTTGGCTATTTCGGTTGAACGTGAATAGAGGATTTATGCTGAGCCAAGTCTGATTTAGGTCCTCTTTAAGTTTCGGTAAATAGGACTCTAGTACGTCTCGGAAGGCCTCAAACACATGCAGATGGTTATCCCCTGCGGTGGTGGGAGGTATGTGTACGGTAGGCAAGGGCCTTAGCTCCAGTTTTGGAGCTCGGGCGTGGTACTGAAAAGTAGTGGGCTCAGTCTGGATGTATAGGATTTCTGCATCGTGCCTGGGAATGATGAGCGGCCGGATGTAGAACTTCACTTCCTTGCCGTGCTCGTCGCAGGTGTTGGCAAAACAAGACTTGAGCTCGGTACTTACTTCCTCTACGTAGAGCATGACCACCCCCTGGTCAAATAGCCCTCCGTGGTTTTCGTTCAGCGTTTCGGCATCTACTGGCAGCTGCGGATCATCCTCCGTGAATAACTCAAAGATAACCGGTACCCGCGTGTCTTCCCCGTCTTCGGCGTACTGGGCGGCCAGGGTCTCGGTGATGCTGGTGTATCTTCCTAAGCCGTCGTAGCGGGTAAAATGGGTATAGGTCCCTCCCAAATAGTTGAGCAACATGCCCTCACTGGTGGCACCGGCACCGGCAGATATGTGCAGCTTGTCAGCTTCCAGGGTTACCTCCAAGCCGGAGAAGATGCCGGTACCCAGTAGCTTACTCCGGGTAAGGGCGTTCTGGCGGTCCAGGTAGTCCCGGAGGTCGTTCAGGTGGCGGCTGCTCAAGACCTGATTGGGCTCAAACAGGGGGAAGTTTTCAAGTATCGCTTGCATCGTCGGGGGTAGAGTCTATAGGAGTGAAGGAACCAAGCACAGTATTGTCCAGGGAAACCGGGCGCTGGGTAGCATCGCTTTCTTCGCAGTCATGCAGGGTGGCGCTCGGGTACACGTTGCGTAGGCTTTCCAAGATCACCAGTAGGCGGTTTTGGAGGTAGCTCAGTCGGTAGCGCTGGGTGCAGTCCAGCACCTGCTGGGCTTGCAGCACTATGTCTTGTATGGTTTGCCCACCTATGCGCTGTTCCTCAGCCGATAGGTTGGCCATGATGTCCAGGTGATCTTCCAGTTCGGATAGCCGAAGAATGTACTCTTTTTGGAAGGTCTGCTCCAGCAGCTCCCGGTGGAGGGCTTCGGTAGACAGGTCTTCGGGCACGGCATTGTCCATGACCGCTAGCGGGCCTTGTAGACCCGTGAAGGTGGTTTGGATCAGGATGGCGTAGGGCGTACTCAATCCCGGTGGAATCACCTCCTTGTCGTCACCGTCCAGGGTAGAATAGCTGTCATTCCAGGCCTGCGCCAGGTGCTTGATGGCATCCTGGTAGGCCTGGTATACGCTTTCTTCGGTATTGATGTAGGGTAGCACCTTTCTCAGGTCATCGTACCGAATGCTGGCCGATAGATTAAGATCGTGCTTATTGAGCAGGATGAAGTGGATCTGTTCCAGCTCTAGCAGCTTCACTATGAGCTTCTGGGCTTCGTACATGGCGGCGTTGAACTCCGCATTGGTATTGCCACCGTTGTAGGGTATGGTGAGTACCAGCAGGTCTAGCCACTCCAGAATCATTTCGCCGTAGCGCAAGGGGATCTGGCCGTCATTTTCGATGGCATAGGTGCGCAGTTTGGCCGTACGGGCATAGCTCATGCTATGCAGCACTTCCAGCCGGTCGCGGTACCAGCCGGGCATGTAGCTGATGTCTAAATCTGGGAGGGTGCCGCCCAGCGTAGTGCTGGGTTGGGGTGGCCATAGCGTGTCGAGCGGTTGACTCACCCGCGATAGCAGCTGCAGCCACTGCTGGTATACTTCTTCCAGTTCGGCCATTTGCTCCGGCGATATCCAGCATACCTTGGGATAGATGTGCGCGGGCGTATTGATGCGCACGGTGCGCTCCACGTACTTGCGGAAGTCCATGTTGCGGAACCGCCCTGCATAGGCGGGAAAAACTACGG